>PLTW01000039.1:0-17899 GCA_003164655.1 Actinomycetota bacterium
GCACCGGGAGGCTCTCGTAGAGCTCACTCCGGCTCGCGCGCTCAGACGTATCTGCGTCACGACCGGCGAAAGCCAGCTGGCCGCTGACGAAAGGCTTAGTGCCCACTTGTCCCCTCGGTGCGTGTGCCGCGGTGCCGAGAAGCGGTGGCGAGGAGCCGCGCAAGACGCAGGCTCCCTTCGCCTGCGTCGTCGCCTGAACGTCGTTCGGGACGGCTCCGCCGACGACACTTCGGAAGTACCTTTATGATGACACTCCTCGCCAGGCGCCCTGATGCAGAGTACGTGGTCGGTGCCCATCCTCGGGGGCCTTGTTCGGACTCTCGACGTCTATCCTTCTTGCCCACTCGACAGGATTGCGCGCGAGCGAGCCGACCCAGGCGCGCGTCCCGTTGTTCACCCAGATGAGATGCCCGAGCCGGATGTTCTCACCGATGGCGAACGGCGAGATCTCACCGTGGCGCTGGTTCTCGAAGACGTCGCCTTCGCGGCTGATCTTCTTGCTGGCCCACCCCGAGGACGGTCCAAACGTGGCAACCGCCATGACGCCTCCTTGGTTGCTCACCTACGCCATCGGCAGCTTGCCGCCGCATCAGGAGCTTGCGAGCCGGTCAATGTGCGCGCTTGTCGCAGATGACTGTCTTGGCGTTGCGTTCCTGCGACGCAGCACGGACGCTGATCCATCCTCAAGTTCGGCGACACCGGCGCCGCTAGGGGCTGTAGGATATGTGGGCCATCGTATCTCGCACGTTGCCCGTCGACCGTACTGGAGAAGCAGAGTGCAGCGCATCCTCGTGATCGAGGACAACCCGGCAGATGTCGGGCTTATCCGCGAGGCTCTCAGGGACGAGCGGTCGATCGAGCTGGAGCACGCGAGCCTTCTGCAAGCGGGGCTGGCCCGCATAGGGGACGGTGGGATCGATCTGGTCCTCCTCGACCTCTCTCTGCCCGACAGCGAGCCCGCGAATACCGTAGCCGCGGTACGCGACGTCGAACCGGGACTACCCATCATCGTCCTGTCCGGCGCCGCCGGCGGAGAAGTGAAGGGGCACTCCGTCGCGACTGGGGCGCAGGACTTCAGTAGTGCTTTGTAGCATGCGGGCGTGTGTCGCAAGGGTCCTGTCGTTGTGTCGGGCCTGCGGCGCGAGCCCAGAAGCAGCGAGTTCACAAGCGGCGCCGACGCCATGCCGACGAAAGAGCCCAGCTACTCGGACCCAGCCCGTGATGAATGCACTGAACCCCGAGAGGAGCGGTCGGATTGGCCGTGCCCCATTTCCAGATCCGCTTTCCATGATAGTGCGAAAGCTGTGTTTTCGCATGAGCGCTGGCGGGCCGTAGTCGGCAAGCGAGAACCCCACCAGGCGATCGGCGGCGGCGAGCTGGTTCTGGCGTGATAGGTCTGCGCGACGTGTCCAAGCAGCGGCACTGGACCCCATGCATGACTGTGAGGTCCACAAACTTGAGCCCGCCGCAAGTTGATGCGCGTGGGTCAGCCCGTCAAGAGGAGGCCCTGGCGAAGCCAGATCCTAGTCGGGATGCACGTCAGCGAGTTCGACCCGGTTTCTTCCCAGTCGCTTGGCGCGATAAAGAGCCTTGTCGGCGATCGCGATGAGGCTTTCGAGTGAGTTGGCATGCTCACCCAGAGCGGCCACCCCGATGCTGACCGTGATGACTGGCGGCTCCGCGGAGCCGAAACCCGCAGTTTCAATGTCGGTGCGGATGCGCTCCGCAACTGCCATTGCGCTGCTGTCGCCTCTTTGGACGCTGTCCTGAGGCCCTGCTGCCGCTCTCGTCGTGAGCTGCGTGCCATCGACGGGGGGTGTCCGGGCGACGGCACCTCTGAGGCGCTCCCCAGCCGAGATTGCGCCGCTTGCCCAGGTGTTGGGCAGTATCACGGCAAACTCATCGCCGCCATAACGGGCGACGACATCGATCTGGGCGCGCGTGCCTCCGCCCAGCAGCGCGCCAAGGGCGCGCAGGAGAGCATCGCCGGCCGGGTGACCGGAGCGGTCGTTGTAGGCCTTAAAGCCATCGATGTCGATCATCAGCAGCGAGAGGTACAGGTCGAAGCGTTTGGCCCGGATGACCTCGGCCGCGAGGCGATCGTGGAAGTGCCGGTGGTTGAAGAGCCCCGTGACACCGTCGGTGATGGCAAGCCCTTCGAGCGCTTCATAGAGGCGGGCATTCTGGATGGCGACCGCCGCCAGGGCAGCCAGGGTGGCGGCCAGCGTGCGGTCGCGCGCCGAGAAGAGGCGTGCGTGGCGCTTCTCGATCAACTGCAGGCAACCGATGACGTCACCCTTGAAGACCAGCGGTACGATCAGGCAGGCGCGCTCCCCCCAGGACTCCATGCGCGCCCGATCGGCCTGCGGGAGGCCGGGATCGTCGAGGTAGGCAGCCATGATGCGGCCCTCGCGCAGGACGCGGCGGAAGGCTGGATGCTGGGTCAGTGACAGTCTGGCGCCGACCCACTCGGCATCGCCGGGATCGGGCTCGCGCGCCCAGACTGCCAGGCAGGCAGCCTCCTCTTCGGGGGCGACCCAGCCGTAGAGATCGCACTCCCACAGCTCAAGAAGCTCGCAGGCGCGCTCGGCGATACTTGAGAGCACGTCGTCGAGCACGAGGCTCGATGTGATGGCCGAGACGATCTCGGCAGTGACGGTGAAGCGAGTAGACTTGGGCGTCTCGCCCCCTCAGCCTGGTTGTGATGAACCACTGGCGAAGCGACGGAAACGATAGCATGAAGGCTAGGCCATGCGCGACCGTTCTCGTTCCATTGCGAGCATATTAATGCACCGTCTCCAAAACGGCTTTGCCACAGGGGACCTTTTCGAGGATTGCCGCCACCGGGGCGGTCCAGATCTACGGTTTGGGGTCTCGGTTGTGTGCTTGAAAGGAGTCCCCGATGGCGGCGATGAGATCGAGCACGCTGGTGTAGGCGACCTTCGATGGCGCTCGGGGGCAATCATGCGCGTCCGTTCAGGAGACGAGCGGAGGTTACCGTCTGGCCCCGAGAACATCTTTGCCGGGCGGGCTTGCTGCGCCCATGGGAACGCATCCGGAATGGCCGACTCGCCTGCATCGGATGCAGAAAGAGGCAGCGGTGCTGACTGCGGAACAGATGTTCGCGTGGGAGTAGGGAACTGTCGCTGGGACGAGGCGCGGTGGCACCGGCCCGCGCTCACGCGGCCGTCGCCCCGGCAATGAGTCCGGCGGCCGACGGCCGAACCACCCCACAAGGCACGACGGCGATCGCTCACCTCATCGCGCCGCGTTGCCGACAAGCTCAACAAGCAGAAAGGGAGGAGGTGACATGAGGCGCTTCAGCAAAGGTCAGCACGGTTTCACGCTCATCGAGCTCCTTATTGTGATCATCATCATCGGCATCCTGGCCGCCATTGCCATCCCGATGTTTCTCAGCCAGAGGAACAAGGCCAAGGACGCGGCGGTCAAAGAGGGCGTCCACAGCCTCCAGGTGGGAGTGGCAAGCTATGCCGTCGACCACAGCGACACCTACCCGGGGTCGCTTAGCCAGGCGACTCTCATCGACTCCGGCAGCAACCCGTACGTCGACAACTGGCCCAGGAACCCGTACACCTCAACACCTATGGCGGGCTCGACCAACGCGGGTGACTACACCTACTCGAATCCGGCCAGCAATACTTTCCGCATCGTCGGCCATCTCTCGACCGGCACAGGGTTCACCGTTCCTTGATCAGCGATGCAGCACGAGACCCACTCAACACGGCGAGATGCCGTGGGAAGGGTGGCTGGACACCCCTGATGGCCAGACTCATCAGGGGTGCAGTCCTACCCGTCGCTGTTACGCGAACGGCGGAGCGTCGGGGGGCCCTGGATGTCCGCTCGTGCGTCGCGTCTTCATCTTGCGCCGTAAAGGGGTGATCGTGGGCGAGCCGAATACGAGGAGTCGTTCTGCACGACAGGGCCGCCGCCGTCTCCCTGCGGTATCGCGATTGCCGAGAAAAGCCTGAGACCATCTCCTGGCGCGACGGGAATACCGTCAGCGGCCGCGAAGATGAATGCAGAGTGGCCGCCGGCCGGATCCACAGGTGCCCATGAATGCGCAGGTCCTCGCGCCATGGTTACGCACTCGGCTTGACCACCCCTCCCGGTCTGAGCGTTCACTCAGACCACGAAGCCGGTCAACGCCAAGCAGGCAGTCAGCCTCAAGATCAAGCTCGCCAAGGGCGCCTATACCGTCAAGGTCTCAGCCACAGACGCCGCGGGCAATGTCTCGGCGATCAAGGCCGTCAAGCTCACCGTCAAGTAGGTCGCAAGAAGATCCGTCCCGCGCGTGTCGGGGAGGTCGCAGGCAGATCCGCCCCGCGCGCCTCGGGGGCGGATCTGCCTGCGACCGCCTCCTATCGCGGCGCGGCCGGCACACCGTAGCTGGCCAGAACGCCGCGCAGCCGGCCCTGCCGGGCCCGCAGCCGGCGCCGCAGGTCGCGCCGCAGCCGGGCGATGTCGGCGAGATCGCGCTCATCGGCGGCGCGGCCGCCGAACAGCACCGCTTCGAGGCGAGCGGTCAGCGCGGTCGCGTCGAGGCCGAGGTACTCCTTCAGAAATCCCGCTGTCTCTTCGAGGGTCTGCGATCGCGGCACGCCGACGCCCCAGTCCCTGAGCTCGGTGTAGACCAGCGCGAGCGCGGCGCGCAGGCGGCGGTCGGCGCTGCCCCGGTGCAGCCCGCGGCGCCGTACGGCGCCGCGGGCGAGAGGCCAGACCAGCAGGGCGATCGCCAGCCCGAGCGCCCACGGCAGCCAGTGCGGAGCTCGCGAGGGCGCGGCCGCGATCCCCGTGGCCGCGCCGCGGTTTCTGACCCGCGCGGTGGCCGGCAGGCTCTGGAGCTTCGGCGCCGCCGTGGCCGCGGCGGCCGGACCGGCCGCGCCACGGTCCTGACGGAACGGGTCGACGAAGCCCACGTTCGTCGACGAGGGGCCGGCGCCGGGCATGCTGCCGCCCGGAGTGGGATCGAAGGGCACCCAGCCGACCTGCGGAAAGTAGACCTCGACCCAGGCATGGGCGTCGGTCCTGTTGACGGAGTAGGTGTCCTTGCCGACCAGCGCTCCGGTCATGAAGCCGACCGCCACTCGCGCGGGAATCCCGTTAAAGCGCAGAAGCACGGCCATGGCGCCGGCGAAGTGCTGGCAGTAACCGGTCCTGGTGTCAAACAGGAAGGCCGCGTAGGGCGACCGGTAGCGGCTCGGCGGCGGGGTCAGAGAGTAGGTGTAGTTCGTGCGCAGGTACTGCTCGATGCGCAGCGTGATCTGGTAGGGGTCGGTCGCGCCCCTGACGATCGTCTGGTTGAGCTCGTACAGACCGAGCCACTCCCTGTCGGCGGCAGTGTCGTCCATGGTCGTCCGCCAGCGGTTCGCCAGACCGCCGCTGGTTGCGGCTGTCGGAGCGTCTCCGGTGAGCGCTCGCGCAGTGTCTCCGCTCAGTGCCGCCGCCGTCGGGAACGGCAGCGCGGTGTCGGGCAGAACGTCGAGTGGGTAGCCGCGTCCACGGCCGACCAGGTCGGCGGGCTTGAGGCGAGGCACCACGGCCGTGAGTGCATAGCCGAACCGCGGTCCCAGCGCATGCTGCAGCCGCAGCGCCTGGGCGCCGGTCGAGAACACCGGCACGTGTGCGTCCAGAACCACCGTCTGGGGCGTGCCTCCCGCAAAGAGAAAGTCGCTGTACAGGGAGTCGACCTTGAAGACCTCGTTGACCGTCGTGCCCGCGGGCCGGCTGCCGGCGGCGGGCTCACCATCGGCGGCGGGCACGGCGTAGGTGTACAGGCCGGCGGCTCCTACGCGGGTGAGCGGGTCGCCGAGCGCGCCGCCGCTGAGCCAGGCCACGCCGTTGAAGGTGTCGAGCGCGTTGGCGCGCCAGTACGAAGCGACGGGCGACTCGACCCGCATGACCCGGGAGTCGGCTCGCGGGTTGAGCAGGCTCGGAAAGTTCAGCATCCAGTCGAAGGTCAGACGCGACGAGCTCGGGCCTCCAAGACCCCACGCACCCCAGTTCTGCCAGGGCCTGCCGCTGGCCACGGGAGTCGCCGCCAGCAGCACGAGGGCCAGCAGCGCGGCGATCGCCGCCGTGGCGGCGCCGGCGGTGATGCCGGCGGTCGACCAGCGCCGGCGCTCGAGCGAGCGCGAGAGCGTGAGCAGGCAGCCGGCCAGCACGAGGAACGAAAGCGGCAGCAGGACCACCCTGCCGGCGCCGTCGACGGTGAGGCCGAACCCCAGCAGCACGAGAAAGACAACGACGGCCGGCAGCGCCTTGCGCAGGCTCAGCGCCACGAACGCTGCCAGCCCGGTGGCGCCGTAGACGACCAGCGCCAGAAGGAGCCGGAGCCCGGCTGCGCCCGTCAGATCGAACGGCATGGTGTGCACCACGTAGGCGTGTCCGGCGGCGCGGAGCTGACGGGCATAGAAGTCGTAGTGCGCCCCGAGTCCCCGCGTGTGGGCCGGGACGGGCAGTTGCGCCCGCATCACCAGATACGCCCCCGCCGGCAGCAGGATCAGGGCGAGCGGCCAGGCCCGGCGATCGACGAGACCCGGCGCGCCGGCCAGGGCGGCAATGAGCGCCGCCCAGACGAGCGCCCCGGCGATGGACGGACTGCCGATGCGGGCCAACCCCAGTGCCGCCACCATGGCCAGGGCGGCGAAGCAGACGAAGTAGAGCAGCTTGCCCGAGGTCCTCATCGCGACCTGGCCCAGAGGCGGCTCTGCGGTTGCGAGAGCGACAGCGCCGCCCGCAGGTCGTCGCCGCGCGCGAGAGTCAGGCACGGCACGCCCGCGGCCGTCAGCGCGACCGGCAGGTCCGGGGTATTACCGGCGGCTGCGCCGGCGGCGCCGCGCACGATCGCGCCGGCGGCCGCGCCCACACCAGGCGCCGCGAACGATCCGCCGCCGCGCCCCGCGAACGAGCCCGCCTCGATATGGATGACCGAGACGCGCAGGCCTTCCTTGCGCAGCGCGATCAGCGCGCGCGAGAGATCGGCGTCGAGCGACAGGACCACGAGCGTGAGGATCTGCGTGCGCGAAAGGCGCCCGCCGCCGGCGTGCAGCCGGCGCAGCGTGGCCGAAAGCGGCGACCTGGCATCGGGGGTGGCCGCGGCCAGAATGTCGAGCAGCCGGCAGCGGCCGTTGAAGCCGGGGGTCAGGTGGGTCTGCTGCCAGCGGCTGTCGTGCTGCAGCAGCTCGACGGCCCGCCCGGTCCCGAGAATGTAGTCGGCCAGCGAGCCGGCGGCCTGCACGGCGAGCTCGAAGTTGCTCTGCGGAGGTTCTCCGACGAGCAGCGCGGCCGTGCCGTCGAGCAGCACCGTGATGTCGCCGCTGGTGGGGTCGTCCATCTCGCGCAGCATCAGGTTGCCGGTCTTGGCCGTGGACTTCCAGTCGACGTGGCTCAGCGGTTCGCCGGGGTAGTGCGGGCGGATGCCGCGAAACTCCGCGGCGCCGCGCCGCACAAAACCGCGCCGCCCCGTGTCGCGGCGCGCGCCCAGGTCGGCATAGAGCGCACAGGAGCGCAGCTCGGCGAGCCTGGGGAAGACGGTGACCCGCAGCGGCTCGCCCAGCCGCCGCCGGGCGTGGATGAGCCCCAGCGGGTCTTCGGCGTCGGCCCAGAGCGCGGGGAGGTGATGGACCCCGCGCCGCGCCGGCTGCGGGGCGCTTGTGGCGGTGCGCTCCTGGAGCGCTCCCAGGCCGGCGAGCGCGATGGTCTGGCGGCGCCCGCTCAGATCGCCGGTGGCGTTTGGCAGCGTGACTTGGAGCCCGGGAAGCTGGGAGCCGTTGGTCACGGTGAACCTGACGACGATCTCGTCGCCGGCCGCGGGCTGCGCCGGCCACAGGCTGCGGGCGGCCGCCAGCTTGCGGCCGGCCGTGAGCACCAGCAGCCACGACACCAGCAGCGCGGCGCCAAAGGCAAGCGCCACCAGGTAGAGCTCCCAGGTGCCCACGATCCGCGCCGCCAGGTAGGTGGCGGCCGCGACGGCCGCCAGAGCCACACCCCGGCCGGTGGGACGAGCGATCGTCAGGCTCCCGGTACGGGGACCCCCGCGAGCAGTCCGGCGATCACCGCTTCTTCGGATTGCCCGCGCATGCGGGCATCGGCGGAGAGGATGATGCGGTGACCCAGGACTCGGGCGGAGAGGTCCTTGAGGTCCTGCGGAACCACGAAATCACGCCCGCGCAGCACCGCCAGGGCCTTGGCGGCACGCAGCAGGGCGATGCCGGCGCGTGGGCTGGCGCCCAGGTAGATGTCGCGGCTCGAGCGCGTGGCGGTGAGCAGCGCCACGACGTAGCGGTGCAGCGCCGGCGCCACGCCGACCCGACCCACGGCCTTCTGCATGGCCAGTACCTGCCCGGCGTCGGCGACCGGGTCGAGCTCGGCGAACGGGTCACGCGTGGTCTGCTCGGCCAGCAGCGCCGCCTCGGCGTCGGGCGCCGGGTAGCCGAGGCTCAGGCGCATCATGAAGCGGTCGAGTTGGGCTTCGGGCAGCGGGTAGGTGCCCTCGTATTCGATGGGGTTCTGGGTGGCCACGACCATGAACGGGGCGGCGATCGGGTGGGTGGCGTTATCGATCGTCGCCTGGCGCTCTTCCATGCACTCGAGCAGGCTGGCCTGGGTCTTGGGCGACGCCCGGTTGATCTCGTCGGCCAGGACGATGTTGGCGAAGATCGGCCCGGGGCGAAACTCGAACTCCCCGGTCTTCTGGTTGAAGACGCCCACCCCGGTGACGTCGCTGGGCAGCAGGTCGGGCGTGAACTGCACCCGGGCAAAGCGGCAGGCGATGGAGCGTGCCAGAGCCTTGGCCAGCAGCGTCTTGCCGACGCCCGGATAGTCTTCGATGACGAGGTGGCCGCCGGCCAGCAGGGCTACGACGCAGGCGCGGATCACCTCGTCCTTGCCGAGAATGACCGAAGCGACGTTGGCCTCGATGCGCCGCGCGAGGAGCGCGACCGCGCCCATCTCCTCGTCCTGAAACGGGGCGCCGTCGCGAGTGTCTGCCGCCATGTGTGCCTCCGTGACCGTTGTGCCGGCGCGCGAGCTCTTTGTGCGATTGCGGTGTCGAGGCTCGGGTGGTGATGGCCGTGTCGCTAAGAGTGTATCCCCACAACGAGCCGATGCCGACGGATTGACGCCGACCACGGGGCGGTGGACAATGGCCACAAGAGGCGCTATCGGTTGGCCGAACAGGCCATCGCCGTCGACGCCCAGGCGCGTCACGAGGGGGTGTGCTTGGACGACAGGCCACAGTTTCGCGTGCAACTGGCGCGACCTGCAGACGACGTCGCCGTGGTCACGCTCGAAGGCGAGATCGACCTCTACACGGCTCCCCGGTTCAAAGAGGCGCTCGGGCAGGGCATCGACGAGGGCGCCCGCTACGTCATCGTCGACCTCTCGTCGGTGACCTTCGTCGATTCGACGGCGCTCGGCGTACTGGTCGGCGGCGCCCGGCGTCTGCGCCTGCACGACGGCTCGCTGGTCGTCGTGGCGGGTCTCGACCGCATACGGCGCATCTTTGAGATCGCCGGTCTCGGCGGCGCCTTTGCCATTCTCCCCACGCTCGACGACGCCCTGGCGGCGGCCCGCTGACGAGTCTCGTGGCGGGGCGCGCCGGCGCGCCTACGCCCGCGGCAGCCGCGTGCGGGCGACCGCGCTCGGCGGCCGGCCGTCGGTGGCCAGGGCAAAGCTCACGATGGCGATGTCGTCGTGCACGCCCCCGCTGGCGTAGCGGGTGACGGCCTGCAGCAGCTCGGTCGAAAGGTGATCGGGATCGCGCGACCGCATGGCGGTGAGGGCGTCGAGCAGCCGGCCGTCGCCGAAGAGCTCGTGGCCGCGCTTGGCCTCGGTCACGCCGTCGGTGTAGAGCACCACGGCCTGTCCGGGCTGCAGCGTCGACTCGGTTTCGCGGTAGGCGCCCGGAAACGCGCCGAGCGGCGGCCCGGGAGCCGTGGCCATGAACGTGCAGGCGCCGCCGCAGACGACCGGCGGCGGATGCCCGGCGCAGGCGTAGGTCATCTTGCCAGTCGCGGGGTCGATGACCAGAAGGATGGCCGTGGCGAAGCGCTCTTCGTCGAGCTCGCGACCCAGCATCTCGTTGACGCGGCTCAAGACCAGCGCCGGTGAGTGGTCGACGTAGGCCAGAGCCTTCACCGTGCTGCGCACCATCTCGGTAAAGCCGGCCGCCTGCAGGCCGCGGCCGAGCACGTCGGCGATGAACACCGCGGTCAGGCGCTCGCCGACGGCGAAGACGTCGAAGAAGTCGCCGCCCACCTTCTCGACTTCGAGGGCGGTCTCGTGGGCGGTGGCGATGTGCAGACCGGCGACCTGCGGCACCGGCCTCACGAGCTGGTTGCGCAGCACGTCGGCGGTATCGTGCTCGGCCTTGTACAGGCGGCTGTTTTCGAGGGCCAGCGAGACCGAGCCGGCGAGCTTGGCGGCGAAGCGCTTGTGGGCCTCGTCGACGGGGCGGGCCGCCGGCTGGCGGTAGGTAAAGGCCAGCAGCCCGATGACCCTGCGCTTGGCGGTGAGCGGCGCCAGCACGAGGGAGCCGATGGTGTTGCCGCGGAACAGCTCGAAGCCGATGGCGTCGGCGTGCAGCGCGTGCTCGATGACGACGGGCTGCTTGCGGCGTAGCTTCGACCAGACGTCCTTGAGGGCGTCGATGGGCTGATGGGCGCCGACGATGTCGCGCGGCAGACCGGCGACGCCGCTGGTCACCAGGTCGTCGCCCTCGCGCAGGGCGATGGCGGCGCCGTCGGAGCCCATGGCGCGCGCCGCGTTCAAGACCGCGGTGTGGACGACGCTGTCGAAGTCGCGCGTCGAGTTCATCGCCGTGTCGACGATGTTGAGCGCGGCGTTCATCTCTTCGGCCTGGCGGCGCTCCGCGTAGAGCAGGGCGTTGTCGAGGGCAAAGGTGACCGAGACGGCGAGCTTGCGGGCCAGAGCCACCGGCATCTCGTCGCCCTCGAGCGGGTGCGTGTGCCAGTTGAAGAACAGGGCGGCGATGACCTCGTCGCGGCGCACCAGCGGCACGACGAGCTGCGAACGGATGGCGTGCTCGAGGACCAGGGCCTTGTTGGACCGCGGGTCGGCGAGGGTGTCGGTCACCGCGATCGGTTCGCGGCTCGCGGCCGCGGCCTGCACCAGCTCATCGTCGCCGAACGGGTCGCCCAGCATGTCCTCCATGGCGCCGTGGGCGAAGCGCAATACCCAGCCGCCGCCTTCGCTCAGCACGATCGCCGACGACTCGGCGCCCAGGGCGCGGCAGGATTCGATCACCACGCGCCGCATGATCTCGTCGGCGTCGAGCGTGGAGCTGATGGCGACGTTCATCGCGTTCAAGGCCTCGCTCAGCCGGCCGGCCTCGGTCACGCGGGCCAGGTTCTGCTTGATCTCGTCGACATCGAACAGGGTCAGGACCGCGCCGTCGATGCGGTTGTCGGCGGTCTTGTAGGGGCGCACGTGCATGGCATACCAGCGGCCGGCCTGGTCGCGCACCTCGCGCTCCGTCGCCGTCATGGTCTCGATCACCCCGACGAGCATGGCCTGCAGGTCGGGAATGTCGATCTTGAGCTGCAGGTCGGTGATGGGCCGTCCGATGTCGCCGGCGATGACGTTGAGGACCTTTTCGGTGCCCGGCGTAAAGCGCCTGATGCGCAGGTCGCGCCCGATGATGATGAGGGGCACGTTGACGCTGTCGAGCAGGTTGGTCAGGTCGTCGTTGACAAGGCCCAGCTCGGTGTTGCGGCCCTGCAGCTCATCGTTGACGGTGACGAGCTCCTCGTTGGTCGACTGCAGCTCCTCCTTGGCCGTCTCGAGCTCTTCGTTGATGCTCTGCAGCTCCTCCATGCTCGACTGGATCTCCTCGTTGGCGGCGCGCAGCTCCTCGTTGGTCGCCTCCTTGTCTTCGATCACGTTCTCCAGGTGGCGGCGCGTGTCGATCAGCTCCTCGCGTAGCCGTGCGCACACGGCGGCGGCGGGGGCGTCGGCGCCGAGAGCGCCGCCGTCCTCGCCGGCGGCTGCGCCGCCGGCGTCGGCCCACGCGGAGACCTGCTCGAACACGACGAGGCAGTATTGCTGGCCGGCCGCCGAGGAGATCGGCACGACGTGCAGGTCGAGCAGGACGGTGCGTTGGCCGACGAGGTGGGCGATGCGCTGGCGCTCGACCGCGCCGGCCGTCCTTTTGGCGTCGGCGACGGCGCCGCGCAGCTCGACCGCGAGGCCGCCGCGGGCCATCTGCAGGAGGTTGAGACTGGCCTGACCGGGGCGATGCGCCAGGAACGGCTCGGTGTCGCCGCGGAACTGCACGACGTCGAGCGCGGCGTCGACGACGACGCTCGCCGGCGCGAAGCTGCCGAGGATGGCCGAGTCGGCCAGCTCCTGCAGATCGGCTTTGTCGGCGTGTGTCAGCGGTCCGGGGCGCGCCGGGCGCTGCGCGGGCGGGGCGCCGCCCGCCGCCGCCGGGGCAGGGGCCGGGGCGGGGTAGGCGATCCCCGGGACGATCGGCGAGGGTGACGACCGGCGGGCGTAGATCTTGTGCTTGCGGTCCACGGGCGCGAACAGCTCGTCGAAGCCGCCGACCGTCTCGGACGAGCCCAGCACGAGGTAGCCGTCGGGCCGCAGCGCGTAGTGCAGAAGCGGCACGACCCGCTTTTGCAGCGCGGCGCCGAGGTAGATCAGGACGTTGCGGCAGCTCACCAGGTCGAGCCGCGAGAACGGCGGGTCGCGGGTCAGGTCGTGGCGCGCGAACACGCACATCTCGCGGACCGCCTTGCCGACCTGATAGTTGCCGTTGACGGTCACGAAATAGCGGCGCAGCAGATCNNATGGCCAGGCTGTAAGCCTCTTCGCCGGTGGCGCAGCCGGGCACCCAGACCCTGATCGGCGACTCGGGCCCCCGGGCCCGCACGATGGCGGGCAGGACCTCTTTGCGCAGCGCCGCGAACGAGCCGGGGTCGCGAAAGAACTCGGTCACCATGATGAGGATGTCGTGATACAGGGCGGCGACCTCGTCGGGGTCGCGGCGCAGCAGCGTCACGTAGTCGGCGAGGCTGTCGATCGTGTGGAGCAGCATGCGGCGCCCGACGCGCCGGCGGATGGTGGGGAACTTGTAGTCGGTAAAGTCGACGCCAAAGGCGCCGCGCAGGATCTCGAAGATGGCGTCGAGCTTGCCGGGGTCGTCGTCGGGCAGTGCTGCGGCGGCCTCGGCGGCCTTGGGCCTGGCGACGTACGGGTGGCGTCCGATCCGGGCCAGCTCCTGGGCGATCGCCGGGGGCGCCAGCACGAAATCGACGACCTGGGCGGCGATCGCGCTCTGCGGCATGCCGGCGTACTTGGCCGACTCGGGGTCTTGCGCGAAGGTCACGCCGCCCGCCGACTTGATGGCGGCCAGGCCGCGCGAGCCGTCCGACGCGGCGCCCGACAACACGACGCCGATGGCCTGCTCGCCGCGTTCGTCGGCGAGGGACTGCAGAAAGGCGTCGATCGGCAGGTGGCGGCCGGCGGGTTCGGAGCGCGCCGTCAGTCTCAGGTGTCCGGCCTCGATGACCAGGTCGGTGTTGGGCGGGATCACGTAGACGTGGTTGGCGGCGACGGCCGTTTCGTCGATCACCTGGGTGACCGGCATGTGCGACTTGCGGGCCAGCAGCTCGGTCAGCAGGCTGGCGTGCTGGGGATCGAGGTGCTGGACGAAGACGTAGGCCATGCCGGTGTCGTCGGGCAGGTGCTCGAGGAGCTGGGAGAACGCTTCGAGGCCGCCGGCCGAGGCGCCGACGCCGACGATGGGGCAGACACGCGGGCGGTGCCGCCCGGGCGTGGGCCGGCGCGACCCGCTGGAGCGGCGCTTGGGCGGCTTGTCGGCGGTCATCGATCCCCTCGTAAGACGGTGGGCGAGTGCGTGGGCGTGGTCGCGCGGATCGGGCGGCAGGTGCAGGCAGCTCCAGTCACGCGCATCTTACCTGCTAGTTAACACGTATTCACGCCGAATAGCACTCGTTTGGCAGGTCGAGACGAAAGTGGGGGAGGGAGAGATCACTCTCTCCCTCCCCCACGGGCATCACCTGCCTTGTCGTTGTGCAACGACTGCTCGTGCACCTAGCTCATGGCAGTACGATGTTCGGTCGTGTGCCTGCCTCACGGCACCGTCGCCGCCACCGGCGGCATGAGCGGCAGCGTCGTCGGCCACCAGGGGGAGTAGGCCGGGGCGTCCTCGGCCCGCACGCGGTAGTAGTACGTGCCGCTGGGCAGAGGCGTGTCGACGTAGCCCGTCGCGGCGGCGTTGTTGATGGGGATGGTGGTCACGTTCGCGGTGAAGGCCGCGTCGGTCGCCCGCTCGACCGTGTACATGGTCGCGGCCGGCAGGGTGGCGTGGTCTACCCAGGCGAGCGTCACCGTGGCGGCGGACGGTGTTGCGGTCAGCCCGTCGGGCGCCGTCGGTGCGACCTCGAAGACCATGGGCCGCATCATGTCGTTCTCTTCGTGGCTGAGCAGGTGGCAGTGCCACACGTACTCCCAGCCGTAGTCCTGCAGGGTGTTGGTGACCATCGTCCCGTTGGCGTCCATGAACTGGTCGCCGAGCGGCACGCTGGGCTCCAGGGGACGGATGCTGTCGCCCAGCTTCCAGGGCAGGGTCATGACGACCGGCCTCAGGGCGAGGATCACGTCCTGGCCGGGGTTCATGCGCACGGTCTCCTTCCAGCCGAGCTCATTCGGGTCTGGTGGCGTGATCGTGCCGTCGATGGCGACGCGGTTGATGACCTGCACATTGAAGAGGTGGAAGTGAATGGCGTGCGTGTCGACGCCCTGGTGGTCGATCCTCCAGATCTGGGTGCCGTCGTTCAAGGCCCCGACCTGGGTGGCGTTCGACGAGTCGAGGATGAGATCGGTCGGTGCGTCGTCGTAGGAGTAGGGAGTGGCGGTGCCGATGGAGGCGCCGCCGTTCGAGAGGCCCGTGCCCAGGACGGCGTTCATGCGCCCATAGTCCATGTCGAACTGCTCGACGAGGGCTTTCTCCTGCTGAGGCAGGACCAGCGCGTAGCTGGCGGTTCCGGTCGCGCCGGTGCCGTCGCCGGTGATGGTGACGCTGGGCAGGGTCGTGTACCCCGTGCCGGGATTGGTGATGTTGACGGCGGTGACCACGCCGCCCGTGACCGACACGGTGCCGGCGGCGCCGCTGCCGGTGCCGCCGGCGAAGGCGACCGAGGCCGACGTGTAGCCGGTGCCGCCGGTCGTGACGGCGATNNCCTGTGATCGAGACGGCCGGGGCTGTCGTGTAGCCCGTGCCGGGGTTGGTGATGGTGATTGCGGTCACGACACCGGCCGTCACGGTCGCTGCCGCGGTCGCGCCGCTGCCGCCGCCGCCCGTGATGGCGACCGTCGGCGAGGTGAAGCCGCTGCCGCCGGCCGTCACGTTGACGCTGTTGACCTCGGTCGCGCCGATGGGCGTGAAGGTCAGCGACGAGTCGACGACGTGCATGTAGGTGTTGGTGTAGGTGGTCTTGAAGGCCGGACCGTAGGCGGCCTCAGGCACGATCGGCTTGGGCTGGCTCGCGCCGTAGGCGGCCGGCAGGGCGGTCTTCAGTTTCGCCGTGTTGTACGCCGGCGACGCGGCGCCGGACACCTGGAACTGCATGATGGTGCGCGTGTCGGGGCCGTACCCGGGGATCGTGGTCGGCGCGCCGCCGGTAGAGGTCTGGTCGGGATCGCCCGTGTAGTAGTCGAGGCGCGTGTCGAAGCCCGGGATCGGCGCGGGAGCGTCGTTGTAGAGGATGAGCTTGGAGCCGGCCGGCACCTTCGAGAAGTCGACGATGACGTCGGCGCGCTCGGCCGGGCCCAGCAGCAGGGTGTGGTTGGTGACGTTCAGCACCGTGATGGTGCGGCGGAAGTACTCGTAGCCGACCGGCGTGTTGGGCAGCACCACGGCAGCCGGCAGAAGCCCGCCCTCGTTGCCGATCTGGATCATGCTCGGCCCGACCGACTTGGGATTGGGCACGCCGCCCACGCGGCCGTCGGTAGGCCAGCTCGGCGGCAGTCCCGAGCGCGACGACGCCGCGACCATCGACACCTCGCCTGAGCTGCCGTCTCTGAGGGTGCCGTTGGTGTTCCACATGGTGCCGTTGGAACCGGCGAAGTAGATCTGCAGGTTCAGGGTGCGGTCGTCACTGGCGTTCAGGATGCGGAAGCGGTAGGCGTGACGGCCGACCTTGAGGTACGGATAGGCCACGCCGTTGACGAGCGGCGTGTCCATGAACGACTCGGGCACGATCGAGGGTGTCGGGGTGCCCGGGTTGAACGGTCCCTCGAGCGGGGTCGTGCCGGCCAGCGGGTTGGGGACCGGACCGAACTCCTGCGGGATTTGCGGCGGATAGAACCACGAGTTGTAGTCCCAGCGCCCCATGGCGTTGACGCCGGCGCTGTCGGAGGGGTTCTGGTTGGGCATGTAGACGTGCGGCAGCCAGAGCTTGCCCTGACCGCCCCAGGCCGCCGTGTTCCAGGTCGGGTCTTCGTTGGCGAGCTGCTTGGCGCTGGGCACGAAGGTCTTGTCCTGAATGACGAGCGGGATCTGGGTGGCGGGGATGACCTTCTGCAGGCCCGGGTTGGCGCCCGAGTGGTTCGTGCCCTTGACGAAGTCCTGCTCGACGGGGTCCTGCAAAACGTACGGCGCGGCCTCGCCGGCGTAGACGTTCAGCCGCGTGATGCCGTCGGAGTGGTCGTGGTAGAACATCAGCCGGGCGCTCTGCTGGTTGGTGTAGTAGAAGGTCAGCGAGCCCTGGCCGGGATCGTTGGTGGCGCCCGCCGTGCCGGCCGGCACGACGTTGCCGTTGGCGTCGAACCACATGTCGGGGACGAACTGCACGCTGGCGCCGCGCTTGTTGACGGTGCTGTCGGCGCCGGGCGCCGTCCACTGGTACGGCGTGCCGTCGCTGATCCACGGAGTGGTGCCCCCGTGCAGGTGGATAGTGGCGCGGTTCTGCGTGTAGTCGGCTCCGGTCGGGCCCATGCCCGCGCCCATGATCGTCGTGTCCACCGGCAGGAACAGGTTGCCCGACGTGCCGGCCGGCAGGTAGTTGGTGAACTTGACGCGCACCGGCCGGTCCTTCTGGGCGATGATGGTCGGCCCCATGTACTGGGGGGCGTCGACCGCGTAGACCTGGTGACCGTTGCCGTCGAGGATGGCGGCGCCCCAGGGGTACTTGAGGGCGATGTGCTTACTCTGGGAGGCGTTCACCGACGTTTCGATCTGCACGTAGCCGCGCAGCGTGGTCGGGGCCAGGTCCTTGCTCAGCTTCTCGGTGTACTGGACCAGGGCGATCTCGTAGTAGTCGGACCCGGGGAAGGTCGTCTTGTCGGCGACCGCCACCGGAATGTACTGGCCCATGTCGTTGGCGGCGCTCCGTCCCAACCCGGGCAGCGAGTCGACGAACTTGCGGACGCCGCCCTTGGACTTGGCGCTGTTGACCTTGGCAATGGCGGCGCCGCCGCTGCCCTTGCCCGTGATCGTGACGATGGGCGCCGTGTAGGCTCCACCCGCCGCGGTGACGGAGATCGACTTGATGACGCCCTTTACGACCTTCGCCTTGGCCTTGGCCTTGCTGCCGGAGCCCCAACTGATGTCCGTGATCTTGACGGTCACCTTGCCGGTGTAGCCCTTGCCGCCGCTGGTGACCACGATGCTGGCGATCGGTCCCCTGGGAAGCTGGGTGTTGGCGTAGTTGGGGATGGTGCCGAAGTAGTCGGGCACCGACGTGGGACCGGTCGCCGGCTTGACCGCGGCGGCCTTGCTCGTGCCCTTCGCGCTCGCGCGGATGGCGGCGGCGCGCAGGGCGGCAGCCTGACGCTGGGCGTTGGTCACGTGTCCGTGGTGGTGGACCACGCCGGCGGGTTTGGCGGCGGC
>PLTW01000039.1:17930-31869 GCA_003164655.1 Actinomycetota bacterium
CGCAGACCGGCAGACCCTCCCCCGTGTGTGACCCGTGGCGACCGACCTGTTCCGCAGGCGACCCCCTCGGTCGACCCCCCCGTCGCGCATACGACTACTCGAGCCGACAAGACGCGACAGAAACCACTGATATCCCCAAACCGCACGGGAGTAAAAGCGTTTACGCGTGGCGCGGCCTGGCGCCGCGTGGCGTGGTCGTGAGTGCGCGCCGCGCCGCGAAAAAGGATGCCGTGCTCTTGTGACTACGGGGGCAATAGTGATTAGCTGCGCATCAGAAGGCCACTGGGGACCGGGGACGTGCGCGGGCCGGCGGGAGTCCGCCGGGCAGGCGACACCAGCGGGGGGCTGCCGATGGTGTCCCAAGGGTTCCCGCTCCCGCGTGGCTGGGGGACAAGGCGCTGCCCGCAAACGGGCGACGTCGGGGGAGGGGTCAGCATGCGCTGGATCGTCGAGTCGAGCCTGCGGCTCGCTGCCGTCGTGGTCGTGGGCGCCGTCGTACTGCTGGTCGTGGGCGTCGTGGCGCTGCGCCACGCGCCGGTTGACACCCTGCCCGAGTTTCTGCCTCCCCAGGTGCAGGTCCAGACCGAGGCGCTCGGGCTTTCGACCTCTGAGGTCGAACAGTTCATCACCGTGCCGCTCGAAGACGAGTTCAACGGCCTCCCCTTTCTCGACCACCTGCGTTCGCAGTCGGTACCGGGTCTGTCGTCGATCGAGCTCACCTTCAAGCCGGGGACCGACATCTACAAGGCCCGCCAGCTCGTGACCGAGCGCGTCGCTCAGGGACCGTCGGTCGTCAACGTGGGCACGCCGCCCGTCATGATTCAGCCCCTGTCGGCCGAGAGCCGGGCGCTGATGATCGGGCTGTCGTCGAAGAGCCTGTCGATGATCGACCTGTCGACCCTGGCGCGCTGGCGCATCCGGCCGCGGCTGCTGGCGGTGCCCGGCGTGGCCAACGTGACCATCTGGGGTCAGCGCGACCAGCAGCTCCAGGTGCTCGTCGACCCGGTGCGGATGGCCAGGTTCGGGGTGTCGCTGGACCAGGTGATCAACACCGCCGGCGATGCCATGTGGACGTCGCCACTGACCTTCGTCGAAGCGTCCTCGCCGGGCGCGGACGGGTTCATCGACATCCCTAACCAGCGGCTGTCCGTCCAGCACATCCTGCCGATCAAGACGCCGAAGGACCTGGCTGCCGTGCCGGTCGAAGAGACCACCGGCAAACCACTGCGTCTTAGCGAGGTCGCCACGGTGGTCGAAGACCATCCCGCCCTGCGGGGCGACGCCGTCCTGCGGAGCGGATCGGGCTTCATCCTCGTCGTCGAGAAGTTCCCCGGCGCCAACACTCTCGCCGTGACCCGCGGGGTCGAGGCCGCCATGGCCGATCTCAAGCCGGGACTGACCGGCGTCGCCATCGACACCACCATCTTCCGGCCGGCGACCTACATAGAGACGGCGCTGCGCGACATCGCCGTCGCGGCGCTTGTCGCCTTCTGCCTCGTCTTGCTATGGCTGGGCATCGCCGCGCGGTCCTGGCGGACCGCCGTCATCTGCGCCGTGGCCATCGCCCTGCCGGTCGTCGTCGCGGCCGGCGTGCTTTACCTGCGCGGCGCGACCTTCACGACGATGACGCTCGCCGGCCTGGTGATCGCCCTGGCGGTGATCGTCGACGACGCCGTCGTCGGCGTCGCCGCCATCAGGCGCCGGCTCGACACGGTGCCCGGCCCGGGCGACGAGCCCAAGTCGCGCGCCGTGGTGGTCGCGACCGCCTGTGTCGATGTGCGCCGGCCGCTCGCCTACGCGCTGGCGATCGTCGTTCTCGCCGCGGTCCCCCTGGTCCTGCTGAGCGGAGTCGCGGGCGCGTTCGCCCGGCCGATGGTGGTCTCGTACCTGCTTGCCGTGCTGGCCTCGACGGCCGGCGCCCTCATCGTCACGCCGGTGCTGGGCTACCTGCTGCTCCGACCGGCGCCGCCGGAGGGGCGCGCGAGTCTCGTCGCTCGCGGCGTCGACTGGGTCTTCGAGCGCAGCGTCCCGGGCTTTCTGCGGCGGCGCGGCTGGGCGTATGCGACCATCGGTCTGGTAGTCGTCGCCGGCGTGGTCGCGCTGCTCGAGCTGGGTACAGGCCCCATGATCCCGCCGCTGCAGGACCGCGACCTGCTGGTCAAGTGGCAGGCGATGCCCGGCACCTCGCTGCCCGAGATGAAGCGCGTCACGGCCACCGCGGGTGTGGCGCTGGGCGCCATACCCGGGGTCCGCGACGTCGCCAGCGATCTGGGCCAGGCGCTGATGGGAGACCAGGTGGTCGATGTCGATTCCGCCGAGACCTGGATCAGCATCAGGCAGACCGCGGACTACGGCACGACGATCGCCTCCATCCGGCGCACGCTCGACGGGTTCGCGGGTCTGCGCCACACGCTGCTGACCTACCCGCAGGTGTCGCTCGACGCGGCCCGCACGACCGGCGCCGCCGTCACGGTGCGCGTCTACGGCACCGACGCGAGCGGCCTCTCCTCCGCGGCGCAGACTGTTCGCCAGTCGCTCACGGCGCTTTCCGGTATCGTCGGCCCCCAGGTGCAGACCCAGCCCGACGAGCCGGCGATCCAGATCACGGCCAACGTCGAGGCGGCCGCGCGCTACGGTCTCAGCCCCGGAGAGATTCGCCGGCAGACGTCGGTCCTGATCGCCGGCATTCCGGTGGGCAGCTACTACCGACAGCAGGAGATCTTCGAGGTCACCGTGTGGAGCAAGCCCGCCGTGCGCCGGAACCTGACAGATATCCAGAACCTGATGCTCGACACGCCGGCCGGAGGCCGGGTGCCCTTGCGGAAGGTCGCCGCGGTGGTGATCGCGCCGGCTCCCACCGAGATCGACCACGACCAGGTCACCCGATACCTCGACGTGACGGCCTCCGTGAAAGGCGCCGCCCTCGGCCCGGTTGTGGCCGACGTCAAGCGGCAGGTGCAGACGATCGCGCTGCCGCTCGGCTACCACATCGAGGTCTTCAGCGATCTCCAGCAGCGCCAGGGCGCCGACCGGCGCACGCTGCTGTACACGCTCGGCGTCGCCGCCGGGGTCTTCCTGCTGCTGCAGGCCGCCCTGCAGAGCTGGGGCCGGGCGGCCCTGTTGCTGATCACCCTGCCGCTGGCGGCGGCGGGCGGCCTGCTGGTGGCGCTGCCGGCCGATCGCCTGCTCAACGTGGGCGCGCTGATCGGCTTCATCGTCGTGCTCACCATCGCCCTGCGCAACGGTATCCTGCTCATCCGTCGCCTCGAGCGTCAGGAGGGGGAGCACCCCGAGAGCCGGGGTATCGAGCACGTTGTGCGGGCCACCGCGGCGACCGCGTTTCCGGTCGTGGTGACCGCGGTCGCCCTGGTGCTCGCGGTGCTGCCCTTCGTCGTGCGCGGCGACATCCCCGGCATGGAGATCGTGCGGCCGCTCGGCCTGGTCGTGGTCGGCGGCCTGGTGACCTCGACCCTGTACAGCCTGTTCATTCTGCCGGCTTTGTACCTGCGCCTCGTGGCGAGGGAGCCCCGTGCCGGTGCGGCAACGCCACAGCAGGAGGGAACGTCGTGAAGCAGCGTAGTCATCGTCTCTGGGCTCTCGCGCCGCTGCTGATCGTGGCTGGCCTTGGTCTCGCGGGCTGCGCCCGCGGCCACGTCGCCGCCGACACGGTCGACCCCACTCAGCTCAAGCCCGTGCCTGGCACGAGCCTGCATTACGTGACCCTTACGCAGCAGGCCCTGCTCGACGTGGGTATCCGCACGGCGCCCGTGCGCCGGGCGCCGACCGCCAGGACGACCGCGTCGCCGTCCCCGGCGGCGCGCGCGTCGACATCACCGGCGGCGACCGCGTCGCCGACTCCGGCCGCGTCGCCGTCGCCCGCGGCCCGTCTGCGGGCGCTCACGGCGATCCCGCTCGCGGCCGTGATCTACGACCCGAAGGGGCGTCCCTGGACTTACACGATCGCGGGCCCGCGAACCTACGTCCGCAAGGCGATCGTGATCGACCGCATCTCCGGCGATACGGTCCTGCTGCGGTCGGGGCCGCCGGTCGGCACGCCCGTCGTGATAGTGGGGGCATCCGAGCTGCTGGGCGCCGAGTATGGAGTCGGCGAGGAGTGACCGTGCCGCGCCGAACGGCGATGCGGGCGATCGTCTCGTGGAGCCTGAACTTCAGGTTCCTGGTGGTCGGCGCCGCGGTCGCCATGATGGCCATCGGCTTTGCCACCATCCGCGATACGCCGGTCGACGTGTTTCCGAACTTCGCGCCACCCCAGGTCGAGATCCAGACCGAGAGCCTGGGGCTGTCCACGTCCGACGTCGAGTCGCTGGTGACCGTGCCGCTCGAGCTGTCCATGAACGGCATGCCGGGCCTCGCCGACGTGCGCTCCACGTCGGTGCCCCAGCTCTCCTCGATCCTGCTCGTCTTCAAGCCGGGCACCGATCTGCTGCACGCCCGGCAGCTCGTGCAGGAGCGGCTCGCCACGGTGCGGCCGACGCTGCCGAAGTGGGCGAGTCCGCCGGTCATGCTGCCGCCGGTCGCGGCGACCGGGAGGGTCCTGCAGATCGGCATGTGGTCGAACAGCTACTCGATAATGGAGCTGTCGCGGCTCGCCTACTGGACGATCAAGGCGCGCCTGCTGCGCGTCGACGGCGTGGCCGACGTGTCGCTCTGGAACGAACGGCAGCCCACGCTCCAAGTCCAGGTCGACCCGGCGAAGATGGCGGCGCTGCACGTCACGCTCGACGACGTCGAGCGCACGACCTCCGATGCTCTCGACTCGGGCGCGCTGCAGTTCTCCACCGGCGCCGTGGTCGGCGCCGGCGGCTTTCTGGAGACCCCCGACCAGCGTCTGCAGGTCGTCCACGTGATGGCGATCCGCACACCCGGGGAGCTCGCCGAGGTGCCGCTCGAAGAGCAGCCCACGGCGGCGGGCTCGGTGCGGCTGGGCGACGTAGGCAGGGTGGTCACCGACTACCAGCCGATCATCGGCGACGCCGTGATCGACGGCCGCCCCGGACTGCTGCTGGTCGTCGAGAAGCTGCCGTGGGGCAACACGCTCAAGGTGACTCAGGGCGTCGACGCCGCCATCAAGTCGCTCGAACCGGGTCTGCCGGGCGTCAACTTCGACACGACGATCTTCCGCCCGGCGACCTTCATCGACGATTCGATCCACAATCTGGGGATGGCGATGCTGATCGGCTTTCTGCTGGTGGTCGTGATCATCGTCCTGTTCCTGTACGAGTGGCGCGTCGCCCTGATCAGCCTCGTGACGATGCCGCTGTCGCTGACCGCGGCACTGCTGGTCCTGCACGCCACAGGGGCCACCATCAACACCATGATCCTGGCCGGCCTGATCATCGCCCTCGGCGAGATCGTCGACGACGCCATCATCGACGTCGAGAACATCCTGAGACGGCTGCGCGACGCCCGTCACGAGGGGAGCGAGCGAGCGACCTCGGCCATCATCCTCGAGGCCTCCCTCGAGGTGCGCAGCTCCATCGTCCACGCGACCTTCATCAGCCTCGCCGCCATGACGCCCGTGTTCCTGCTGCACGGCCTGACCGCGGCCTTCTTCAGGCCCCTGGCGCTGGCCTACGTGCTGGCCATCCTGGCGTCGATGGCGGTCGCCCTCACCGTCACGCCGGCCCTGACCCTCATCTTTTTGGGCCGGGCGCCGCTCGAGCGGGGGGCGGCTCCGCTGGTGACCTGGTTGCAGCGCGGCTACACGGCGCTGCTGTCGCGCATCGTGGCGCGCCCGGTGGCCGTCTACGTCACCTTCGGGCTCGTCGTCCTGATGGGGGTCCTGGTGGTGCCGCAGCTCGGCGAGTCGCTGTTCCCGGCGTTCCGGCAACGCGACCTGCTGATCCACTGGGACGCCATCCCCGGCACCTCGGCCGCCGAGGCGGAGCGCACGACGACGTGGCTCAGCCAACAGCTCTCCGCCATTCCCGGAGTGACCAGCTTTGGCGCCCATATCGGACGGGCGAAACAGGGCGAAGAGGTGGTGGGCGTCAACGCGGCCGAGGTCTGGATCCACGTCGACAAGTCGGTGAACTACGACAAGACGATGGCCGCGGTGCGGCGCGTCGTCGACGGCTACCCGGGGCTTTATCGCGACGTGGAGACGTACCTGAACGAGCGCATCGAAGAGGTGCTCAGCGGCTCGAAGCAGGCCATCGCGGTCAGGATCTACGGCCAGGACTTAGGCGAGATGCGCAGCGAGGCCGCCACGGTCCTCGAGGCGGTCTCGGACGTACCCGGGGTCATCGACCAGCACGTCGACGTGTCGGCCGACACACCGCAGATCCAGGTCGAGGTCAACCTGGCCAAGGCCGCCCGCGACGGGCTCAAGCCGGGCGACGTGCGCCGGTACGCGGCGGCCATGGTGGCCGGGCTCGAGATGGGCAACGTCTTCAAGGGCGACGAGGTCTACGGCGTCGTGGTGTGGAGCACGCCGCCGACGCGCGCCAACCCCACGGCCATCGGCGATCTCATGATCGACACGCCGTCCGGCCGCCGGGTGCGCCTCGACTCCGTGGCCAGTGTCCGCGTGCGCACCGACCCGTACCTCGTCACCCGCGAGAACGGTTCGCGGTACATCGATGTGGGGGCCAACGTCCAGGGGCGCGACCTGTCGTCGGTCGTGCGCGACATCCAGCAGCGCCTCAAGGGCGTCCGGTTCGCCAGCGGATCGCACTACGAGCTGCTCGGCGAGTACAGGGAGCAGCAGGCCGCGCAACGCAGCCTCTTCACCACCGCGATCATCGCCCTCGTCGTGATCTTCCTGCTGCTGCAGCTGGCGTTCGGCTCGTGGCGCCTCGCCACGTTCGTCTTTCTGACTCTGCCGATGTCGCTGGTGGGCGGCCTCATCGCGATCTACATCGGCGGGGGAGTGATCACGATCGGCGCGCTGGTCGGGTTCTTCACCGTCTTCGGCATCGCCGCCCGCAACGGCATCCTGCTCATCAACCACTGCCAGCATCTCGAGACCGACGAGGGCGTGACCTTCGGGCCTGCCCTGGTCGTGCGGGGAGCGCGTGAGCGGCTGGCGCCGATCCTCATGACCTCGCTGGCGACCGGTCTCGCCCTGGTGCCCCTCGTTCTGAACGGGGACCAGCCGGGTCACGAGATCGAGTATCCACTGGCGGTCGTCATTCTGGGCGGCCTCTTCACCTCGACCCTGCTGAATCTGCTCGTCGTGCCATCCTTGTATCTGCGGTTCGCCAAGCGCCGGCCGG
This sequence comes from Actinomycetota bacterium, assembly GCA_003164655.1. Classification (GTDB taxonomy): domain Bacteria; phylum Actinomycetota; class Thermoleophilia; order UBA2241; family UBA2241; genus Bog-752. The sequence goes on from PLTW01000039.1 coordinate 25,169, forward strand.
CGCCGGCTGGAGACTGACGGCCGGCCCCACCGCGCCGGCCGGCGCCGGCCGGAGACTGACCCGGGGCGACGCGAAGCCGTGCGCGGCTTCGCCGCGGCCCGCCGCCTGCCTACCTGCGCCGCGCCGCCGGCTTCGCCGCAGCGCGCCGCCGGGCCCGGCGTGAGCCGCCTCAAGGCGCCCGCGAACGGGTACTATCAAGGTATGCACGCCAGCAAGAGACTGCTCATCGTTTTGGCGATCGTCCTGGCCTTTGCCGCCGGCTTTGGTCTTGCCGACCTGCTGGCTCGCCCGGGATCGACCGCCAGCGCCGCCGGCCAGACCGCCCTCTACGGACAGGTCCTGCGCGATCTGCAGCACGACTACTACCAGCCGGTCGACGTCGGCCGGCTCGGCGGCGCCGGCATCGCCGGCCTGCTGGCCTCTCTGCACGATCCCTACACCGTGTACTTTACGGCGCAGCAGAGCAGCGCCTTTCGGGCGGAGCTGAACGGCACCTACACGGGCATCGGCACGGCCGTCGACACGGCGGGCGGCCGCCTGACCGTGACTCAGGTCTTCGCGGGCTCGCCGGCCGCCTTGGCCCACGTTCGCCCGGGCGAGGTCATCGTCACCATCGACGGCCTGCCGACCGCCGGCCGGCCGGTGAGCGCCAGCGTGGCCCGCATCGTCGGTCCGGCCGGTTCCCGGGTCCGCCTGCAACTGCGCCGCAGCGGCAGCCCGGGCCTCATCGACCTGACCCTGACGCGGCGCCAGATCTCGCCGCCCCTGACGACCTCGCGCCTGATCGACGATCACGGTGTCAAAGTGGGCTACGTGTCGCTGAGCGCCTTTGCCCAGGGCGCGGGGCAGCAGGTCGGCCGGGCGGTCGGCGCCCTGCAAAAGCGCGGCGCCCAGCGCCTCATCTTCGATCTGCGCGACAACGGCGGCGGCCTCGTCGACGAAGCTGTAAAGGTGGCCAGCGACTTTCTGCCGGCCGGCAAGGTGGTCGTGACCACGCGCGGGCTGCACGCGCCCAAAGACGTCCTCAAGACGGCCGGCGGGCACCCCACCAGCCTGCCGCTCGTCCTGCTGGTGAACGGCAACACCGCCAGCGCCTCCGAGATCGTCACCGGCGCCCTGCAGGACTACCGGCGGGCCACCGTGATCGGCTCGAAGACGTTCGGCAAGGGGGTCGTGCAGACGGTGCTGCCCCTGTCCGGCGGAGCGAGCCTCAAGATCACGATCGCCGCCTACCTCACGCCCCTCGGGCGCAACATCAACCACAAGGGCATCGAGCCCGCGATCGTGGTCGTGCAGAAGCCCGGCAGCAGCGCCGACCAGGTCCTGCAGCGCGCCCTGCGCTCCATCGCCGTCGGCCGGTAGGGCACGGCCCGAGCGGCGCGGCGGCGCGGCGGCGCGGCCGGCGCGGCGGCGCGGCGCTTCGGCTTGCTTCCGCGCGGGGAACCTAGCAGCATCTGTCGCGGCGAGTTCAAGCGCGCGCCGCGCGACGGCCACCACAGACGTAAGGAGAGGCGATGGCTCATTGTCACGAGATGAAGACCGGCGAGGTGTACGTCTGCCAGACGTGCGGCCTGGAGATCGAGGTCGTGAGCTCCTGCGGCGATAGCGGTGCGTGTTCGTGCACCGAGCCGGTGTCGTGCTGCGGGCAGCCGCTGACCTTAAAGGCGTAGCCGCCGTGCTGCTCGAGGAAGGTCCGTTCGGACTCACCTGGGAGCTCGACGAGCCCATGGCGCGGTCCTCGCAGGCGCTGGTCGACGGCGGGCGGGTGTGGTTCGTCGATCCGATCGACGAGCCCGCCGCGCTGGAACGTGCTCTGGCGCTGGGCCGGCCGGCGGCCGTGCTCCAGCTCCTCGATCGTCACAACCGCGACTGCGCCGCGCTGGCCGAGCGCCTCGACGTGCCGCACCTGACGCTGCCCGACGCGCTGCCCGACACTCCCTTCGAGGTGATCCCGCTGGTGGACACCCGTTTCTGGCGGGAGGTGGCGCTGTGGTGGGCCGAGCCGCGGGTCCTGGTCGTCGCCGAGGCGATCGGCACGGCGCCGGCCTACGCGGTGGGCCGCATGGGCGCCGGCGTCCACATTGGGCTGCGCCTGCGGCCGCCGCGCCGCCTGGCGGCCTACGAGCCCGAGCATCTGCTGGTTGGCCATGGGCCCGCACTGCACGGACCGCGGGCCACCGCCGCGCTCCACGAGGCGCTCGGCCGCTCGCGCCGCGACCTGCCGCGGGCCGCGATCGCCCTGCCCAGGGCGCTCGTCAAGGTGCGTCACTGAGCGCCACCACGAAGGCCCCGGTGCGGGGTCAGCCCAGCAGCAGCTTCTGCTGGCTGGGCCCGGGCAGCTCGTGACGGCGTAGCGCCAGGACGGCGAGATCGTCGCGCAGGCCGCCGCCGGCGAAGCTCACGGCGCTGTCGATGACGCGCGCGACGATCTCGCGAGGCTCGCGGGCACACAAGCGGCCCACCATGTCGAAGAGCCGCTGCTCGCCGAACAGACCACGCTCGTGACGCGCCTCGGTCAGGCCGTCGGTGTAGAGGAACAACAGGTCCTCGCACGACAGGAAGGCCTCGGCGTTGCGGAAGGGAAAGTCGGCGAACGTGCCGATCAGCGGCGAGGTAGCCGGCAGGATCGAGACGGCGCCGTCGCGGCGCGCCACGACGCTCGCCGGGTGACCGGCGTTGCAGTAGACGAGGCGGCCGTCGCGGCGATCGAGCATGGCAAAGAAGACGGTGGCGAAGATCTCGGCCGACGTCTCGCGCGCCAGCACGGTGTTGGTCAGGGCCACGACCTCGGCCGGGCTCTTGCCCCTCTCGGTGGCATGGGCGCGGATGGTGTTCTTGACGAGGCTCGTCAGCACGGCGGCTTCGATGCCCTTGCCGGAGATGTCGCCCACCATCACCCCCACCAGGCCGTGATCGAGCTCGAAGAGGTCGTAGAAGTCGCCGCCGACATGGGCGGGCTGCACGGCGGCGCGATAGTGGTGGGCGAACGTCAGTCCGGGGATCTCGTCGGGCAGCTTCAGCAGGGCGGCGCGCAGCTCCTGGGCGACGTCGTGCTCCTGCTGGTACAGGCGGGCGTTGTCGAGGGCTGCGGCCGCCTGGTCGCAGATCGCCCTGACGAGCCCGACCTCGCGCTCGCTGAACCGGCGGCGCCCATCGCGCTCGTCGAGGCCCACGTAGCCGAGCAGCTCGCCTCTGGCCACGATCGGCACGGCCAGCGCCAGTCGCATGCCGACCCGCGCCGTGACCCGGCGGGCAGCCGGCGGCACGTCGGGGCCTTCGAAGTCGAGCGTCTTCACCCCGTGGTCGGTCAGCAGCCGGCTCATCATGGGCACGGCGGCGATGTCGCGCCGCGACCACACGGCGCCGACCGGGAACGACTCGCCGCCTTTCGACAGGGCCACGGAGATCTCGCCCTTGGCGGCATCCCACAGCAGCACCACCAGCCGGGCGCCGCTCACCGTTTCGACCAGGAGCTCGGCGAGCCGGTCGAGCACGTCGTCGATGCGCATCGACGAGGAGAGCGTCTCGGCGGCCCGCAGCAGCGCGTTCGACAAGCCGAGCTCGGCCGCGGTCCGGCGTTCGCTGTCGCGCAGGACCACTTCGGCGGCGCGGCGCTCGGTGATGTCGCGGACGATACTCAGCAGCACGGTCTCGCCGGCCATTGCCGTGGTCCCGCACGAACTGACCTCGACGGGAAACACGGAGCCGTCGCGGCGCCGATGGAGCGTCTCGAAGAGGATCCCGCGGCGGGCCGCCGCCGTCATCTGCTCGGCGGCCAGCGCGACCGTTTCGTCGGCGCGCAGATCGTCGATCGAGAGGCGCAGCAGCTCGTCGCGCGGGTAGCCGTACACCGACTCGGCGGCCCTGTTGGCTTCGAGTATGCGGCCGTCCGCGCGGCGCACGAAAAGTATGACGTCGCGGGCTTCGGCCGCCAGTAGCTGGTAGCGTCGCAGGGTCTCCTCGGCGAGCCCGACGTCGTGACTGAGTCGCTGGTTCTCGCGCTCGAGCTCGAACTGGCGCGCGATCTCTATGGCAAAGCCGATCTCGTTGGCGATGGCGGCGAAGAAGTCGGTATCGCCCGGCAGGAACTCGCGGGGCGTCTCCCAGACGATGGTCAGCGCGCCTCGCGGTCCGTCCCGCGAGCGCAGCGGCACCACGATGTAGGCGCCGATCGCCAGGTCGAAGCGCTCGTAGAGCCGCACGACGTTGGGGTTGGCGCCCGGACCGTGCGCGTCGGGCACGACGATGGACTCGCCGCNNGTCGGCGACGGCCACGAGGGCGCGGGCCACGCCGAGCCGTTCCACCAGGTAGCGCAGAGCCCGGCTCGCGGTCTCGGCGGCGTCGCGGCTCGACAGCGCGAGGGCGCTCATCTGGTGGATCACCTGCAGCTGCCGCGAGCGCTCGCGTTCGCGCTCGGCCTGGGCCGCCGCGTGGCGCAGCGCGGCGATCTCGGTCTGGTAGCTGCGGGCGTGGGCGATCGCGGTGCCGAGCGTCGCGGCCACGCTGCGGTAGAGCTCGACGTTCTCCGGTTCGAGGCTGCCGGGCGCCGCGGAGAGCAGCGTCATGGCGCCGAGAGTCTCACCCTGATGGGTGATCGGCAGCGCCAGCCAGCCGGGATCGCCCAGACGCGCGACGAGATCGCCGCTCGCCGGGGGAGCGCCGCCGTTCTCGCTGGTCAGCTCCGGCAGGTCGTGTACCAGCAGCCGGCCGCAGGTGCTCTCATCCGAGAGCGGCAGCTCGCGCAGCTCGGGCACCACGTCGTCGGGATAGCCGAACAGGGCCAGGCTGCGCAGCGTGCCGCGCTCTCGGTCGGCCACGTAGATGGCGGCCGCCCGCAGGTCGGCGTGGGCGTGGATCTGCTCGAGAACGCGCTCGCAGATGTCTTCGAGGCCGAGCGAGCTCGCGGCGGCGCGCGCGACGTCGCCGAGCAGCGTGCTGCGCGACAGCTCGAGCTGGTAGGCGCCGAGCAGGCGCTCGCGATCCTCCTCGGTGCGTTTGCGTTCGTCGATCTGGCGAAAGTAGGCGCTCACCCCGGCGGGGGTCGGGTACACCCGGGCCTCGAGCCAGCCGCCGGCGGTGGCCGAGCGGTGCTCGATCGTACTGGGCTTGCCGAGCTCCATGGCGTCGCGACAGGCGCGCTCGAGCGCGCTTCCGGCGGGCTGCGAGAACAGCTCCCAGGGCCGCCGGCCGAGCATCTCTTCGAGAGACCGGCCGACGAGCTGAAGAGCCGCCCCGTTGGCATGAACGCAGCGATACTCCCAGTCGACGGCGACGAAGGCCTCGTCGATCTCCTCGAGCAGGGCGCGCAGGCGGGNNGGTCGAAGCCGGCGGCGTCGAAGCCTCGGCCGCGGTCTTTGACGTGCGCTACCAGTCTGCCGCCGGTGAACTCCAGGGCGATCCTGATGTCGTCGGCGGACGCGCTGTGGCGGATGGCGTTGGTACAGGCCTCCTCGACACAGAGCACGACGTCGTCAACGAGCTCGCGTTCGGCGCAGTAGTGGACCAGGTATTCACGCAGGCGCTCACGGGCGCGCAGCAGGTGCGAACCCTCCGGCGGGACCCTGAACTCCAGTCTCGGCGGCGAGGCCTCGGGCGCTGTCTCGGGCTGCGACACGTGCCTCCCCCGTGGGCGTCGGCCAAGCCGGGAATGGGCACCATTGTAAGGCGGCGGCGCGCTCGTCGTCGCCGTTGGGGGGCGCAGTCGGCCTTGCGACGGCCTCGCGGCGCGAGGACGGCCGGACAGCCCTGCGGCTCGAGAACGTCGCGACGACCCCGCGGTTCGAGGTCGTCGGTGCGCGCGAGGCGGGCTGCCCCTTACGAGGCGGCGCGCTGCTGCGTATCGCGGCCCGCGGTCGCCGACTCGATGTCGTCNNTCGTCTGCCGCCACGATCTCGCCTTCGTCGGCCGTGACCGGCGCCGCGACGGCGAGCGGCTCGGTGGGCGTCGCGGCCGGCAGTGCCTCGTCGCTGTCGGCGTCGCTCAGGCCGGCGATGCCGCCGCGGAACTCACGAATGCCGTGGCCCAGCGACTTGCCGAGGTCGGGCAGCCGCTTGGCGCCGAACAAGAAGAAGATGATGGCAAAGAGCACCAGCAGGTGCATGGGGCTGAACAGGTCCTCGGGCACAGGGCTACCTCCGTGGGGATGCGACTCGTGCTGGTCTGTCGTCATCGTGGCTGTCGCGGGCGGGGGCGTCAAGCGCCGGCTGTCGCCGGGCCTGCTGCGCACGGGCCGGCTCGCATGTCGCCCTCGCCTCCCGTACACTATTTTGTCTGAACACGACAGCGTGCCCGGCCCCGACTCGGGGCGGAGCGCGCTGCGGTGCGAGTCGCCGGGACACACGCCGGCCGCCGCGAACGTCCGATCGATCACGGCAAGGGGCAGGATCTATGAGACTACGGCATACACGGCGGTTTCTGGTCGGCGGCGGCGTGTCCGTCGCACTGTGCCTGTCGCTGCTGCTGGTCGCGGCCGCCGCCTGGGCGGCGGCCGGCTGGAACCCGCAGAGCTCCGGTACGCAGAACGCGCTCGGCGCGGTGGCCTTCGCGAGCCCGCTCGACGGCTGGGCCGTGGGCGCCGCCGGCGCCATTGTGCATACCAGCGACGGCGGCGCCGTCTGGGCCGCTCAGAGCGCGACTCCGGCCTCGACTCAGAATCTCGCCGGCGTGGCCTTCGTCAACGCCAGCGTCGGCTGGGCCGTGG
>PLTW01000039.1:31887-32117 GCA_003164655.1 Actinomycetota bacterium
CCGGCCTCGACTCAGAACCTCACCGCCGTAGCCTTCGCCGACGCCGACAACGGCTGGGCCGTGGGCGCCGCCGGCACCATCCTGCACACCAGCGACGGCGGCGCCGTCTGGACCCCGCAGGGCGCGGGTGCGACCCAGCAGAACCTGGCCCGCGTGGCCTTCGCGAACGCCAGCGTCGGCTGGGCCGTGGGCGCCGCCGGCACCATCCTGCACACCACCGACGGCGGCGC
>PLTW01000068.1 GCA_003164655.1 Actinomycetota bacterium
TCGGCGCCGCCTTCGTGCTGCGCAATACGGCGCGCTACATGCCCGACGGCGCCGTTCACCTGGCGGTGGTCGACCCAGGCGTCGGCGGCCCGCGCCGGGCGCTCGTTCTGCGCTCGGCCGGCGACCGCTATTTCGTGGGGCCCGACAACGGCGTGCTCGTGCTGGCCGCCGAAGCCGACGGCGNNCGCGACATCTTCGCCCCGGTGGCGGCTCGACTGGCCACCGGCTTGCCGCCTGCGCAGGTCGGTCCCGAGATCGATCCGGCCGGCCTCGTGCGTCTCGAGATCCCGCCGCCGCGGGTCACCAAGCGCGGCCTGCGCGCCACGGCCGTGCTGATCGACCGCTTCGGCAACGTGGCCCTCAACCTGAACGCCGAGCGCCTCGACGCGGCTCATCTGGGCGACCCGATCGAGCTGGTCTGCGCCGGCGAACGGTACCTGGCGCGCCTGGCGCGCTCGTTCGTCGAGGTGCGCCCCAGCGACATCATGGTGCTGGTCGACAGCTACGGTCAGGTGGCGCTGGCCGTGAACACCGGCTCGGCCGAAGAGGTCCTCGGACTGGCGCCGGGCGACACCGTAGAGTTGCGTCGCCTGTCGTGACCGGGTATCATACCCCCTCGCGCTTCCAAGGAGCTCTCGCGTGAAGACTTTCGTTGCCAAGCCCGCGACAATCGAGAAGAAGTGGTTGGTGGTCGACGCCGACGGCCAGACTCTGGGCCGCCTGTCCACCGTCGTCGCCGACGCCCTGCGCGGCAAGCGCAAGGTGACCTACACGCCCAACATCGACACCGGCGACTTCGTGGTCGTCGTCAACGCCGAGAAGATCGTCGTCACGGGCAAGAAGCTCGACGAAAAGATGTACTGGCGGCATTCGGGGTATCCCGGCGGCATCAAGGGCGAGTCGCTCAAGAACCTGCTGGCGCGGCGTCCCGAAGAAGTCGTGCGCCGTGCGGTCAAGGGCATGCTGCCCCACAACCGTCTGGGCGCCGCCCAGTTGCGCAAGCTCAAGATCTACACCGGTCCCGAGCACCCGCACGTGGCCCAGCATCCCGCACCGCTCGCGATCAAGGAGTAAGACGCGTGGCCTCAGTCACCTACAACGGCACCGGCAGGCGCAAGACAAGCGTCGCGCGCGTCACCCTCTCTCCCGGCGTGGGCCGTGTGGTCGTCAACGGCAAGGAGCTCGACGCCTACTTCGGCCGCCGCGTGCTGCAGACCATCGCCGTCATGCCCTTCGAGGCCACTCACACGCAGGCCAAGTTCGACGTGCGCGTCAACGTGGTCGGCGGCGGCATGGCCGGCCAGGCCGGCGCCATCCGCCACGGCATCTCGCGGGCTCTCCTCGAGGCCGACGAGACCCTGCGCACGCCGCTCAAGCGGGCGGGCTTTCTCACGCGCGACGCGCGCGTGAAAGAGCGCAAGAAGGCCGGCCTCAAGAAGGCCCGCAAGCGCCCCCAGTTCTCCAAGCGCTAGCGCGCTGTCGAACTAGCCGCCGCCTCAACCTCACCGAGAGCCGCCGCCGCATGGCCGGGGTTCCTTGTCGACCCTTGGCGGGCCGGTTACTATAGGGGCGTTCGGGATCGTGTGGGGCCGACGGACGGGGGTTCCAGCATGCGCACGTAACGGGTGATCGCACTCTTTGTCTTGGTCGGATCGCTCCTGGCATTCTGGCTTTCGCCCGCGGCGCTGGCCGCCTCCGCCGGGCAGCTCGACCCGTCCTTCAACACGACCGGCATCGCCCTTACGAACTTCGGCAGCGACGGCCTCGATACCGCCTGTGCGATGGCCATCCAGCCCGATGGCAAGTACGTCGTGGCGGGGATCCACGAGACGGCCGTTGCAGTACCCAACGTCGCCTCGAAGACCAAAGTCGTGACTCTCGTGCGGTTCGACCACGACGGAACGCTCGACCCGAGTTTCGGCACCGGCGGCAAGGTCGAGATCGACCTTCGCAGCCTGTATGAAGCTGCCTACGGAGACCAGGTCAGCTTCCGTGGTGTCGGCGCCATCGCCCTGCAGCCGGGCACGGGCCGCATCTTCGTCGCCAGCGGCGGGGACGTCGAGAATGGCTTTATTGGCCAGAACGCCGTCGCCTGTTTCACCGCCGCAGGCGCGCCGGACACGACCTGGGGTCATGCCGGCTTCGTGAGGGTGGACGACGGCTCACCGGCCTCCGTGCCCACCTCGTGGCAGGACGACCGGCGAGTGCTGGTCGCCCAGCCCGACGGCAAGTTGCTCTTCGCCTCCACGGTTCGCACGCTCATCCACGGCGACGACTTCACCATCTTTCGGCTGAACGCCGACGGAACACCCGACGCGAGCTTCGGCACCAACGGCAACCGGCAGGTGGACATCGCTAATGGCAGCCAGGACCAGGTCGAGTGGATGGTCCTGGCCGGCGGCGGCCGTATCATCGTCGGCGGCTCCTGCCAAGGCAGGGACACGGCGATGGCCGCCCTTACGCCGAACGGCGCCCTCGACACGTCGTTCGGGGCGGGCGGCAAGGTCGTCACCAGCGAGGACAGCGGATGGGCCATCGACGCAGCGCTTGCGCCGGACGGTGGTCTGATCGCCGTGGGCGGCAACGGCCCAGCCGACTGGGTGCGCCGCTATACGGCCAACGGCGCCCTCGACACGTCGTTCGGCACCAACGCCGCGCCTGACGGCTCCGCCCTCCCTCCGAACGGTCAAACGGCGCTCTTTCCGCCGGGCAGCGACGAGCGCACGATCAGCGTCCGCACGGTGACGGTGCAGGCGGATGGCCGCATCGTCATCGCCGGCATCAAGGACTCCGGCTATCCCACGTACAACGACATCTGGGTGACCCGGTACTCGTCCACGGGCCTCCTCGACACATTGTTCGGTACGAACGGCAGATCGGTCACCGACTTCGGTGGCGCCGACGACTGCGCCGCGGTCGGTGTCGACGCCGCCAACAACATCGTCGTTGCGGGCTACAGCCTGCCCTCCGGCTCGGCCGGCCGCGAACGTCTGCAAGCTCGCGCGGCCGGGGCCATCGGCATGGGAGTGGCGCGCTACGTCGGTCTCAATCGCGACAAACACAAGCCGAGCACCAAGGCGACTGCCGCGCGCGTCATCCGCGGCAAGTGGGTCACGCTCAGATTCAGGGTTCTCGACCCACCGCCGACCTGCGGCCGGGCCTTCGTCAAGATCGTGATCATGAAAGGCACCAAGAGGATCAAGGCAATCAGTCTCGGCAAGCAGAAGGTCAACAAAGCGCTTGCCTGCAGGTTCAAGGTGACCCTCAAGCCCGGCACGTACCGATACCGGGTGTTCGCCGTCGATCTGGCGGGCAACGTGGCTACGTCGATCGGCTCGGCTCGGCTCAGCGTGATCAAATAGCTCAGCAACGCGTCGTCGGCGGGCGTGGCGCGCGACTTCTCGCCGCCGCCGCCGCCGCCGCCGCGTTTGCCGCATGAGCGGGCTCGGCGTAGCATGGCCACCGTGCTGACCCGACCCACATCGCGCAGGCAATCGTAACCGTGGCGCTCTTCGGCACCGACGGCATCCGCGGCCTGGCCGGCAAGGAGCTCACGCCCGAGCTCGCTCTGCAGGTCGGTCGCGCGGCCGCCTACGTGCTGGCCCAGCATCGCGGGCCCAGCCCTTTGTTTCTGATCGGCCGCGACACGCGCGTGTCGGGCGCCATGCTCGAGGCGGCGCTGGTGGCCGGCATCACCAGTGGCGGCGGCTCGGTCGAGATCGCCGGGGTCATTCCCACGCCGGGCCTCGCGGCGCTGGTCTGCGAGCGCGGCGCCGACGCCGGCGTGGTCGTGTCGGCCTCGCACAATCCCTACGCCGACAACGGCATCAAGGTCTTCAGCCACCTCGGTCTCAAGCTCTCCGACGACGAAGAGGCCGAGATCGAGGCACACGTCGGCCGCCACGACCTCGTTTCGCTGCAGGGTGAGCTGATCGGGCGGGCCGAGCATGTCGAGGGCGCCGTCGAAAGCTATGTGTGGGGCGTCGTCAAGCGCATTCCGCTCGACCTGACGGGGCTGCGCATCGCCGTCGACTGCGCCAACGGCGCCATGTTCGAGGCGGCGCCGCTGGCCCTGCGCGAATCGGGCGCCGACGTGGTGCTGCTGTGCACCGAGCCCGACGGGCTCAACATCAACCATGAATGCGGCTCGACTCACATCGAGGCGCTGCAGGAGCTCGTGCGGGCCGACGGCTTCGACCTGGGCCTGGCCTTCGATGGCGACGGCGACCGCGTGCTGGCCGTCGACGCCCGCGGCGCCCTGGTCGACGGCGACTTCGTCATCGCCATCCTCGCCAGGCACCTCAAGAGCAAGGGCCTGCTGCGCGGCGACACCGTGGTCACTACCGTCATGACCAACCTCGGGTTCCACCTGGCCATGCGCCGCGAGGGCATCGCCGTCGTGACCACCGCGGTCGGCGACCGCTACGTGATCGCCGCGATGCTCGAGCACGACTACGTGCTCGGCGGCGAGCAGTCGGGGCACATCATCAACCGCGACGTGTCGACCACCGGCGACGGTCTGGCCACGAGCCTGCTCCTGCTGCAGGCGCTGGGCGAGATGGGCCTGCCGCTGCACGAGGCGGCGACGGTGATGGAGCGCCTGCCGCAGAGGCTCGTCAACGTGCGGGTGCGCGACCGCGAGGCGCTCGCGGGCGCCGCCGCCGTGTGGGCGGCGGTCGAGCGCGAGAGCGAGCGCCTGGGCGCCGACGGCCGCGTGCTGGTGCGCACCTCGGGCACTGAGCCGCTCGTGCGCGTCATGGCCGAAGCGACCACCCAAAGCGAGTGCGACGCCGTCTGCGAGCGCATCGTCGCGGTCGTGCAGGAGTTGCTCGGCGCCGAGCGCGGCTGAGGGCGGCGGCGCCCGACGCCGGCCGACATCGCCTCGCCACACAGACTGGGCGTCCCTGTTCGGCCTGACCTGCATGCCACGCGTGGCGGAGTCCGCGCGCGGCCTGCTCGCTTTTCGGCGGGCGACGGTGTCAGCGATGGCCGCCAACGGTGAGCGTCGGTCGCGAGGCCCGGCGGCGGTCAGGTCGAGCGCGCCAGCGGCGCCCCTGGTATCAGGCGGGATCGTCGGCCCGCGGAGGCACAACTCGTGGGGCCGCGTCGTCGAGGGGCGGACCCAGCTCGATCGCGCCGTCCGATATCGTGAACCCCCGGATCACCGAGTCGTGGGCGTTCGCCCTGCTCTTGACCACCGCGATCGTGCGCCTGATGCGCGAGGCGCGTTGCTCGTAGGTGAGCACCAGCACGTTGTCGGTCATGTCGAACACACCTGTCTCGGGCAGCTGACTCGGCCCGAACAGGGAGCCGTGGGTATGGGTCAGAAACGACGACACGCGGTGCAGCAAGAGGTGCTGCAGGAGCGCGTACTGGCACTCGCGAAAGCGCACGGGGTCTGAGCTCTCCGTCTGCAGACCGCTGACGCTGTCGAACAGGACACGCCGGGCGCCCGACCGTCGGACCAGGCTCAGCGTCTCGTTCATGAACTGGTCGACGATCAGGTTGACCGGCGAGGCATAGGTGAGCTCGAGCATCCCGCTCGCCAGCGCCTCCTTCAGCTCCCAGCCGAGACTCCTGACGGTGCGTTCCAGCTGCGGGGGGCTTTCCTGGATGGTCGCGATCACGCCCTTCTCGCCCGCCTCGATCCCGCGGAAGATGAAGTGCAGCCCGAGCAGCGTCTTGCCGGCGCCCGGAGGGCCGAAGACGATGGTGGAGCTGTCGGTCCAGTAGCCGTCGGCGAACATCTCATCGAGGATGCGGACACCGGTGGAGCCCTTCGTGCGTGTCGGCTCGAAGTCCGGCGGCAAGAGGGGAGTGTCGAGGCGCTGGAAGATGTCGAGCCCGTCGCGCCCGATGCGCAGGGCGTGTTCGCCGCCGGAGAACTCGCTGCCCCGCAGTTTGCTGACGCGAACGTAACGGGTATCGCGCACGCTGTGACGCCGGAGACCCAGCTCGACGATGCCGTCGCTCGTGGCGAACTCAGGCAGCACTGCGAGCTCCTCCACGGAGTACGTGCCGATGAAGAACGAGGTGATGGGCAGCGAGCTGAGTAGCGTGGTGAACGCCGCGAGGTACATGCGGAAGTCGCGATCGGAATCGGCGAACGGGCGTAGCGCCTTGAAGCTATCGATGACCAGGTAGGCCGGTGCGTGCTCCGCGATCGCCGCGACGATCGCCTCGATGGCGGCGCCCAGCCCCTTGTTGCGCAGCACGTCGCTGAGGTCCGCGTAGATCACCGCCTCGCCGACTTTGTCTATGTCGAAGAACGAGAAGTCCTGGACGAAGCGCATGGCCTTGTCGAGGGGCTCGATCGTCGTGCTGAAGAAGAGCGCCCGCAGCTCAGGCGATGCGTTGGCGAACATGATGTGCTGGCCGAGAATGGACTTGCCAACACCGGGTGGCCCCATGATCAGGTTGACCGAGTTCTTGGGAAAGCCCCCGCCGAGGATGGCGTCGAGATCCGGACTGCCGCTGCTGATCCTGTCCGTGGGGCCCATCACGCGGCAGTGTGTCTCTGCGCGGCCAGCAGCTCCTCGACCACGGCGATGAGCCCCGCCCCGGCCGCCGGCTTCTGGAGGAACGCGCTTGCTCCGGCCGCCAGCGCCCGCTTGCGGATGTCGAAGACACTGAACATGAGCACCGGGATGTCCGCCGTCTTCGGGTTGGCCTTGAGCGCCTCGCAGACCATGAGCCCGTCGGCGCCGGGCAGGACGAGGTCGACGATCACCAGATCGGGGTGGATGGCTTCCGCGTCGCGCAGCACGTGGAGGCCGTCATGGACGATTCGCATGGCGTAGCCCCTGTCGCCGAGGAAGAGTTCCTGCACGCCGACGATCATGGGGTCGCGCGTCGCGAAGAGGATCAACCCCGCCTCCCGCGCGGGCTCGGCGATCGTCTCGTGGGGGGCCTTGTCGAGTTCGAGCGCGAGCAGGCGGTGGGCGGCCCGGGCCTGCAGCCCCGAATCGATTCTGGCCTTGATCCAGCTCAGCCGCTCGATGTCGGTGTCGCTGTAGAGACGATGGCCGCCCTCGGTGCGCACGGGCTCGACCAGCCTGTAGGTCTTCTCCCAGAACCGCAGAGTGGTCACGGGGATCTCGGTGAGGTCGCTGACGGTGGCGATCGAGTACTTGCCGACCTCCGACTCACCGTTGTTCGTGACGTTGTTCATGATCCTCCCCTAACTCGATAGCGTCCGCGAGTTCCGCTACGCCTGAGCACCAATACACTTCGACCAAACCGATATATTACTAAAGTTCTACGTATACAACAGCGCACTTCGACTAAACGGATAGATTGCTAAAGTTCTAGTCAAGTGCGACCGAAGTTAGTATAGATGTAAGTTAGACTAAAGCTCGCTCCAGCGTTTGGCAGAGACCTGGCGCCCAGCGAGACAAAGGAGCTCTGAGTCCAGATGACCAGATTAAGAGCATCGAGAATGGTCGCCAAGGCGACTATCGCTCTGCTCCTTCTGGGCTCTATGTTTCTTGCCGTTGCGATAACGAACCCCGTTACGGCCTGGGCGGGCTCGTCAACCAGCGTGACTGTCGGTGCGCTGCGCACGATCACGGTCACCGGCGACATCGCCGGTCTGTCCGTTGCGGTCGGCGCTTCGGGTGGGGCCGGCACCGCCAGTCGGGCGGTCACTCTCTCCGTACTCAGCAATGCGGCCGACGGCTACACCTTGTCGACCTGGGACCGCGGCCTGCGCGACACGGACGATCCGTCTTTGGCGATCTCGCCGGTGAGCTGCGGCTCGCAGGTCGGAGTCGGCTTCCCGGCGGTCGGCTTTGGCTTCGCAGCCGCCCTGCGCGATGGTGGCCGCGACGGCGCCGCGCTCGCCAACGGCCTCGCTGCTGGCCAGTACGTCGGCTACACGACCTCTCCCTCGGCGGTCTTCACGACCTCCGCGCCCACCGGCGACAGTCCTGACGAACTCACCCTGACCGACCGCGTGGCCTTGGACTCGTCGGTGCGGCCTGGTCTCTACACCGACGTCGTCGCCATCGTGGTCACCCCCAACTACTGACCTGAACGCCTACCGCGTCTCCGCCGCTCGGCGGAGGCCTTAGCACGGACAGGAGGACACGATGAAGCGCACACTCGTCGTCTTGGCGGTGCTGATCGCGGCGCTGGCGATAGCGCCGAGCGCCCAGGCACACCCGGATTACCGCCCCTGGAAGCAGGCCATGTTCGGCTGGCTCGACAACTACGAGGCCACGATCTGGGCCGCCAACCTGCACGCCGCCGTGGCCAACGGCACCTTCAGCGAGAGCCTCGTCGTCATGGAGTCGCCGCCAGTGGGACAGAACCAGAACTCCGACCGCAACGTCTGGGACTGGCAGACACGCGACTTCGCCATGTTCATCACGGCGACCTCACCGCCCTATGTCTGCGACGAAGAGTTCACGCTGGAACTGCGTGCCATCCTGCGGCCGTACCTGCCCGTCGAGGGCACACCGATCCACGCTTCCCACCTCCGCCGCCTGCTGGAGGTTCACGACAGGAGGACACGATGACCACCCAGACCTGCAGGCCCGAGATCCTGGCGGAGCGCCAGGAAACCTCTACCTCGGCGATCCTCACCACCGCCGGGCCAACCGGCAACACGGCCGGTGCACTCACCCTGACCAACCGCGTGGCCGTGGACTCGTCGGTGCGGCCTCGTCGCTAACTTCGACCAAACCGACACAATAATAAAGTTATAGTCAAGTTATCCTCTAGTTTGCCGATACCTCTTGTTGTCAGGATCCACCGACAGGTCGCGACGCAGGTGTCGCAACTTGGGAGCCAGTCATGAACCTCAAGGCAGGCGAAGGCAAGGGACGCATCGCACTCTTCGGCGTCGTCGCCGGTGCCGTGCCGCAGACGAGCCCGGGGCTGCATCAGCAATGAACCTCTTATCGGCGACCAGGGCACGTCCCGCTGGCAGCAACACGGATTCGCCTGGGCGCGAGCTCTACGAGAGCCTCCCGGTGC
>PLTW01000181.1 GCA_003164655.1 Actinomycetota bacterium
ACCTCGTCGAAGATCAGCACGATGCCGTGCTTCTTGGTGATCGCGCGGACGGCTTCGAGGAAGCCCGGCTCGGGCAGGACGACACCGAGGTTCATCATGGCGGGTTCCATGATGACGGCGGCCGGCGTTTGACCCTCGGCGACCATGCGCTCGATGCGCTTGTTCATGTTCTCGACGTCGTTGAAGGGGACCGCGACGGTCAGGTCGATCGAACACTGCGGGATGCCGGCGCCATACGAGAACGACTTGTAGTCGTCGCGCGGGCCGATCTTGCCGAAGTCCTTGACGCCGATCGACACCATCACGTAGTCGTGATGGCCGTGGTAGGAGCCGAACATCTTGACGATGGGCTCGCGGCCGGTGAAGCCGCGGGCGACGCGGATGGCGTCCATGGTGGCTTCGGAGCCGGAGTTGACGAAGCGCCACTTGGGCAGCTTGAAGGCGCCGGCCAGGTGCTCGGCCATGATCACGGAGTCTTCGGTGGGCAGACCGAACTGGGTGCCGAGCGGAGCGCGCTTCTGGATGGCCTCGACGATGATGGGGTGGGCGTGGCCCTGCACCATGCAGCCGTAGCCGTTGTGAAAGTCGCTGATCTCCTGGCCGTCGATCGTGAAGATCTTGGAACCTTTGCCGTGCGAGAAGTAGACGGGGTATGGGTCGCGCGCGTGGTAGGTGGAGGCGACTCCCATGGGCATGACTTTTACGGCCCGCTGGTACAGCTCGAACGATTTGGGCGTCGCCGCTTCGAGGCGCTGCTCTTCTTTCTCGGTGAGATCGGCGATGAGTCGACGATCGACCTTGACCGGTGCGGTTGAAGCCATTCTCGGTTCTCTCCTTGCGTCGGGTGGACCATCTCGGGCGATGCGTTCAGCCGTGTCGGGTGGCGCCGCATCGTGTCGTCCGACGCGCAAGAGCGGCGCCGCGCGACCCGGAGTCGAAAAAGCAAGAGAATCCCTGGTCAGCCGGAGTATCACCTCGCAGTCGTGTTCGACTGGCGCACCGGAAGCGTAAGCCCCGGCCGCCCGGCTGCTCCCCCCTGTGCGCGGAGCATCAAGAGCCATGCGGTTGGCGAAGGCAGTTTATCTCACTTTGCGCCGCCGCGTAGGTTGCGGCAAGACATTTGCCGGTTCGGCAACCGATTCGGCAACCGGCGCACACGGCGGTGCAGGATTCCGGCCGGCGTGACGCGGGGGTTTCTGAGTCAGTCGACCGGCGGCCGCGGGTCGACGGGACTCTCGCCGGCGTCGTTCAGATCACCAGCGCCGCTGTGGTCGCCAGCGCCGCTGTGGTCGCCAGCGCCGGTCAGGTCAACGGCCCCGGTCAGGTCGACGGCGCCGGGCTTCCAGCCTTCGAACTTGACGCGCACGCGGAAGAACAGCCAGGTTTCTCGAGCCAAGGGAATGAGCGGCACGGCGATGAACATGCCGACGATGCCGTGGAGCTGATTGCCGATCAGGACCGCGAACATGACGACCAGCGGATGCACCCGGAAGCGCGTGCCCATGATGAGCGGCGCGGCGATGTGGCCCTCGACTTCCTGGATGCCGACGTAGGCGAGGACCACCCACACGGCGGTGAGCGGCGCATGCAGCAGCGCCACGATCACCGGCGGCACGGCTCCGAGCACGGGCCCGAGATAGGGGATGACCTCAGTGAGGCCGGCCCACGCGCCGAACGCCACGGCGTACCGGGAGCCCGAGGGAAAGACGCCGGTCATGCCCAGGACCCACATCGTGAGGCCGGTGCCGGTGCCGATTGCGGCCGACAGCAGGAGTTGGGCCTCGAGGTACTTCACGACGGCGCTCTGGGTGAGGGCGATGAACTCGCGCCCGTCGGCGCGCGAACCGGTCGGGAAGTGCTCGGTGACAAAGCGGCCGATACGCTTGGCGTCGAGCAGCATGTAGATCGAAATCACGATGATGATCACCGTCACGGTGACGGTCCTGGCCACCGAGACGCCGAGGCCGAGCAGGCTGCGCGACGCTCCGAGAAGGTAGGTCGCGACCGATCTTGCACCGGACTGGAGATCCTTCGAGACGTCGATGCGCAGGTGAACGCGGTTGGCCAGGCCCTGCAGCCCGTGGACGCCGGCGCGGGCCTGCTGGGCCATGCCAGGCAGCGAGTTGAGCAGCCCCCGGATCTGGTGCACGAGGGGCGGGATGATCAGGGCGACGGCGCCGCTCAGGATACCGATGCCGAGCAGATAGACGAGCGCCACACCCACCGGCCGCGGCACTCTGAGACGTTGCAGGCCGCGCACGAACGGGTTGAGCACCAGAGCCATCAGGGTAGCCACGATGAAGATGAACACCGCCTCGCCGATCACCCCGAGCAGCAGCCAGGCGATGATCAGAAGGACGGGCAGCACGGCGAGCTGCACCCAGCGCGGCACGGTGATCGTGCCCCTCGTTTCTCGGCGAGTCTCGCGAGCCTTGGCGTCGTCGTCGGCCATGCCCCCGATTATAGCTGTAGGGAACGTCGCCGGCGGGGGCGGCCCCGCCGGTTTAGGGCGAGCGGGGAGTGGTAATAATTTGACAAGAGCAGACTAAGATTTTATGATCACTATCAACTCATTATGACAGAAGAACGCCAAGGAGGCACACGTATGGCCAAGGTAATCGGTATCGACCTGGGGACGACGTTCAGCTGCGTGAGCGTCCTCGAGGGTGGTGAGCCCACGGTCATCCCGAACTCCGAAGGCGGACGCACCACACCGTCGGTAGTGGCCTTCTCCAAGAGCGGGGAGCGCCTCGTGGGCACAGTCGCCCGCCGGCAGGCGGTCACCAACCCCGAGAACACCGTCTTTTCCATCAAGCGCTTCATGGGGCGCAAGTACGGCGACGTCTCAGAAGAGATGAAGATCGTCCCCTACAAGGTCGTGGCGGCGCCCAACGGCGACGCTGCGGTCGACATTCAGGGCAAGCTCTACTCGCCGCCCGAGATCTCCGCGATGATTCTGCAGAAGCTGCGCCGCGACGCCGAGGAGTACCTGGGCGAAAAGGTCAGCGAGGCGGTCGTGACCGTCCCGGCCTACTTCAACGACTCCCAGCGCCAGGCCACCAAGGANNTCAACGAGCCGACGGCGGCGGCGCTCGCCTACGGTCTCGACAAGGAGCACGACCAGACCATCCTGGTGTTCGACCTGGGCGGCGGCACCTTCGACGTCTCGACCCTCGACCTCGGCGACGGCGTCTTCGAGGTCAAGTCGACCAACGGCGACACGCATCTGGGCGGCGACAACTTCGACAAGGCCGTCGTCGACTGGATGGTGGCCGAGTTCAAGCGCGCCAACGGCATCGATCTGAGCAAAGACAAGATGGCCCTGCAGCGCCTCTACGAAGCTGCCGAGAAGGCCAAGATCGAGCTCTCGACCACGATGAGCAGCAACGTAAACCTGCCGTTCATCAGCGCCGACGAAAACGGTCCCAAGCATCTCGACCTGAACCTCACCCGGGCCAAGTTCAACGAGCTCACCGCGACGCTCGTCGACCGCGTGGTGGGGCCCGTCAAGCAGGCTCTGTCCGACGCCAACCTGTCGCCCGACAAGATCGACCACGTCATTCTCGTGGGCGGCATGACCCGCGTACCGGCGGTGCAAGACAAGGTCCGCGAGCTCATCGGCAAGGAGCCCCACAAGGGCGTCAACCCCGACGAGGTCGTGGCCGTCGGCGCGGCGATCCAGGGAGGCGTGCTGGCCGGCGAAGTCAAAGACGTTTTGCTCCTGGACGTAACGCCCTTGTCCCTGGGCATCGAGACCCTCGGTGGCATCATGACCAAGCT
>PLTW01000193.1 GCA_003164655.1 Actinomycetota bacterium
CGTCGCCAGGGGCCGTCTTGGGCTCGTCGAGCAGGCCGTGGGCGGCGCAGCGGTGGCAGGCCCAGAGGCCCGTCTCGAGGTTTACGGCAAGCGCGGCGTGAGCCTCGTCGCAGGGCTGATCGTCTCCGCACAGCGCACACAGCCCACGACACTCACAGCCAGTGCCCCACAGGGGCCCGTAGCGTTGCAGGTCGGCGAGGCTCAGGCGGGTGGTCTTAGCCACGGCTTTAAAGCTTGCGGTGCTCGCTTTAGGGCGCTCACGGCGCGTCCAGGTCGTTTGCGCGATCCTGATAGGTCAGCAGCTGGCCGCCAAGTCCGGCCCAGCCGCAGGGGCACTGGTAGGCGGTCTTGTCGAAGCTGCCGTCGACGCTGGCGACTGAACGCAGATCCTCGCCGCCGCAGGCTGGGCAGAAGTGCCGTACCATTGCCCGCTCTCCTTGCTCGGCTTGTTCGGTGTGGCGGCGGTGGGCCCTGGATTCGGTCGTGGGCTGCAGCGACGCACACTTTTGAGGGCTTGACGATCTTGATGACAAGCAGGTGACCCTGGCGCAGCCAGTGGCCGCTGCAGTCCCCAACTGTACTCCTCTTGTTGAGGCAGAAAGGGTTGAGGTGCCCGTTGTCCAGACCGGCACACTGGCACGTCTGCAGCGAGCAGTGCAGATCCCGTTGCGCACCTGACACCCGAACATGTTCGGCTTGCTTTCTTGCCGCACAGGGCAGATCGCGCCGACGACCTGCCGCCAACTCTCAGGGCACAACCTGCGACCGAGCAAGCAGCCCGGCGTCCCCCGCAGCTTCTGGTTCAGCTGGCCAGCTGCTGCTCGCTCGCCCTGTGCCTGACGCGCAGCAGCGGATACAGACAGGCGCCGGCCAGACCAAAGAAGATCAGCAGGCCGTAGCTGCCGTGAGGCCCGAGACGATCGAGCAACAGACCGCCGAGCAGCGGTCCCAGGGCGCCCTGGCCGGCGATGTAGATGAGCGTCCAGCTGCCCATGTAGCGGCCCCGCAGCTCGGCCGGCGCCATCTGGGCGACGATGACCGAGCTCAGCGGGCCGAAGAGCGCCTGGGCAAGCGAGAAGGCGACGACCGGCAGCAGGAGGACCAGGGCCGCCGGCACGAAGGCCACCAGACCGACACCGAGGCCAAACAGCGCGCTGGCCAAAGCCACTGCCAGCATCGGGTCGAGCCGCTTGGCCGCGCGCACCGCCGGATACTGGGTGGCCACGATGACGGCCGAGCTGAAGGAGAGCAGCAGGCCCCAGGTGGCCGGCTGCAGGTGCCGCACACTGGTGAGCAGCAAGGGGAAGCTCGAGTAGAGCTGGCCGAAGACAAAGAGCGGCAGCAGCGAGATCGCACAGAAGCCCAGGAAGCGGCGGTCGCGCAGCAGACGTCCGTAGCCCGCCGGCCGGCGGGCCTTACGGCGGCGCGCCCGACGCTTGGGCAGAAAACTCAGGATGGGACTGCCGAAGACCTCGGTGGCCTCGCCCGGCGAGGCCGCCCGTCGCTGCCTGGCTGGCTTGGTCTCCTTGAGGGCGACCAGGGTGAAGGCAAGATAGACAAGGCAACCGACGCCGGCCGCCGCAAACAGGTCGGACAAAGCAACGCCTGCCGCCAGCAGAACTGCGGCCCCCAAAGGACCGATGATCTCGCCGGCACCGATCATGAGGCGCACCAGGCTGTAGCCCTCGGGGCGCAGGCGAGGACGCACCAGATCGGCGACCATGGCGTTGCTGGCCGTCAGGAAGAGCGGCCAGCCCAGGGCGCGATCGCAGAACACCAGGGCGCAGAGCAGCCAGAAGCCGTGGGCGAAGGCCAGGCCGCCGTACATGAGGGCCTCCATGGCGGCACAGGTGATCATCACCGCCCGTCGCCCGAAGCGATCGCTTAAGCTGCCGGCCAGCGGCTGCAGGGGCAGGCCACCCAAGGCCGTGAGACCCATGATGGCCCCCACCACTGCCACCGAGACCTCGAGTCGTCCCTTCAGCAGGATGGCGGTGTAGGGAAAGGCGAGGCCGATCACCGACAGGTAGAAGAAGGTGCCGCCGACCAGCAGCCAGAACTGGCGCGGGAAGAGGCGCACCTGGCGCCGCAGTCTCTCAAGCCTTGTCTGTTTGCCGCGCCGCGCCGCCCTGCCCTCCTTGGTATTCTCAAGGGTATCGCATGCGAGGCAGCAGGCTCGCCGCCAGGCGCTGGACTGGAAGGTACGGATCGTCAGTGAAGGTAAGCCGGCGTGGAGCGACGGCCGTGCCCGCGGCCTGGCCGCGTGCCGGAACCAGCCCGGAGGAAAAGAGGTTCAGAGGGCAATGCAAACTTGGCGCCGTGGCCCAGGCATACGACCGTTACCGTCCTGCGCCGCCGCAGGTCGCAGTGGACTGGCTGCTCCCCAAGCGTGTGACGAGCGGCGTCGACCTGGCCGCTGGGACCGGCGCGCTGAGCCGGTGTCTGCTCGCCCGCGCCGATCAGGTGATCGCCGTGGAGCCCGATGAGCGTTTGGCGGCCGTGCTGGCCCGGCGCCTGCCGACCGTGCGTCTGCTGGTCGGTCGCGCCGAGTCGCTGCCGCTAAGCGACGCCAGTGTCGATGCCGTCCTTGTTTCCTCGGCCTGGCACTGGCTCGACGTTGAGGCTGCCGTGGCCGAGATCGCCCGCGTGCTGCACCCCGGCGGTCTTCTGGGCACTCTCTGGACGAGCCTCGATCGGCAGACTGCTCGCGGTGCCGTGCTGTGGGAGTCGGCACGAGGACTGATGCCGCATCGGTCCGATCGCAGTCAGGGCTACCGACCCGAGGCCGTCTGCTTGCCGGCCGGTGGTCCGTTTGCCCAGCCAGAGATCGCCAGCCTGCAGTCCAGCGGGCGGGTAAGACCCGGCCGTCTGGCTGAGGTGATCGGCACCTACAGCTCAGTCATCACCCTGCCGGCTCCAGAGCGTGAACGCCTCTTGGCGCAGGTGCGCGACTCGGTCGCTGCCAACCCGGCGTTTGTCGGTCGCGCGCGCGTTACGGTGCCGTTTTCCTGTCGCTGCTGTGGCGATACAGGGCGTGCAGGAGCTCACCGAGCCGCTGGCCGAGCCCGTTGACGCGCTCACCCGCGACGAGGCCCGGCTCAGCAGGCGCGAGCGCGAGATCGCCAACCTGATCAGAGCCGGCAAGACCTCAAGCGAGATAGCCCAGCTGCTCGTCGTGTCGCCGACGACCATCGCCTTCCACCGAAAGAACCTTCGGCGCAAGCTCGGCTTGGGAGTGCGAAGCCCGTCGCTGGCCACGCACCTGGCGCATCCACTGCTTGCGCACGACGACGGGTCAGCCAAGGCAGAAGCTCCGACACGGTGCGAAGCCATCTCGCGAGATTCGACGTCGACTACTTCCCCCTGACCGTCGCNNTTCCGTCATGCAGGCCGGCTTCTACTGCGTGAGGTAGAGCGCCCAGCCCGCGACACAGGCCTTCGACGTCGACTGTCGGAGCCAATCGCCCGGCCGAGCCGTGCCCTCGCCTGAACAGAGCCTGTGCCACGATCGAAACTCATCTTCGCTGCATGAGTGGCCGATTCAGCTTGAGGTACGGCCACGACCCGTGAGGATATGCAGTGACAAGCAACGACATGCCGCGCTGCGAGGCGCTCAACCGTCAGGGCAACAGCCTGCTCGAGATCGCCCGCATCAAGCATGGCAAGGAGGCTGACGAGTTCTTCAAAGCGGCCGGTGCGGCCTACACCGAGGCCCTGCAGCTCAACCCGGACATGGCCGAGACTCGGGTCGGCTTGGGTTGTGCCCGCCTGGCCCTGGCGAGTCGCACGCTCGATGCGGCCAAACGCGACGGGCTCCTCCGTCAGGCCCGCGAGACGTTGCTGGCCGCCGAGCGGCTCGACGCCAAGGCCGCCGCCTACAACCTCGCCTGCGCCGAGGCTTTAGCCGGCGATGTCGCTCAATGCCGCTTCTGGCTTGAACGCTGCAAGGCGACCCTCCACCTGCCACCCGTTGAGCAGCTACGCGCCGACCCCGACCTTGCCTCTGTGCGCGGCGAGCCCTGGTTCGGGGGCGCTGCTTGTCTGATGGATTGCAGCGCCCCCAGGGGCGCAGCGCGAGCGGCCAACTGAGGCGATGCGCAAACCGCCGTTGTCCCTTACCGCCTCAGCTCTCCAGCGCCACGTTGCGGCGGCGACGGCGCAGCACAAGTACCAGGACGACTCCCGCGGCGACCAGGACGACGACCACGATACCTACGACTCCAGCCGTCGACAGGCCTGAGCCGGACGCGGTCGTCGCGGCCGCGGGACCGACGATTCGGTAGTTGTCGACGTTGTCGCTCAGGAAGGCGACGGCCCCGTCGGGCTGGGGAATGCGTTCCCAGCCGGTCCACGAGGCGGTGTTCCAGCCCTCGAGCAGTTTGGGGTAGTCGAGCACGATGTAGGGAGTCTGCTGGTAGAAGATCTTCTCCATCTGCCAGACGACCTGCTTGCGCTGCTGCTGGTCGAGGGTGCTGGCTTGCACCTGGAAGAGACGGTCGTACTGGGCGTCAGACCAGCAGCAGTCGTTGCTGTTCTGGATCTGGTCGGTGGTGAAGTAACCCAGGCGCCGTGACGGGTCGGAGCCGCTGGGTTCCCATTCCCAGATGTACATGTCGTAGTCGGGCTTGTAGGTCTTGCCGACGTAGTTGAGCTGGCCGTCGGTGAGCGTGGAGTCATCGTGGACCGAGTACTGGATCTTCAGGCCGAGCTGCCTGAACCATTGCGTGATGAGCTTGCCTGTCACCTGGCTCTGGTCGGAATCATCGCGCGCCCACAGCCGCAGCACGATGGGCTTGCCCTGCTTGTTCAGGCGTACCCCGTTGACCAGCGGATAGCCGGCCGCGGTGAGCATGTCGCCGGCTTTGGTCAGGTCGAATGTGTAGGCCTCGCCGGCCGGCGGCGTCCAGTGCCAGTCGAGCGTCGGGTCGTAGAAGTTCGGCTCGAAGAGCGTCGATCCGGGCGTCGCGTAGCCGTCGTAGGCGAGGCTGACGATCTGCTGCTTGTCGACGGCCCAGTTGAGGGCATTGCGAAACTTCCAGTCGCGCAGCACCGGGTTGCCGCCCGAGGGGCCCGTGTAGCAGTTGAAGGAGAGATAGTCGAAGGCCTTCTGCGCACAGGGCTGGGCGCTGACGTTCTTGTCGGACTGCATGCCTTTGATCTGGGCCGGCGGCAGGTCGATGGCGAGCTGGATGATGCCGTTGCTCAAGTCGCTGGCCATCGTCGTCTGGTCGGTATAGAGGCTGAAGATGAGCTGGTCGACCTTGGGTGCGCCGGCCCAGTAGCTCTTGTTGGCCACACAACGGATGTACTGGCCGTGCACCCACTGCACGACCTGGAAGGGGCCGGAACCGACGATGGGCGGCTTGTTGGCGAAGTTGTAGGCCTGAGTGTAGCTGTGAAACCTGCCCCAGATGTGCTGCGGCAGGATGGGCACCCACATCGAGAGGATGTCGGCCTTAGGCCGCGAGCAGGCGATCACTACGGTGGTGTCGTTGGGCGCGGAGACCGTCTTGATACCGGCCAGGGCCGCCAGGAAGGCCTGCAGCTTGTACTTCATCATGAAGTTGTAGGTGAAGGCGACGTCGTGGGCGGTGAGCGGTACGCCGTCCTGCCACTTGACCCCGCTGCGGATCGTGAAGGTCCAGGTCAGGCCGTCGGGTGAGTGGGTCCAGCTCGTGGCCAGCCCCGGTTCGGTCTGAAGGTGAGACGGCGCGTAGTTGGTGAGGAAGTCGTATTCGAGGTGGTAGAGCTCGTAGGAGGATTGCTCGATACCGACGAAGGGGTTGAGGTTGTCGGGCTCGATGTCCCAACCCACCTTGAGAACGGTTTGCCCGGGAGCCGGGCTCGGGCTCGTGGCGTTGGCACCGCTGGCCAGCAGCAGACCGGCTGCCAGGAGCATTACGAGAAACAGTGGCACGAAGCGGACGACTCGACACGCAAAGGCTTTCATGTCTTCCCCCTCAGGCGATTGGCACCTTGAGACCTCGTGAATTGGAGCAGGAGAAGGCTACGACTTTGCAAGTTCCAGGTACAGCTCACGCCAGGCGGCATCGGCCATCGATGTGATGGATCTGCGGGTTCGATGTGCCGCAGATGGCGCAGGCGTGGTTGAACTTGCGGAGAACCTCGTCGCGTGTGGCTTTCGGTATTGCTTTGCGGGTAGACGACACGCCAAGCTCCCCCCTCTCGACTTCGTGCACCTAACGCCTAGCACATAACCTGCGCGTGCTGCCGTCCGAGCTTACTACGGGAGCCGTTGGACGCGTCAGGTTGATGTGCTTGTTGGGCAGACCTCTCGCGGCTACGCCCTTGTGGGGCGCCGCCTCGGCACAGTGGGCCAAGGCGCCGGGAATCGTCATCCATCGCGTCGCACGAGCCGAAGGGGCGGCGAGTCAACCGCCAAGAGGGGCAAGTGTCCCTCCGACATGAGGTAGACCTCATTACCGTCAGGGACGCCCTCTTGAGCAAGGCCCAGCAGTTCGCGCGCCAGACCGCGCAAGCCGGCGGGATTGGCGCTGATGATGACCTCCCCGCGAGCCACACGGATGGCGATACGTTCCTCGCCATCATGCCACCCTGGTAGGCCGGTGGTGAGGCTGTACGTCGCGATCTCAATGGTTTCGGCATGATGTGCCACGCCGGACTCCTTCATTGCTCCCCCCGTCGATCCGGTCCAGTCGAGACCAGATTCACGCTTCGACATGGTTCTGCCCAACGACGAGTCTGCGGTCTGCGTAACCGCTGACCAGACCCTACGCCTTTCTGCGTAAGACGTCATCGCAGGCACGGCGTCACCGGATACGCAGTCTCCGTCGCCCCCCCTGAATCGTGTCACTGCCGTTCCGCGTTTCTCCCGCCGGGAACGACCCGCAGTGCGGGCAGCGCGGTCGCCGCGGCGGCATCCTGGCGACGGGACCTCTTAGATGCAGGACAAATCAGGCCTGCACATGTTAGGCAGTGGTGCCAGAGACAGACTTCTGGCGGGCTGCTATCGGCAGGACTCCTTTCTTTGCGCACGGGATCTCTTCTTCTGCCGGAGACTACTTCACCTTAGACCCCGGCCAGTTCGTCGCGGCCGGCACGGGCGCCTGCATGCGAAAGCGGCGAGCGTAGAGTGCTCGCGACGGGTCCTGATGACGTGCTCGGCTGCAGGAACCGTGCCCGTGCAGGCTGTCTTTCCTGACTGCCGGCGCTACGCCGACGCGATCGAGCAGTCAACCAGACCACAGCCATCATCCTCACCGGAAGTAGCGCTCGTTCAGCGACGGCCCTCGGTCCTCGCCTCGCAAGCGCCTGAGGCCGTATCCTAGGAAGTGCACCGACCGATGCAGGCCAGCTCAGCGACATCGCTGACGCCTTCCCCTCGGTCCGCAAGCAACCACCCCGGAGCGGGAAGCTTCCGAGTCCAGGGCGGAGAAAGGAACCATGGTGAACGAGAACAGCGACACCGGAGGCCCGATCCTGCGAACCGCGATGATCGCTGTCGTGCTGGGCGTGCTATTGATCTTGCCGAGTCAAGCGCTCGCCGCCGGCGGCGGCTGGCAGACCCAGAAGGCGCTCACCGCACAGAACCTCTACGGCATCGCCGCCACGTCCGGCGATCAGGCCTGGACGGTCGGGGCTGCCGGTACGATCGTCGCCACGAAGGGCGGTGCGACGTCATGGGTAGCACAGGCTTCGACCACGACGCAGGATCTGCGCGCCGTCGCCTTCGCTGACAGTTCTCATGGTTGGGCAGTGGGCGCGGGCGGCACGATCGTCGCTACCTCAAACGGCGGCGCCACCTGGACACCGCAGAGCTCCGGCACAGTGGCCGCCCTCTACGGCATCGCGTGCAGCGGCCCCAGCACGGCCTGGGCGGTGGGTGCGGGCGGCACGATCGTCGCTACCTCAAACGGCGGCGCCACCTGGACACCGCAGAGCTCCGGCACGGTGGCCGCCCTCTACGGCATCGCCTGCAGCGGCCCCAGCACGGCCTGGGCGGTGGGCGCAGGCGGCACGATCGTCGCCACGCAGGGCGGCGCGGCGTCATGGGTAGCACAGGCTTCGACCACGACGCAGGATCTGCGCGCCGTCGCCTTCGCTGACAGTTCTCACGGTTGGGCAGTGGGCGACGGTGGCACCATCCTTCAGACGAGCGACGGCGGCGCGACCTGGGCCGTACAAGCGTCTCACGACTCGCGCGAACTGGAGGGAGTGGCTTTCTCCGATCCCGCGCACGGCTGGATCGTCGGTGCCGACGGGACGATCATCCATACATCGGACGGCGGCGGCGCCTGGGCGGCTCAGGCTTCGAACACGATGCAGGACCTTGCGGGCGTTGCCTTTGCCGACGCCGAGCACGGCTTGGTTGCCGGCGCCGACGCCACGATACGCACGACCGGCGACGGCGGCATCCACGACACGGTTCCGCCCCGCACGATCGCCCGGGGCCTGCGCGCCAATCGCTCGTCGGGCTGGCGAAACAGAAGCCAGACGGTCACCTTGCACGCCAGCGACTCGGGCTCCGGGGTCGCGGCCACCTGCTACACCCTCGATGGGGGGCCGCGGCAGACCTATCAGGCACCGTTCTCGGTCTTCGGTGCTGGCTCGCACCTCGTGAAGTACTGGTCGGTCGACTGGGCCGGCAACGTCGAGGCCAAGCACACGGGCTTCGTCAACATCGACACGAGCAAGCCCGTCTGTGTGGCTCTTGGCAGCGTGCGAACATGGTCGGGGACCGTGGCCAGCCTCGCCTATCGTGTCAGCGAACCGAGCCCCAACTGCGGCAAAGCCTTCGTGACGCTCACGCTAAACAGACAGAGCAGGCCGGTGAAGCGGATCAAGCTTTCCCGGGTTCAGTTGAACCAGAGGCATGTCTATGCCTTCACGGTGCGCTTGCGCGCCGGAAGCTACACGTGGGTGGTGACTGCCACCGACGTCGCCGGCAACACCCAGGCCAGCGAAGGCAAGGCCAGGCTGCAGGTGGTCGCCCTGCCGCTGCCCACGGTGGCCGATGTGCAGCGGCGCCTCGTGGCCCTCAAGTATCTGCCCGCCGGCGCCGTGAGCGGTAGGAGCGACTACCGCACCTCGCAGGCTCTGCTGGCCTTCCAGGCCTGGAACGGCCTCCCGCGTGACGGCGTCGTCGACGTGCAGACGCGGACCCGCCTCGCCATCGCCTCGCCCCCGAGACCGCGCAGCGAGCCGGTCAGCGGTCACTACGTCGAGGTCTTCCGCAGCCTCGGCGTAGCGCTCTGCGTCGACAGCGGATCCCTCGTGCGCGCAGTGCATTGCTCGACCGGGCGGCCCAGTCTGCCGACACCGGCTGGGCAGTTCAGCGTGTACTCGAAATCGCTCGACGCCTTCTCTGCCGAGTACGACTCGTGGATGCCGTACGCCAGCTTCTTCCATGGCGGCGATGCCTTGCACGGCTACCCTGACGTGCCGGCCTACCCGGCCTCTCACGGCTGCGTGCGCCTGTCGATGCCTGAAGCCCCGTGGGTCTACGCCTTCGCCACTCTGGGCACGCCGGTGTTCGTCTACTGACGGGTCGACCAATGCTGTTGCCGCTTAGGAAGCGGCGAGCGTGCAGGCGCTTCTTGCGGCCCGGCGGCGGATCGCCGACGGCTGCGAGAGGGCACTCCGTCGCTACGCATCCGCCTGTCGCCCGAAGGCGAGCCCAGCCGGATCAGTCAGGCTGGCCTTCCACGCGAGCGCCGATCACGAGATAGGAGAGGCCCTCCGGCCCGGCGTCCACCCGGCGCAGGGCGGACGGCTGCACCAGCACGTAGCGGCCCGGCTCGAGGTCGACAGTCTCGCCGTCGATCTGCGGGAAGCCGGCGCCACTGAGCGGCACGAAGAGCTCCTCCTGGTCGCTCTTGAGCTCGTCGTGCTCGTGCCCAAGCTGGCCGGGCTGCGAGTCGAATTGGTTGGCCCTGATCACGAGCGCGCCAAGCGCCTGCGCCACCGGTGTGTGCCGGCCTTCGAAGTCCTTGACGTCGATCACTGAGTAGCTCATGGCGTGCCTCCAATCGATCACGAGTGGTCCGTCCGTGAGGCTCACCCTAGCAGCCCCGCGCGACCAAATGTGCGCGCTCCAGTGCGCGAGATGCGGGGAGGCCCCCGCGGCGCTGCTGGTCACGACCGCGGTGATAGCCTGGCGCCCAGCCATCTCTTGAAGGAGCAGACGTGGAACCAATGAAGCTCATCTTGCGCCGCGCCAAGGAGACCAAGGACACCGTGCGCTACGAGGAGCCCGAGACAGACAGCCGATGGTCATCGGCACGCTCTACATCCACAAGTGGGCGGGTAAGCGCCTCGAGGACCCCGAGACGATCACGGTCACCATCGCCCCGGCCTGACCCCGTGCCGGACCTCCGAAGGGATCGCCGTGAGTGAGTTCGACCTCGTCATCTGGGAG
>PLTW01000042.1 GCA_003164655.1 Actinomycetota bacterium
TCGGTCTGTACTTCGTCTGGCCGCAACTCGTCAACCTGTTCTCGCAACTGCCGCAGCTGCGCGGCATCCTGTGGCTCTGGTTCGTCCTTATGGGCCTGCTCGAGGGGGCCAGCTTCGCCTGTGCGTGGGGGCTCATGCGGCTGACCCTGAACGAACCGAGCTGGTACCTGATCGCCACGGCGCAGCTGGCGAGCAACGCGGTGAGCCGCCTGATCCCGGGCGGCGCGGCCTCGGGTGGCACTGCCAGCTACCAGATGTTCACCGCTACCGGGGCGCCGCCGGAACGCGTGGTCGCCGGCCTGACCGCGACTACCCTGCTGTCGACCGCCGTCCTGTTTTCGCTGCCCGTCCTGTCGCTGCCCGGGGTCCTGCTCGGCGGCGCCACCGTCGCCGGTACCCTGCTGCGCGCCCTGACCTACGGGATGATCGTCTTCGCTCTCATCCTGGCGGCGGGCGCCGTCGCCCTGTTCACCGACCGTCCCCTGCGCACGGTCGGCCTGCTCACGCAGCGGGCCCGTAACCGCCTGCTGGCCCGGCGCCAGCCCACGACCCGGCTGCCGGACCGGCTGGTCGACGAGCGCGATCTCATCAAGAGCATGCTCGGCCGGCGCTGGTGGGAGGCGCTGCCCTTCGCCGCGGGCAACTGGCTGCTCGACTACAGCGCGCTGCTCGCGGCGCTCGCCGCCACAGGCGCGCGGCCGCGAGCGTCTCTCGTGCTTCTGGCCTACGTCGTCGCCGCGCTGCTGGGCATGGTGCCGATCACACCCGGCGGGCTCGGTTTTGTCGAGGTGGGCCTCGTCGCCACGCTGGGGCTGGCCGGCGTCGGGGTCGCCGACGCGACCTTGGGCACGCTCGCCTATCGTCTCGTCTCGTTCTGGATGCCGATCCCGGCGGGCGGGGTGGCCTACGTACTGTACCGGCGCCGGTACGGTGCGAAGGACGACCCGCCGGCCAGCGGGTGACACGCGGCGCCGGCGGCGCCCTCCTCGCGGCAACGGCGATGCGCCGTGGGTTGGCGCTCATCCCGGGTACCATCGCGCCGATGGTCGCGCCCCACCCCAACCGACCCTGGAGGCCGTGATGGCAGATGTGACACGGCAGTTCTTCGAGGGGCTCGCCGCCAAGGGTCACGAGCCCCTGCTGGAGAGCTTCACGGGCACGCTGCGCTTCGACCTGCGAGACGGCGAGCGCACCGAGCACTGGTACGTCGTCCTCACCAGGGGAGACATCGTCGTCGCGCACGACGACGGCGACGCCGAGGCGGTCATGGGCACCGATCTGGCGACGTTCGACGCCATTCTCAGCGGCGAGATGAACGCCATGGCGGCGTTGCTACGGGGCGTCGTGACCATGCACGGCAGGTCGATCCTGCTGCTCGCCTTCCAGCGGCTCTTTCGTGGCTCCGTCGGCGCCGGAGACGAGCTGCGCACCGCGGGCTACTCGAGGGAGCGGTCATGAGCTCCGACGTCAAGATCCTCGACGGCAACACCTTCGTCGTCAGCGACAACGCCGGCGACATCGACGCCTCGCTCACCGATCCCACCGGACTCTTCTCGTTCGACACCCGCTTTCTGTCGAAGTGGGTGCTGACGATCGACGGCCGGCGGCTCAACCCGCTCTCGGTCGACGATCTGCAGTACTTCGAGGCCCGTTTCTTTCTGGTGCCGGGCACGGGCACCGTCTACGTCGACGCCAAGCTCTCGGTCATTCGCCAGCGCGCCGTGGGCGGCGGCTTTCACGAGGAACTGACGATCCTCAACCACGACGACAAGGCCGTGGACCTCGACGTGCGTATCGAGGCCGGCTGCGACTTCGCCGATCTGTTCGAGGTGAAGGACGCCCTCAAGAAGAGCGGCGACTACTTTCAGCGCATCGACGGCGATCGCCTCGTCCTGGGGTACAGACGGGAGACCTTCGAGCGCGAGACGTGGATCTCGGCGACGGCGCCCGCCACGGTCGACGAGCACGGCCTCACCTTCGCCGTCACGATCGCGCCGCACGGCAGCTGGACGACCGACCTGCACGTGGCGACCGGCATGGACGCCCCCGGACAGGGCGTGGCCCACCCGAAGTACGAACGCAACGCCAAGAAGGCCAGGCCGAACATGGCGCGCAGCCTCGACAAGTGGCTCGACGAGGCGCCTCGCCTGGAATGCGACTGGGGCTCGCTGAAGGCGACCTACCAGCGCAGCCTGGTCGACCTGGCCGCGTTGCGGTTCTCGCCGGTCGCCCTGCCGGGTCATTATCTGCCGGCCGCCGGCCTGCCCTGGTTCATGACCATGTTCGGTCGCGACAGCATCTTCACGAGCCTGCAGGCGCTGCCGTTCAGCGCCGAGCTGGCGGCCACGACCCTCACGGCTCTCGCTCTCTGGCAGGGTTCGCAGATCGACGACTTTCGCGACGAAGATCCGGGTCGCATCCTGCACGAGCAGCGCTTTGGCGAGATGACTGCCTTCGAGGAGCGGCCGCACTCACCCTACTACGGCTGCGCCGACGCCACGCCTCTGTACGTCGTGCTCCTCGACGAGTACGAGCGCTGGACGGGCGACACCAGGAGAGTGCGGGTCCTCGAGGCTACGGCCCGAGCGGCGCTCGACTGGATCGACGACTACGCCGACCTGCAGGGCAACGGCTACATCTCCTACAAACGCCGCAACGAGAAGACCGGCCTCGAGAACCAGTGCTGGAAGGACTCCTGGGACTCGATCTCCTACCGCGACGGCCGGCTGCCCGGGTTCCCGCGGGCGACCTGCGAGCTGCAGGGCTACGCCTACGACGCCAAGATGCGCGGCGCCCGGCTGGCCCGCGAGGTCTGGAAGGACCTCGCGTATGCGGAGCGACTCGAAAAGCAGGCCGCCGACCTGAAACGCCGCTTCAACCGCGACTTCTGGGTGCAGGACGGCGAGTACTTCGCCCTGGCCCTCGACGCCGACGGCGGCCAGGTCGACGCCCTGGCGTCGAACATCGGCCACCTGCTGTGGAGCGGCATCGTCGACAAGAACAATGCCAGGAAGGTCGTGCGTCGCCTGATGGGCACGCGGCTGTACTCGGGCTGGGGCGTGCGCACGCTGGCCGAGGGCGAGGGACGTTACAACCCGATCGGCTATCACGTCGGCACCATCTGGCCTTACGACAACTCGTTCATCGCCTGGGGTCTGCGCCGCTACGGCTTCAAGGAGGAGGCGGCGCGCATCGCCGCCGGCATCCTCGACGCCGCCGAGTTCTTCGAGGGCCGCCTGCCCGAGGCGTTCGGCGGCTACCCCCGCGAGCTCACCAAGTACCCGGTGCAGTACCCGACGGCCTGCAGCCCGCAGGCGTGGTCGACCGGGGCGCCATTGCTCCTGCTGCGCACGATGCTCGGGCTCGAGCCGATCGGCGACCATCTCGTCGTCGATCCGGCCCTCCCGCAGGGCATCGGCCACCTCGAGCTGCTCGACATTCCCGGACGCTGGGGCCACATCGACGCCTTCGGGCGGGGCACGGTCGACGTGGCCAGGATGGGGCGGGGGCGCAAGCAGCTCGGCGTGCTGCCTGCGGACGCCGTGAGGCCGACGGCCCGGCCGCGCGAGCACAAGCACTGAAGGCCCGGCCGCCCGCTCCGCGTCCGGCCTTTTCGGTCAGGAGCCGGGGTAGTAGGGCATGCGCCGGCGATCGCGGTAGCCCGACGAGTAGGAGCCGAGGTCGAGCAGAAAGCCGATGAACACCAGCACCCAGCCGGCCGTCGTAGGGCCGTGGTTGGCGACCGAGTACACGAGCACGTAGAAGAGCGTCGTGAAGGGCAGGAAGATGATGCCGATCAGCGGCCAGACGATGGTGCTGAAGGCGCGGTTCACGTAGTGGGTGAAGATCCACATGAACAGAAACACGAGGCGCGGCGCGAACATGCCGAAACAGCCGAGGCAGCACATGGGCCTGACCCCCATCGATCGCGTGATCCCGCTCGTGGGCACGGGCCGGAGGGCCGCGCTGCGGGCCGAGGGCCACGGTACCACAGGATCGTCGCGCCCGAACCGTTCGCTCCGGCGGTGAGTGGCCGAGACGGCCGCGCGGCCGATAGCGGCCCCTCTGCGTCGGACCGTCGGGACCTGCGATAGACTGAGCGGCGACCAGAAGGACGGGAAGGAGATCACGTGCCGGTCGACCAGCCCGACGCACGCCGCGATCCCTCTGGGCCCGCAGGCCCAGATGAGGCGCAGGCCTCCCGGATGGGCCGGCGTCGCCTCCTGCGCCGGCCCGAGCCGCACAGCGAACGCTACTTTTTTCTGCTCGTGCTGCTGCTGGCCGACGTCTGCGTGATCGGCCTGGCCGGCGGGGGCAGGTGGGCGACGTTCACCTATACGCCGCTCACGGCGGCCACGCTGGTGCTCGCCCTGCGCACCTCGGAGGCTCGGCGCCGCACGATGCGGTTTGCCTGGGCGGCAGCCGCGATCGCCGTCGCGGCGTCGGCGGGCGTGGCGATCACCGGCTCGACGCACCTCAACGGCTACGTCTACTTCATGCTGTTCGCCCTGCTGTTGATCTCGCCGCTGGCGATCGGGCGGCGCATCGTCATGAGCCGGCGGGTGACGTTACGCCTGCTGGTCGCGGCCATCTGCGTCTACCTGATGATCGGCTTGCTGTTCACGTTCGTGTACCTGGGCGTCAACGGCGTCCACCCCAGCTTCTTCGCCCAGGGAAACCAGAAAGATCCCTCGATCTACCTCTATTTCAGCTTCATCACCATGACGACTGTGGGATTCGGCGACTTTACGCCGGGATGGTCGCTGCCCCGGGTACTGGTCGTCTTCGAAGCGATGCTCGGCCAGGTCTTTCTGGTCACCGCGGTGGCGCGCCTGGTCTCGCTGTATTCGTCGGAAAGGCCCGCACGCGGGGCGGCGGTCGACGACGCGGTCGACGATGGCTGACGTGTCCGGTCTGCTCCAGGTGGGTAGGTAGGCGGCAAGTTGGACCTCGCGAGTCGCGACGCCGGTCTGGGCGCGACCTCGCCCCGCAAGCGAGCGAAGGTGGAGGCATGAGCGACGACGCCACTCCCCAAAGCGGCAAGGGTGCGCGGCCCGGCAAAGGCGAGCCCCGGCCCGCCGCCGGCCGGCGGCGCGGGGCCTCGGCCCCGCGCCCCAAGAAGCCGGCACCGGGCGCTCCCGCCGATCCGGGCACGCCACTGCCCGACTCCGCAGCGCCGGCCGAGGCCGTCACAGCGCCTCTGGCGTCCGCACCGCCGGCCGAGGCCGTCACAGCGCCGCTGGCGCCCGTTGCGACGGCCGCTGGTCAGCGCCGCCCCGCACGCTGGCGCGGCATCGTGGCGATCGTTCTGATCGTCCTGGCGACACTGCTGGCGCCGCTGACGCTCGCGGTTCTGTGGATGAACCACGACCTGATGAACACCGACAACTACGTCGCTGCCGTGGCGCCGCTCAGCTCCAATCCGGCCGTGCAGGACGCCGTCGCCCAGAACCTCACCAACGAGTTGTGGGCAAAGGTGAACGTCCAGCAGCAGCTCGCCGGCGTGCTGCCGTCATGGGCTCAAGTCTTTTCCGCCCCGCTCAGCAACCAGCTCAAGGACTACACCTACAAGGGCGTACACGCGATCGTGTCGTCCAAGGCGTTCGGCAAGGTCTGGGAGGTCGCCAACCGGCAGGCCCACACCCAGGTCTCGGCGGCTCTGCTGGGCAAGAAGATCGCCGGTATCGACACGGCCAAAGGACAGGTGAGCGTCGATTTCGCACCGGTGGTGGACCAGGTCAAGTCGGCCCTCGACGGCAAGGGCATCCATGTGCTCGATGGGGTCGCGGCCGCGCCGGGTAGCACGACGTTCGTGCTCTTCCGCTCGGCCACCCTGGCCAAAGCCCAGAAGGCGATCAGCTTCTTCCACAAGCTCTCGGTCGCGCTGCCGCTGCTGCTGCTTGCCGCCTGGGTCGGCGCGATCGCCGTCTCGCGGCGCCGGCGCCGCACCGTGTTGCAGCTCGGCTTCACGCTCGCCCTGGCGATGGTCGTGACCCTCGTCGCCTACCATCTCGGGCGCGGGGCCTACCTGAACGCGATCAGCAGCCCGCAGCTGCCGCGCGACGCTGCCGCTGCGATCTTCGACGCGCTGCTGGTCGGCGTGCTGACTGCCGCGCGCACCGTGCTCGTCGTCGGTCTGCTGGTCTGGCTCGGGGCGCTTCTCGCCGGTCCGGCCGGCTGGGCCGTGTGGGTGCGCGAGGCGCTCGCCGGCGTCTTTCAGACCGCGGGAACGGCCGCCGAACAGAAGGGTCTCGACCTCGGGCCGGTCGGCTCGTGGGTGGCTCGTCGGCATCGTCCGCTGCAGCTCGCCGGCCTGTTGATCGCCGCCGCGGTGCTGGTTTTCTGGGGCACCCCGGGTCTCGCCGGCGTTTTGTGGATCGTCGTCGGTCTGCTGGTCTACCTGGCGCTCGTCGAGTTCGTCGGTCGCCTGACCCGGCCGCCGGCCGGCGATGCCGTCGCCCCCAGGACCGGCCGGCCGTAGCGCGCACGGCGCGGCGGGGCGGAGCCTGGGGCCGCACGGCCCCAGGCTCCGCCCCGCCGCCCGTCAGGTCCGCAGCGCCGCGTCGATCGTCTCGCCGAGCCGGGCCGCGGCCGCGGCGAGCTGCTCTGCCTCGTAGAGCGTGAAGGCCAGTCTCAGGCCGCCGTCATGGCCGTCGAGATGGCTGCGGGCGGCGGGGACGAAGGACACGCCCGCCGCCTCGGCCGCAGGCAGCAGCTCGCCGGCCCGCAGCCCAGCGGGTAGCGACACCCAGACAAAGAAGCCGCCCGCCGGCAGCACGAACTCGCAGCCCGGCGGCAGTCGTGTCGCGAGGGCGGCCGCCAGGACGTCACGGCGGGCCGCGTAGGCGGTCCGCAGCCGGGCGACGTGCGAGTCGTAGTGCCCGGCGGCGAGGAAGCGCTCGACCACGACGGCGGCGAACTGACTGGGGCAGCCGCCGCTGTCGTTCAGGCCGCTGGTCGCGATGCGCTCGAGCTGCCCGGGCGCGGCATTCACCCAGCCGACCCGCAGCCCCGGGGCGAGCGTCTTGGCAAACGAGCCCAGACGCAGCACGGTGCCGGGCGCCGCCAGGCTCCACAGCGAAGGTGGCGCCGGCGCCCCGTACCAGAGCTCGCGATACACGTCGTCTTCGACCACGAGCAGGCCGTAGGCGGCCGCGACCTCGACCAGCCGCCGCCGGCGCCCGGCCGATAGGCAGGTCCCGGTCGGATTGTGGAAGGTGGGGATCGTGTAGAGCAGCCGCACGGTGCGGCCCGTGGCGCGCGCCTCTACGAGACGTCGCTCGAGGGCGTCCACGTCGAGGCCGTCCTTATCGCAGGCGAGCGCCTCGACGGCGACGGGGTGATCGCCCAGGATGCCCAGCGCCAGGCTGTAAGTGGGCCGCTCGACGAGCACCACGTCGCCCGGCCGGCAGAACAGCGCGACGATCTGATCGAGGGCCTGCGAGTTGCCGGCGCTGATCAGGGTCTCGTCTTGGCCGGTCGCGCGCGTCTCGAGTCCGCTGAGGCGCTCCGCGAGCCGGCGGCGCAGCGCCGCCGGGCCGGCGCTGGCCCCGTAGGGCAAGGCCTCGCGGCCGCCGTCGGCGAGCGCCGCGCGGCAGGCCGCGGCCAGCCCGGCGGCGGGGAAGAGCGCGGGGTCGGGCTCGCCGAAGGCGAGCTCGATCACGCCCGGTCGGGCGACGTTCTGAAGGCTCGCCGTCAGCGCCACGTGACCACGCCCCGCGGCACCGCTAGCCGATGTCGTCGAGCAGCTCGCCGATCCGGGCCAGCCCCTCGCGCACGTACTCGTCGGGCAGGCCGAAGCTGACGCGCAGGTGGCCGTCCAGGCCGAACAGGTCGCCGGGGGCGACGAAGGCGCTCTTCTCGCGCAGCAGCCGCATGACGAACTCGGTCGAGTTGATCGCCGCTGCGTATCTGACGAAGCAGATGGCGGCCGCGTCGGGCGGCAGCACCTCGACGTCGTCGCGGCCGGCCGCCCAGCGCGCCACGTTGTCGAAGCCGCGGCGCACGTAGCCGCGCGTGCGCTCGAGGATCCGGGGCCGCACCGCGGGCGACAGGGCGACGGCGGCCAGCTTGTTGCCCAGGCAGGTCGTGCAGATCGTGATGTAGTCCTGCCAGGCCCACATTCTGGCGACGACGTCGGCGGGCCCCACCACCCAGCCGATCCGCAGGCCGGGCAGGCCGTAGGCCTTTGAGGTGCTGCCGATCGCCAGCACCTTCTCGTACTGTCCGTAGAACGTCTGGGTGAACTCGTCGGTCACCCGCTCGGCGCCCGCGTACACTTCGTCGGCGAGCAGCCAGGCGCCGGTGCGTTCGGCCGCCGCGACGACCGCCGCCCGCTCATCGGCGCGCATGATCCGTCCGGTGGGGTTGTTGGGGTTCACGACGGCCACGAAGCTGGTCTCCGGCGCGACGGCATCCTGGAGCTCGTCCAGGTCGAGCGCCCAGTCGCGGTGCGGCTTGAGCGAGAACGTGCTCATGGTCCGCTCGAGGTTCTGGGCGAGACCCCAGAACTGCTGGTAGTTGGGCTGCATGACGGCGATCGCGTCGCCGGGCGCGGTCACCGTCAGGAGACTGGTGAAGTTCGCCTGGATGGCGCCGACCGTGACCAGCACGTTGGCGGCGGTCGCGCCCGGGTACCACCGGGCGATCGCCTCGCGCAGCTCGAGGTCGCCGTTGGCCTGGGGGTAGTTAAGCTCGGTGGCGGCGATCGCCGCCAGGTCCGCGCCGAGGTCGCCGCCCTTCATCGCCAGCAGTCCGCGCATGGTCAGGGGGTGCACGCCGCTCTCTGAGAGGTTGATCTCGACCTCGTTCTCGTGGGCCGACAGCAGCCGCTCGAGCTTGAACTCGACGAATGGCCGGGTCGTCGCCATGTGGCTCTCCTTCGCGCTTGGTGGTGTCGGTTCCGCCGCAGACCGCAGCGGTCAGTCGCCGAACGAAGCGCCGCAGCCGGCGGCGATCGCCCTCTCGTAGGCGAGCCGGGCGATCGCCGTGTCCTGCACGCCGACGCCGGTCAGGTCGCAGATCGTGATCTCGTCGTCGCTCTGGCGGCCGGGCTTGCCGCCCGACGTGAGCTCGCCGAGCTCGTCGACGGCGCTCTCGTCGATCAGGCCGGCGTCGAGGGCGTGGTGCAGCTCGCCGATCGCGGCGCATTGCGACACGCTGTCGCAGACGACGTGCTCGGCCCTGGCGAGACACTCGGCGAAGAGCTCTTGCTTGCTCGGCATGTCGGCGCCCATCGCGGTGACGTGCAAGCCGGGGTGCAGCCACTGGGCCTGCAGGTAGGGCTCGCGGGCCGGCGTTGCGCACACCACGACGTCGCTTCTGCGCACGACCGACTCGGCGGTGGTCGCCACGACGACCTCGACGCCGAGCTCGGCCTCGATGTCGTCGACGTACCGCGAGACCTCCTCGGGGATGGGGCCGTAGACGTACAGGCGCTTGAAGTCGCGCACCATCTTGAGGCCGCGCATCTGGTAGCGCGCCTGCGAGCCCGCGCCGATCACGCCGGCGCTCTCGATCTCGCGGCGGGCCAGGCTGTCGGCCGCGAGCGCCCCGGCCAGACCGGTGCGCAGCTCGGTGAGGTAGCCGTTGTCGACCAGCAGCGCCTGCAAAAAGCCGGTCTCGGCGCTGATCATGACCATTGTGCCGGTGCCATACGGCAGGCCCTTGGCGGGGTTGTCGGCGAAGCCCGCGGCGACCTTGACGGCGACGCTGCCGAGCCCCTCGATGTAGGCCGTCTTGATGTCGACCTCGCCGCCGTGCTCGGGGATCTCGATGGCTACGACGGGGGGTGCGAAGGCGCGTCCCTGAGCGAGGCGCGAGAAACCCTGGGCGATCGCGGCGAGCGCCTGGGGATCGAACCCGACACAGTCGCGGATCTCGGCCTCGGACAGCAGCGTCACCTTCACCTCAGCCCCCTTTCGGGCGCGCTCGGACTCGCGCTCGATTGTACCCGACGCCACGAGCGGCCGCTGCTGCGGCGGCGGCGCGCGGGCTGCCGCCCGGCCACCGCGGTCAGTGGACCTGGCGGTGTCGGCGGCGCAACAGGAGTACGGCCACGAGCCCGGCGACGAGCACCGCGGCGACCGCCGGCAGCATCAGGTCGACCCAGAGCGGCGCGGTGAAGGTCCAGGTCAGCCAGTGCACGCTGGCCGGCTGGCCGTTCTGCACGATGAAGGCGAGCAGCCCCAGGGCGAGCAGGCCGCACAGGAACGGGACGGCGCCGCGGCGCAGCATCGTCGCCGACGACGTCGGCTCGTGCGGCCGACCTTTCTCGTCGTCCATGCGGGACTTCCTCTCTGGTCGACGCGTTTGCCGGAGCGCTCGCCGGGCGGGCGCCGTCAAACGGCGCCCGCCCGGCGAGCGTCTCACCAGTATCGACGACGGGCGATGAGCCCCTCGAGATACCGCGACTTGATCTGTTCGCTGGCCATGACCTGCTTGAGCGGCGGCAGTCGCAGGATGACGCCCAAAACGGCGGCCAGCGCCCGGTGGCTGGCGAGCCCCTGTTCCGGGAAGATCAGGTTCTGGAGCTTGCCGCGCTCGATGGCCATGACCACCGTCCTGTGCGCTGAGTCGAGCGGCGTGATGATGCGTTCGGGGCGCACGGTCAGCATGATCGCGCGCCGGCGGCAGCGCCGGCTGCAGACGCCGCAACCGATGCAGACCGCGCGATCGACCGTCGGCGCCGCGCCCGGCAGCTCCTGTCTCATGGCCTCGACAGGGCACATCTGGGCGCAGCGTCCGCAGCCGTTGCACGCCTGCTCGTCGAGCACCGGCATGAAGCGCGTCGTGTGCACGGGTCGCAGCACGGCGAAGCGCCGGGCGGCGGTCATCGTCTCGCAGCAGCAGCGGCAGCAGTTGCAGATGAAGTTGACGCCGCGGCGCACGTTCTCGGCGAACTGCACGAGGTCGTGCTCGTAGGCCTCGGCCAGCAGGTCGAGACCCTCGGTCGGCGCGAGGGGCCGGACGATGCCCTGGCGGATCAGGGTCTCGGCGGCGTCGTTCAACGACAGGCACAGCTCCAGGGGAGCGTCGCAGGCCCGGCCGAG
This sequence comes from Actinomycetota bacterium, assembly GCA_003164655.1. Classification (GTDB taxonomy): domain Bacteria; phylum Actinomycetota; class Thermoleophilia; order UBA2241; family UBA2241; genus Bog-752. Next base: position 11,052 of record PLTW01000042.1, read on the forward strand.
GTGCTCCATCTTGTGGCGGCAGTAGCACAGACCGACGCCCAGGTGCCGGGCCTCGCCGATGATGACGCTGGCGCGCTCGTAGTCGAGCACGTGCAGCTCGTCGCGGGGATCGAGCGCGGGCTCGTGCACGAGCGCCCGGCCGAGCTGGGTCTCGCCCGGCTCGTACAGCTCGCGCACGAACTCGTCCTCGACGCTCATGTAGCGGTGGAAGAGCTCCGCCAGGGTCTGCTTGTCGAGGCGCCCGTCGGTGCGCATCATCGAGAACTCGAAGAAGCCGGCCATGGGCGGCGGCAGAAAGTAGCGGCGCTCGCCGTCGAAGCCGGTGTCGATGAGCAGCGAACGCGCGACCAGCCGGTCGAGCTCGTGCTCCGCCTGCCCCGCGTCGGTGCCCCAGGCCCGGGCGGCGTCGGCGGCCTTGAAGGGGGCGACCGGCAGCTGGGCGACCAGGCGCGCCTCGCGCTCGGTGAACAGCATCGCCAGAATGTCGTAGAGGAGCTCGGACGGCGGCGCCCCCACAGGGAACTTGTTGAGACGGCGGGTGAGCTGCTCGTAACTTGCCCGTGCGGTGTGGTGCGCCACGTGACCCCTCGTCGCGGTGAGTCTCAAGGATACCAAACGGCTTTGCCGGCGGCCGTTGGGCGGCAGCGACGCGCACCTGTTCGCGTCACGGCTCGCCGCCGCGGCCGACGTATACTGGCGGCGATGACCGGCGTACGGCCACTCCTCATCGTCAACCCGTCGAGCGGCAAGATGGCCGGGGGGCGGTCGCTTGCCCGTTTCGCGGCGGCCGTCGAGCACGTTCTGGGCGACGTCGACTTCGAGGTCACCGAGCGCCGCGGCCACGCGATCGACCTCGCCCGGCGCGGCGCCGGCGAGGGTCGCGCGACGATCGTCGCGGTGGGCGGCGACGGTACGCTGAATGAGGTCGTGAACGGCGTCATGCAGGCCCGTCGGCCGGCCGCGGCCGGCCCGCCGGCGGCGTTCGGCGCGGCAGCGTCCGCGGCGGCCGCCGCCGGCCCGCGCGTCGGTCTCATCGGCCTGGGCACCGGCGGCGACTTTGGCCGCAGCCTCGGTATCGGCCGCGGTCTCGACGATTACCTCAGCACGCTCGCCGGGGGCCACACGCGCACGATCGATCTGCTGCGCATCGGCTTTGCGGACCACGCCGGGCAGGCGTGCGAGCGCTACGTCGTCAATGTCCTGTCGGCCGGGCCGGGCGGGCTCGTCGACGGCTACGTCGAACGGATGCCCCGCCTGGCCGGCGGTCGCCTGTCGTACGGCCTGGCGTCGGTGTGGGCGCTGGCGCAGTGTCCTCGCGCCCGGCTGCGCCTGCGTCTGTACGGTTTCGTCGGCCGCGATTCCGACGAGGTCGTCGAACGCGAGGTGTCGACGTACCTCCTGGGGCTCTGCAACGGCGCGGTCTTCGGCGGTGGCATGCGCCTGGCGCCGGCGGCCGTGCCCGACGACGGCCTGCTCGACGTCGTCTCGATCGGCCCCGACTCCAAGTGGACCGTCGCGCGCCACCTGCTCAAGGTCTACCGCGGCCGGCACGTGAGCGTGCCCGGTGTCGAGCTGCTGCGCTGCCGCGGCCTTGAGGTCGAGCTGCTCGACGCCTCGGCGGGCGCGCGCTTTGCCCTCGATGTCGACGGCGAACCGCTCGGCCGCCTGCCCCTGCGGGCCGAGCTGCTGCCCGCGGTCCTGGAGGTGCTGGCGCCCGCGCCGGCTCCGTCCCCGGAGGCCTGACCCGGCTGAGCTTCGCTTGCGGGGCGCGCGACAAAGCGCTTGGATGGGCTGCGGGAGTCGGTCTACCGTCGGGCGGGGCTGTCGTTGCTGTTTCCGACCATCACCTTTGCCATCTTTTTTGTGGCGGTGTTCATCGCCAGCTGGCTGCTCATGCCTCGCTTGCGGCTGTGGAAGGTGTTCATCGTACTGGCCGGCTGCGTGTTCTACGGCTGGTGGGACTACCGGGCCGTGGCGCTGCTCGGTGTCGTCGCCCTGGCGAACTTCGGTTTCGCCCTGGCGATCGCCAGGGCGCGCGGCGCCGGGCCGCGCAAGGCGGCGCTGATAGCGGCCCTGGTCTTCGATCTCGGCCTGCTCGCGGTGTTCAAGTACTTCGACTTCTTCGTCGTCTCGGCGGCCAATGTCTTTCACGTCGTCGGACTGCAGGTCACCCCGCCGCTGATCGAGCTGGCCCTGCCGATCGGCATCTCGTTTCTGATCTTTCGCATCATCTCGTATGTGGTCGACATCTACCGCGGCACGCTCGAGCCGGCGTCGCTGCTCGACCTCGCCGTCTACGTCGCCTTCTTTCCGTACCTCCTGGCGGGCCCCATCGCCCGCGCTTCGGAGTTTCTGCCACAGCTGCGCGAGCCGCGCGATCCGCGGCGCATCGACGCCAGCCGCGCCTTCTTTCTGATCTTCGCCGGGCTCGTCAAGAAGATGCTGATCGCCGACTACGTGGCGACCCACCTGGTCACCGGCGTGTTCACCACGCCCGGCCGCTACACCTCGCTGGAGATCCTGCTTGGTATCTACGGCTACTCCGTGCAGATCTATTGCGACTTCAGCGCCTATTCCGACATGGCGATCGGACTCTCGTTGCTGCTCGGCTTTGAGCTGCCCGACAACTTCAACGCCCCCTATACGGCGCGCGACATGCGCGACTTCTGGCGGCGCTGGCACATGACGCTGTCGAGCTGGATCCGCGACTACCTGTACATCCCCTTCGGCGGCAACCGCAAGGGGGTGCGTCGCACCTACGTCAATCTCATGGCGGCCATGCTCCTCGCCGGGCTGTGGCACGGGGCCGCCTGGACGTTCGTCTTCTGGGGCGGGCTGCACGGCGCCGGGCTCTGCTGCGACCACTGGCGTGCCGCCCGCCGCCGGGCGCGCGGCGAGCCCGCTTTGCGCGACGGCTTCTGGCCGGTGGCCCGCCAGCGGTTTCTCACCTTCCAGTTCGTGACGTTCGCCTGGGTCTTCTTTCCGACCCGCTCCGACTTTGCCTCGCCGTTTGCGGTCCTCTCCCGGCTGCTCACGGCCTGGGGCGGCGTAGGCGCGAACGTGACCCTTGCGGTCGTGCTCGTCATCGTCCTGGGCGTCGCCATCCAGTACGTGCCGGCCCGGGCCACGGGGCTGGCTCAGGTGCGCTTCTCGCGCCTGTCGCCGGTGCTGCAGGGTGTCGGCCTGGCGCTCGGGTTCTTTGTGCTCAACGTCGTCGGGCCGCAGGGGCCGGCCGCCTTTTTGTACTTCCGGTTCTGATGGACGAGCGCAGACGACAGGGCGGCGACGACTGGTTCGATGAGGCCGACGAGCGGACCGCACCGCCGCCGGCGCCGGCGACGGCGCG
>PLTW01000171.1 GCA_003164655.1 Actinomycetota bacterium
TCGCCATGCGCGACCTGGAGATCCGCGGCGCCGGCAACCTGCTCGGCGACGAGCAGTCCGGCCAGGTGGCGGCCATCGGTTTCGAGATGTACGCCCAGCTCCTCGAGGAGGCCGTCGCCGAGCAGCGCGGCGAGCCCGCGGCGGCCATGGCGCCGGTGCGCCTCGAGATCCCGGTGACGGCCTACGTGCCGCCCGACTACATCGCCTACGAAGCGAGCAAGATCGACGCTCACCGGCGCATCGCCCAGGCCGGCGACCCGCGAGCTCTGGACGAGGTGCGAGCCGAGCTCACCGACCGGTTCGGGGCGCCGCCCGAGCCGGTCGACAACCTGCTGGTCCTGCAGTCGATACGTCTGAAGGCGGCGGCGCTGCGCGCCGCAGCCGTCGTCTACCGGGGCGGCCGTTTGCAGCTCGAGGGCCTGCAGCTCGACGACGACTGGGCCGCCGCGCTGCGCGCCGCCGGCGACGAGTACGCCTACTTCAAGCAGAAACACCTACTAATCGCCCATAAACGTAACGAGTCTTCACACGTCCTGAACTGGGTAGGCTCAATACTCGATGTTATACTGCAGGTTCACGACGCCTGACCCGCAAGCTCCCGAAAGAGGCCGTTCATGAAGAAACTCGCCCTGGTCGCGTTCGCGCTCGTCCTGGGCCTCGCGCTCCTGGTCGCCGCCGGTTGCGGCGGCAACAAGGTCCCGCAGGGCGCCATCGCCACCGTCGGCGGCGTGCCGATCACCCAGGCGCAGTTCGACCAGTACATCGCTCAGGCCAAGGCGAGCGCCGGCCAGAACGGTCAGGGTGCGTTTCCGAGCGCCGGGACTACCGCCTACAATCGCTACGCCGCCGAGATCGTCAACTACCTGGTCGAGCAGCAGGTAGTGCTGAACGGGGCCGACAAGCAGAAGATCTCCGTCACAGACGCCGACGTTCAGACCCAGCTTGCCCAGATCGCCGCCCAGTACGGCGGCACGGCAAAGATGTATGCCGCCGCCAAGAAGGCCGGCATGAACCAGGACCAGCTCAAGACCTACGTCAAGAACTCGCTGCTCGGCCAGAAGCTGTACCAGAAGGTCATCGGCACGTCCACGCCGACCGCGGCGCAGATGCAGGCCTATTACAAAGCCAACAAGGCGACCTTCGACCAGGCGGCCACGCGCACCGTGCGTCACATCCTGGTCAAGACCAAAGCCGAAGCGCTCAAGGTGCGCGCCCTGCTGGCCGCCAACGACACCACGGCCAACTGGGCCAAGGTGGCCAAGCAGTACTCGATCGACACGGGCACCAAGAACACTGGCGGCAGTCTCGGTCCCATCAAGCGCGGCCAGATGGTCAAGCCGTTCGAAAACGCCGCCTTTGCGCTGCCGATCAACACCATCTCGGTGCCGGTCAAGTCGCAGTACGGCTGGCACGTGATCGAGGTCACGGCCATCACTCCCGCCAAGAAGTCCACCTACGCCAGCGCCAAGGCCAGCATCAAGAGCACGCTGACCAGCCAGATGCAGCAGAAGGTCTGGCAGAGCTGGCTGAGCGCGGCCACCAAGTCCGACAAGGTCAAGTATGCGGCGGGCTTCAACCCCGATCTGCTGACCGCCGCGCCGAGCGCCTCGCCGAGCGCNNGCATGAGCCTCCGGTTGCTGTACATCGGCGCCGTCGCCGACCTGGTGCCCGCAGTGTCGCTGCGGGCGCTCGGCGACGGCGCCGTCCTTGCGCCCCGCGATCTGCCCGCCGAGCTCACCGACCTCATCGTCGCGGCCCACGGCTCGCCGCTCGCCGGCGAGATCGAGGTCGACGACGTGCCGGCGGTGTGCGACCGGGGCGCCAGCGAGATGGTCACGGTGTGCATCGCGGGAGGACGCGGGCCGGCGCTGGCCCGGGCCCTGCGGGCGCGGGCCGGCGCTCAGGCCCTGCCGCTCACCACCGTCCCCGAGGGGCCGGCCTTCGACGACTCCCTCGTCGGCCAGGAGCTCATCTCGCTGCGCCACATCACGGCCATCCTGCGCGAGCGGTGCCCATGGGATCGCGAGCAGCGGGCCATGGACATCGTCTCGTATGCGATCGAAGAGGTCTACGAGCTCACCGAGGCCGTCATGCGGGAGCGCCTCGACGACGAACACGACGAGCTGGGCGACGTGCTCTTTCAGGTCTACTTTCTCAGCCGCCTGCTCGAAGAAGAGCAGGCCGGCGACCTGGGCAGCGTCGCGGCCGAGATCGAAGCCAAGCTCATCCGTCGCCACGCCCACATCTTCGGCGACGAGGTGGCCGAGACCGCCGGCGAGGTGCGCGGCATGTGGGAACGCGTCAAGCGCGAGGGCGAGGGCCGCGAGGGCGTGTTCCACAACGTGGCCGCTACGCTGCCGGCGCTGCTGCTGGCCCGCAAGGTCCAGCAACGCGCCGCCGCGGTCGGGTTCGACTGGGGCCGCGTGCTCGAGGCGTTCCCCAAGATCGCCGAGGAGTACGGCGAGCTGGCGGCGCTGTTCGAAGGTCCGCTCTCGGTGTCGGGCGAAGGTCAGGCGGGGCTCACCGAGCTCGAGCACCGGCTGCGGCACGAATTCGGCGACCTGCTGTTTGCCACCGTCAATGTGGCGCGTAAGGCCGGCGTCGACCCCGAGATCGCCCTGCGCGAGGCCTGCGACCGGTTCGTGCGCCGCGTCGAGGGCGCGGTCGAGCTGGCCGCGCGCGACGGCCAGGAGTGGACGACGCTCGACCTTGTCGGGCAGGACCAGTATTACCGCCGCGCCAAGTCGGGCGAGGGCGGCCTCTACAGCGATGACCAGGAGGACACCACATGACCATCATCGTCGACGTCGTCGGCAGGCAGATCCTCGACTCGCGCGGCAATCCCACAGTCGAGGTCGAGGTCGAGCTCGAATCGGGCGCCGCCGGGCGCGCCGCGGTGCCGTCGGGCGCCTCGACCGGCGAGTTCGAGGCGGTCGAGTTGCGCGACGGCGGCGAGGAGTACGGCGGCAAGTCGGTCCGCCAGGCCGTCGACAACGTCAACAACGAGATCGCCGAGGAGCTGCTCGGCCTCGACGCGACCGACCAGCGCATCGTCGACCAGACCCTGATCGCCCTCGACGGCACGCCCAACAAGGCCAAGCTCGGCGCCAACGCCATCCTCGGCGCCTCGCTGGCCGTAGCCCACGCCGCCGCGGCGGCCATGGGGCTGCCCCTCTACCAGTACATCGGCGGCTGCAACGCCCACGTCCTGCCGGTGCCGATGATGAACATCATGAACGGCGGCAAGCACGCCGACAACAACGTCGACCTGCAGGAGTTCATGGCGATGCCGGCCGGCGCCGAGAGCTTCGAGCAGGCGCTGCGCATGGGCGCCGAGGTGTTCCATGCCCTGGCCGGCGTGCTCAAGGGCCGCGGCCTGTCGACCGCCGTCGGCGACGAGGGCGGCTTTGCCCCGAACCTGGGCTCCAACGAAGAGGCCATCCAGGTCATCGTCGAGGCCATCGAGAAGGCCGGCTACGAGCCCGGCACCGACGTGTTCATCGCCCTCGACCCCGCCGCCAGCAGCTTCTACAGCGACGGCAAGTACGTGCTCGCCGGCGAAGGTCGCACGCTCGACGCGGCGGGCATGGTCGAGCTCTACCAGGGCCTCGTCGAGAAGTATCCGATCATCTCGATCGAAGACGGCATGGCCGAAGAGGACTGGGACGGTTTCAAGCTCATGACCGACGCCCTCGGCGGTCGCATCCAGGTCATGGGCGACGACATCTTCGTCACCAACACCGAGCGCATCGCGCGCGGCATCGAGCTGGGCTGTGCCAACTCCGTGCTGATCAAGCTCAACCAGATCGGCACCCTGTCGGAGACCCTCGACGCCATCGAGATGGCCAAGCGCGCCGGCTGGACGGCCGTCGTGTCGCACCGCTCGGGCGAGACCGAAGACGTGACCATCGCCGACGTGGCGGTGGCCACCAACGCCGGCCAGATCAAGACGGGGGCGCCGTCGCGCAGCGAACGCGTGGCCAAGTACAACCAGCTCCTGCGCATCGAGGAGATGCTCGCCGAGGCGGCCGAGTTCCCGGGCCTCGCCGCCTTCTACAACCTGCCGCACTGACCGCCGCCGAGTCGCGCCGGCGCAGACGGTCGACCCGGCCGCAGACGGGCGGCGCGCGCCCCGTCCCGGGCAGGGCCGGCTCCCGTGCGGTCTGAAACGCGCGGGGCAGGGAAACCCGGCGGCTTGGGCGAACTCAAACGGATGGCTTCACGCACCGCCGCACCAGCGCGCCGCACGAGCCGGCAGGGTCGTGGGGCGCAGCGCGCGCCGGTCGGCCGGCCGACCGGCGCACGCCACTCAGGCGCCCGCGCCCGCCCGCCGGGCAGGTCGCCGGTCGAGTTGCGTCCGTTGCGCCTGGCGGCGCTCGCCTTGCTGCTCGTCGCGGCGGCGTTCTACGTCTCGCCGCTGCGCGCCTTCTTTGCCCAGCAGGACCGCTACGATCGCCAGGTCGCCGCGCTGGCCCAGGCCCGCGTCGCCAACCAGACGCTGCTCACCCAGATCGAACGCATGCACACGCGCGACTTCATCACGCGTCAGGCCCGCGAGCAGTATCAGCTCGTGCCGGCCGGCCTGCAGGCGTTCGTGGTGAAGGGGCTGCCCGCGGCCCAGCCGAGTGCCGCCCCGTCGGGCGCCGTCGCTCCCGCGCCGTCGCTGCTGGCCCGCCTGGCCGACCTCTGGCGCACCATCCGCGAATGAACCGCGCGCCGGAGGCGCGCGACCTCGCCTGCGTCGCCGCCCAGCTCGGGCGCCCGCCACACCCGCTGCGCCGTGTCGTTGCGCGCTGTCCGTGGGGCGCTCCGGCGGTCGTTGAGGATCTGCCCTACGACGCCGCCGGCCGGCCGCTGCCGACCCTGTTCTGGGCGACCTGCCCGGCGCTCGTCGCCGCCGTGGCCGCCCTGGAGAGCGCCGGCGGCGTGAGCCGCTTCGAGACGCTCGTGGCCGGCGACGCGCAGCTTGCGCAGTCGCTCCGTGCGGCGACGCGCTACGAGCGCCGCCGGCGCCGCCGGCTGGCCGCGCTGTGCGAGGCGCCGCCGCGTGACGGCGGCGCCTCGCTGGCCACGGGGATCGCCGGCGTCGGCCGGCCGGCGGCGCTGAAATGCCTGCACGCTCACGCCGCCCACGCGCTCGCTCGCCCTGGCTACCTGCTCGGCGCGCGCATCCTCGAGGCGGCGGCGCCGGTCTACCCGGCGCGGCGCTGCTGCACGTCGGACTGGGAGTGAGGCGGCGCCGGTGAAGGTCGCCGTGGTCGATCTGGGCACCAACTCGGCGCGTCTGCTGCTGGCCGGGGTCGAGGGCGGACGCGTGCGCGACGTCGTGCGCGAGACGACGGTCACCAGACTGGGGGCCGGCGTCGACCGGCGCCGGCGGCTCGACGCCGCCGCCGCCGAGCGCACGCGGGCCTGCCTGGCGGGCTACGGGGCGCAGGTGGCGGACTTCGCTCCGGCGGCCGGCCTGCTGGTGGCGACCAGCGTCCTGCGCGACGCCGCCGACGGCCCGGCGTTCCTCGAGCGCCTCACGGCCGAGCTCGCTCTGCCCTGGAGGATCCTTACCGGCGAGCAGGAGGCCGCGCTGTCGTTCGCCGGCGCCCTGAGCGGGCAGAGCGGAGCGCCGCGGCGTTCGGCCACGCTCGTCGTCGACATCGGCGGCGGCAGCGTGGAACTGGCGGTCGGCACGCCGCCCGGCCCCGCCGCGCCGTACCCCGCCGCGCCGCACAGCACGCCGCCACCGAGCGCCTCACCGTCGTTCGTGTGCAGCCTCGACATTGGTGTGGTCCGCCTGACCGAGCGGCTCTTTGTGTCGGACCCGCCCGACGAGGCACAGTGGCGCGCCGCCGAGGGATTCGTGCGCGCGACGCTGGCCGCCGCCGTCGCGCCCGGCGTGCGCGCCGCGGTGGAGCAGGGGATCGGCCTGGCCGGCACGTTCACGACCCTCGTGGCGCACAAGCTCGGCCTGCGCGCCTACGACCGGGCGCTGGTCCACGGCCACGTGCTGACGATCGCCGATCTCGACGATGCGTTGCGCACGTTCCGCCAGTCGACGAGCGCGGCGCGCGGCCGTCTGGCCGGCATTCAGCCGGGCAGAGAGGACGTCATTCTCGCCGGTGTGCTGGTGGCGCGCGAGGTCTGCCGGCTGTTCGATCTGGCCGCGATCACCGTGAGCGAGGCCGACCTGCTCGACGGCGTCGCCCTGTCGCTCGCCGCCGGCTGAGGGCGACGTATACTGTCTCCGCCGGGGCCGGAGTGGCGGAACGGTAGACGCCGGCGACTTAAAATCGCCCGGGCTCGCGCCCGTGTGGGTTCGACTCCCACCTCCGGCACCAGACCTCGCCGGGCGCCCGCCCGCTGTACGCTGCCCACGCTGTTTCTCGGCGTGCCCGTCAAGACCGCGATCGGCACGAGTCTCGTCTGCGTGGTCGTCACCTCGTCGGCCTCGCTTTGAGCCTCGCCGGCCGCGGTGGGCTGGCGGTGGTCGGCCTCAGGACGCCGGCGGCCCTGCGGGCCGCCGGCCATCTGCGCGCGGTCGGCTTCTACTCGCTCGGCTTGCTCGTCTTGATCCTCACTGCGTTCATCCGCGTGCTGGACTCGATCGCGGCCTTCGCCGCCGCCCGCGAGTGGCGCGTCGTCGCGGTCACTGCGGCCGTGCTGGCCGTGATGCCGGTGAGCATCGTCGTCGGCGCCGCCTGAGGCCTGCGGCGCGCCCGAACCGCCGCCTGGAGTATGCTGACGGGCGTGGACCCGATCACTCAGATCCAGCGTGACCACGGCATCGTCGGCCGCGCCGACGAGCTCGCCATGGCGCTCGCTGTGCTCGGCGCCGGACGGCATCTGCTGCTCGAGGGGCCGGTGGGGGTGGGCAAGACCACGGTCGCCCTGGCGGTCTGCGCGCACATCGGACGCAGCGTCGTGCGCGTCGACGGCGACGACCGCTACTCGGAGAGCAAGCTGACCGGCTGGTTCGACCCGCCGCTCGTGCTGGCCAAGGGCTACAACCAGGACACGTTCTTCGCGGGGCCCCTCGTGCAGGCCATGCGCCAGGGCTCGGTCCTGTTCGTCAACGAGCTCAACCGCATGCCCGAGGCGGTGCAGAACGTGCTGCTGCCGGCGCTCGACGAGCGCCTGCTGATCGTTCCCCGTATCGGCGACGTGCGGGCCGCCGCCGGCTTTCAGGTGGTGGCCACGCAGAATCCTGTCGAGTACATCGCCACGGGGCACCTCTCCGAGGCGCTGCGCGACCGCTTCGAACACGTCGGGCTCGACTACCAGAGCGCCGCCGAGGAGACCGAGATCGTGCGGCGCGAGACCGGCTGCGCCGATTTCGCGCTTCTCGACGAAGCCGTCGCCATCACGCGCGCCACGCGCAGCGACCCGCGGTTTCGCAAGGGCGCCTCGGTGCGGGCGGCGATCGCCATGGTGGCGATCGCCGCCCGCACCGAGGGCCCCGACGCGCTGCGCCGCGCCGCCGGCGCCGCCCTGCCCACCCGCGTCGAGCTGCGCGACGAGACCGACTCGCCGCTGCCCGACGTCCTCGACGAACTCGTCGCCGAGGCCCGAAAAAAAGCCTGACGGCCGCCGCCGGCGCGCGGCGGCCGGCCAGTGTCGTGACGGCCAGCGCGCGGGTCACGGCGCCCTCGTCGCTGCGGCCCCCCGAGAGTCTCTCCGACGGCGAAGCCCGCCTGCTGCTGGCGGGCCGGCTGGGCGTCGCGCCCGCTGCGATCGACGGCTGGACCGTGGCGACCAGATTGAGCGACACGAGCCTGGCGCTGGGCAATCGCGAGCTCAAGGCCTACGCCCGCCGCATCGCCACCGCCGCGGTGCTGCGCCGCGCCTGGCGGCTCGTGGGGCCCATCCGGCGCGCCACGCGTCCCGTGCAGGCGGTCATGGATGAGCCGTTTCGCGGTGAGCTCGAGGTCGAGGCCACCCTCGAGAACGTCGCCGGCAAACGGTTCCCCGAGCGCGACGACTGGATCGTCGAGCGCCGCGAGGATCGCGAGCAGCAGCTCGTGCTGATGATGGACGTGTCGCTGTCGATGGCCGGCGAGAACCTCGCCATCGCCGCGGTCGCGGCGGCCGTGCTGGCCCTCAAGATGCGCTCCGAGGACCTGTCGGTCGTCGTCTTCGAGAACGTGGCCCGGGCGGTCAGCCGCCTCGAGGAGCGCGACGACCCCGAGCAGATCGTGGCCCGCCTGCTGGCGGAGCCGGCCCGCGGCTATACCAACATCGAGGCGGGTCTGCGCCTGGGCTCCCGCGAGATCGGGCGCGGCCGCAACCCCCGCAAGGCCGGCCTGCTGATCACCGACGGCGTCGCGACGGCCGGCGGCGACCCCTTGCCGGCGGCCGACGCCTTTCCGCGCCTGCACGTGCTGCTCACCGAGGACTACAAGATGGACCCGGCGCTCTGCGAGCGCCTGGCAAGCCGCGGCAGGGGCGAGGTGTTTCGCGTGAGACACCACGCCGAGCTGCCCGGCAAGATGCTCGACATCGCCAACCGCGTGCTGCGGTAGGCCGGCGGCGTTCTCTCGGCGGCGCTCGGCCGGCGGCGTTCCGCGTTCCGCGTTCGACGGGTGGCGTTCACCCGGTGGCGTTCACCCGGTGGCGTTCACCCGGCGGTCGCGCCGCCTTCACGCATGCTTCACGGTCGCGGTGATACAGTACGAACGAACGCTCCGTCTGTGTGAGCGCCGGTCATCTTGCCGAGGAGGAGGCGCCAGCCATGGGTTGGATCGCGGGGGCCATCGCAGTCATCGTCGTTGTGTTCATCGGCTTTACGGTGCTGTCGGGCATCCGCATCGTCCGGCCGACGCACCGCGGTCTCGTGGAGCGTCTGGGCAAGTACAACCGCTACGCCGATCCGGGGATCCATCTGACGATCCCCTACGGCATCGAGCGCATGTACCAGGTCGACATTCGCGAGGTCTTAGTCGAAGCCCAGCCGCAGACCATCATCACCAACGACAACCTGAACGCCAAAGTCGACGCCCAGGTCTATCTCAAGGTCAAGGCCGACGAAGAGAACGTCAAGGCGTCGCTGTACAACGTCACCAACTACGAGCTGCAGATCGTCAATCTTTCGCGCACCACCCTGCGCAACATCATCGGTACCATGACCCTCAAGTCGGCCAACTCGGAGCGCGGCAAGATCAACGAGGAGCTGCGCGGCACCCTCAAGTCAGAGACGGCGAGCTGGGGCATTGAGATCCTGCGCACCGAGCTCAAGGAGATCGACCCGCCGGCCGACGTCCAGGAGACCATGAACAAGGTCGTCAAGGCCGAGAACGAAAAGATCGCCGCGGTCGACTTCGCCACCGCCACCGAGACCCAGGCCGACGGCCAGCGGCGCGCCGAGATCAAGAAGGCCGAGGGCATCCGCCAGGCCAAGATCCTCGAGGCCGAAGGCGAGGCCCAGGCCATCCAGCTGGTCAACGAGGCGGCCGACAAGTTCTTCGTGGGCAACGCCCAGATGCTGCGCAAGCTCGAAGCCGTCGAGCGCGCGCTCTACCAGAACAGCAAGGTCGTCGTGCCCGCCGACACCCAGCTGGTCAACGTGATCGGCGACCTCGGCGGTCTTCTGCCGATGGCCTCCGACGGCAAGAACGGGTAGCAGGATCGCAGTGGCGGGCCGCCCGACGGGCGGCCTTCCGAAGGCGACCTCGTGCCGGGGCCAGGATGCGGCCCGACGTATTCGTCACCCGCCGCCCCGGGCGCAGGCTATTGCGGCCCGCGTCGTTTGCCTTGCTTGGGCGGCAGGGTGCGCACGTAGGCGAGCGATCTGGCGAGCCAATTCTCGAGCGCCGGCGGGTCTGTGAGCATGGCCTGAGGTACGCAGACGTACTCGCGCATGGGCCGGCCCGGCATGGGCTCGAAATGCCCGGCGCCCGGCAGCGCCAGCAGCGCGGCGCGGTCGTCGTCTCCCAGCCGCACGAACAGGTTCTCCTGATGCACGCCGGCGAACATGTTGCCGCCGCAAAAGAAGCACGGGCAGCCGAACATGCGCCGTACATCGACACCCGGGTCGTCGGGCACGAGGCTCAGGAAGCGGTCCACCAGGTCCTCCGGCGGTCTGCGCCACTTCGGCATGGTTGTCTCCTGACGGTAGCTCGACGAACCTACGACGAACGGCTGCGGCCGAATGGGCAGGCAGCCACGCAGAGCCCGCACGTGTGGTCGCCGTTGACCTCGAGAGAGTCCAGGTGTCGCTCGCAGGCGGCGGCGTCGAAGAGCAGCTCGCGCGGCATGCCGGCCTGCCAGGTGACGTCGCGTCCGGCGCCGACCGGACAGGCGTCGAGGCAGCCGCGGCAGCTCCCGCAGCTGCCCTCGGTCACCGGTATGCCGACATCCAGGTCGAGATCGGTGAACACGGTGGCCAGGCGCACCTTTGGCCCGCCCTCGGGAGACACGAACAGCCCCGTCTTGCCGATCCAGCCCAGGCCGGCCCGGGTCGCGGCCGTCTTGTGAGCAAACACGCCGGCCGCGAGCCAGTCGCCCGATTCGGGCACCGACCGGTACACGGTCGCGGGGGTGCCGAGCGCCCGGCTGCCGCGCTTTTGAAGGACCGCGACCAGTCCGTCGACCGCCCCGTCGAGCAGGGCATTCAGGCGACGGTACTCGGCGTGATAGGCGGCGGCATCACCCTGCTCGAGCCGCGTCAGCGCGCGCCGGTCGATGCTCGCCATGAGTGAGATCGCGGTGGGCAGGGCGGGGGCCAGCGGCAGGGTGGGGACGTTCGTGGCCGCGCCCCACAGGTCGACGCCGGCGCGACTCAGCGCGTCATCGACAAACGCCCAGTTCTGACCCGGATCGAGGCTTGCCACGGACTCCCCTTCCCCCGAACCCGGCCAGTGTACCACCGCAAACGTCGCCTACGGGTCGGCTCCGAGCTCTTGCGGTTCGGCGCGCTCGACGTTCGGCGCGCTCGACGTTCGGCGCGCTCGACGTTCGGGGCGCCCAAGGTTTGGCGAGCTCGGCCGGCGGTATAATCAGGATAGTTATCATCCACTATTGAACGGAGGGCGGGCATGCGCAATTTCGTCGCTACAAGTTATGTCTCCCGCCGTCGCCGTGACGAGCGCAGAGAAGACCGCACTGCCCGCTAGACGCTGACGGAAAGACAAAAACCGCTGGGGATACCCGGCGTGAGATGAGGGCGTGAGTGCTCGAGTTGACGAGCACTCCCGCCCTCATCGGCGTTGGCGGGCGGGCGCGGCCGTCTGGGCGGCCGCCGGCGCTCAGGCAGCCGCGCGGAAGCGCCGCAGACGCAGGCTGTTGGTGACCACGGTCACACTCGACAGGCCCATGGCGGCGGCGGCGAAGATCGGGTTCAACAGCACCCCGAATGGCGGGTAGAGGACGCCGGCGGCGATCGGGATCAGGGCGGCGTTGTAGGCGAAGGCCCAGAACAGGTTCTGTTTGATCGTGCGCATCGTGGCGCGCGAGAGGGTGATCGCCGTGACGACGCCGTTCAGGTCGCCCGAGACGAGCGTCACGTCGCTGGCCTCGATGGCGACGTCGGCGCCCGTGCCGATGGCGATGCCGACGTCGGCCTGGGCCAGCGCCGGAGCGTCGTTGACGCCGTCGCCGACCATACCGACGCGCACGCCGCCCGCCTGCCGTCGCGCGACCTCGGCGGCCTTGGCGTCGGGCAGCACGCCGGCCACGACCTCGTCGAGGCCGACCTCGGCGGCGATCGCCGCGGCGGTCTCGGGCCGGTCGCCGGTCACCATGACGACGCGCAGGCCGAGATCGTGCAGGCGCTCAATAGCGACCGCGGCGCCGGGCTTGACGGGATCGGCGACCGCGATCAGGCCTGCGGGGCGGCCGTCGACGGCCACGTGCACCGGCGTTTTTCCGGCGGCGGCGAGAGCCCTGGCCGCGGAGCCGTCGCCCGTGGCGCCGCTGACCACGTCGCTCTGTGTCATGAACAGCTCGTTGCCGACCAGCACCCGGCGGCCTTCGACCACGGCCTGCACGCCGTGCCCGGCCGCGGCGCGAAAGTCGCGGGCGTCGGGGAGCTCGAGGCCGCGCTCGCCCGCGGCGCGCACCACCGCCGCGGCGAGCGGGTGCTCCGAGCCACGCTCGACCGCCGCGGCCAGGCGCAGGAGCTCGTCGGGCGAGCCCGCTGGCGCCTGTCGGCCACCGTCGTCGACGGCCGGCAGGACGTCGGTCACCGTCGGCCGCCCCGCGGTGATGGTGCCGGTCTTGTCGAGCACGATCGTCTGCAGCTTGTGAGCCGTCTCCAGTGAGGCGCCGTCGCGGATCAGCACGCCGTTCTGCGCTCCCTTGCCGGTGCCGACCATGACCGCGGTCGGGGTCGCCAGGCCCAGGGCGCACGGGCAGGCGATGACCAGCACGGCGATGGCGTTGACGAGGGCGTAGTTCAGGGCCGGCTGCGGGCCGGCCAGCAGCCAGACGACAAACGTCAGCCCGGCGACCGCCATGACGGCCGGCACGAACCGGCTGGCGATAAGGTCGGCGAGGCGGGCGATCGGCGGCCGCGCGCCCTGGGCCTGCTCGACCAGGCGCACGATCTGGGCGAGCGCGGTCTCGGCGCCGACGTGCGTGGCGCGCATCGTAAACGTGCCGCTCGTGTTCAGGGTCGCACCGATGACCTCGTCGCCGGGTCCCTTGACGACGGGCAGCGCCTCGCCGGTGAGCAGCGCTTCGTCGATCGCCGACGAGCCCTCGACGACGATGCCGTCGACCGGCACCTTCTCGCCGGGCCGTACACGCACGATGTCGTCGCGACGAACCTCGGCGATCGGCACGTCGACCTCGCCGCCGCCGCGCACCACCCGCGCCGTGCGGGGCTGCAGGCCGATGAGCGTGCGGATGGCCTCGCCGGTCTGCCCTTTGGCGCGCGCCTCGAACAGCCGGCCCAGCAGGATGAGCGTGATGATGAGCGCGGCCGAGTCGAAGTACATCGGCGCGCCGAGGCCGTGGTGGTCGAAGAAGTTTGGGAACAGGACGCCGGCGGCGCTGTAGAGATAGGCCGCCGACGAACCCAGGACGACCAGAGTGTCCATGGTCGTGCTGCCGTGGCGCGCGGCGGCCAGCGCGGCGCGATAGAACTGGCGGCCGACCCAGAACTGCACCGGCGTGGCCAGCGCCCAGAGGACCCAGCCGTTGGTGAGAACGGCGGGCACGAAGGCAAATCCCATGCTGCCCAGGAACACCAGCGTCGACAGGACGGCCCCGATCACGACCTTGCGGCGCAGGCGCACATAGGCGGCGCGGCGCGCGAGGGCGTCGGGATCCTGAGCCAGGCCGGCGGCCTCCTCGACGCCGGCGCCGACTGTGGGGCGGGCCGGCTCGGCTACTTCGTAGCCGGCCCGCCGCACGGCCTCCACCAGGTCGTCGCGGCTGGCGATGCCGGGCAGGTATTCCACCGTGGCCTTCTCGGTGGCGAAGTTCACGCTGGCCGTGACGACGCCGGGCACGCGGCGCAGCGCCTTCTCGTTGCGCGCCACGCAGCTCGCGCAGGTCATGCCGCCGATCAGGATCTCGACTGTCGTCTGGTCGTCTGCCACTGACGCCTCTCGCTGGTGGGCGACGGCCCGCCGGGGCCATCACCGATATACCCCACACGGTATCATACCCGACCACAACCGTCGCCTATGGCGGCTCGCGCGGGGAGTGTGGGACCGATACACTCTGGCCTGCGGCGACCGGCACCGGCCGGCGGTGACCAGTGGGCTGGGAGGGCACGTGCCGATCTGGGACGAAGACCACGAGACGATGGCTCGCGGCGAGCTTCAGGCGTTGCAGCTCGAGCGGCTGCGGCGCACGGTCGCCCATTGTTACGAAAGCGTGCCGTTCTACCGCGCGGCGCTCGACGAGCGCGGCGTCGCCCCCGGCGACATCGGCTCGCTTTCCGATCTCGCGCGGCTGCCATTCACGACCAAAGACGACGTGCGCACTTCGTACCCGTACGGGCTGTTCGCCGTGCCGCTCGAAGAGGTGGTCGAGGTGCATTCGTCGTCGGGCACGACCGGCACGCCGGTGGTGGGCGGCTACACGCGCGCCGACCTCGACACGTGGGCCGAGCTCGTGGCGCGCTTTGCGTCGGCCGCCGGCGTCGTACCCGCCGATGTGGCCCAGGTGGCCTTTGGCTACGGCATGTTCACCGGCGGGTTCGGCCTGCACTACGGGCTGCAGCGCATCGGCGCGCTGGTCGTGCCCCAGTCGGCCGGCAACACCGCCCGCCAGATCCAGTTCATGCAGGACTTCGGCACGACCGTGCTGATCTGCACGCCGTCGTACGCCCTTCATCTGGGTGAGGCCGTAGAGAAGGCCGGCGTGCGCGATCGCCTGAGGCTCCGCCTGGGGCTGTTCGGCGCCGAGGCCTGCAGCGACGCCCTGCGCACGCGCATCGAGGAGCGCTGGGGTATCTCGGCGACCGACAACTACGGGCTCACCGAAGTGATCGGACCGGGCGTGGCCGGAGAGTGCGAGCGCAAGGACGGCATGCACCTGGCCGAAGACCACTTTCTGGTCGAAGTGCTCGACCCGCAAAGCGGGGCGCCGGTCGCCGACGGCGAGGTCGGCGAGCTGGTCGTCACCTCGCTCACCAAGGAGTGCTCGCCGGTGCTGCGCTACCGCACCCGCGACCTGTCGCGTATCACCCGCGAGCGCTGCCCGTGCGGCCGCACCACCGCCCGCATGCACAAGGTGATCGGCCGCACCGATGACATGTTCATCATCAGCGGCGTCAACGTGTTTCCCTCGACGATCGAGTCGGTGCTGCTGGGCATCGACGGCCTCGAGCCCTACTACGAGATCGTGCTCGAACGAAAGGGCGCCCTCGACACTTTCACCGTGCGGGTCGAGGTCACCGAGGAGCTCTTCAACGGCTGGCTGGACGACCTCGTGGCCTACGAGCGTCGCATCTCGGAGACGCTGCGCTCGGCGCTGCTGGTGCGGCCCGGGGTCAAGCTCGTCGAGGCCGGTTCGCTGGCCCGCTCCGAGGGCAAGGTGCGGCGCGTGATCGACCAGCGGCCGCCCGACTGAGCACAGCGCCTCGGCGGCGCCGCAGGCGCCGCCCGCCCGCCGCTGGCGCCGACAAAAAGGGGCGGGGCCCTATCTCTAAGGCCCCGCCCCAGTCGTTCGGAGGCTTCCTCTCCCCGCGATTGGTCTCCGCACCCGTTATCGGGCGCGCGCCTGCGCGACGAGATAGGACAGGTGTCTACGGTCCGCGCCTCGCCCTCAGGCGGTCACGCGCACGAGCTCGAGATAGCTGGTCGAGCCGTCGAGCACCTTGCGCACGCCGTCGTCGTGGATGCTTTCGACGCCTCGCTCGCGGGCGGCCGTGCGCATCGCGCCTACGCTGGCCCCGACCGCGATCATCTCGCGCAGCTCGTCGTCGACGGTGAGCACCTCGTAGAGCCCGAGACGTCCCAGATAGCCGGTGCCGAAACACTTTGGACAGCCGACCGGCGCGGCGATGTTCATGCGCGCGCTGGGCGCCTCGCCGAGACCCAGGTCGACCCAGCGCTCGGCGCTCAGCGCCTCGGGCCGCTTGCAGTGGCGGCACAGGCGCCGCACCAGCCGCTGGGAGACGATGCAGCGGCAAGCCGCGGCCACCAGGTAGGGCGGCAGGCCCATCTCGATGAGACGGTTGATCGACGAGATCGCGTCGCCGGTATGGAGAGTGGTGAACACGAGGTGGCCGGTGATGGCGGCGTCGGCCGCCATCTTGGCCGTCTCCAGGTCGCGCACCTCGCCGACCATGATCACGTCGGGGTCGGCGCGCACCAAGGCGCGCAGCGCCTGCGCGAAGGTGAGGCCGATGACCGGCTTGACCTCCGTCTGCACGATGCCGTGCAGCTTGCGTTCGATGGGGTCTTCGACCGTGTAGATCTTGCGTTCGCGCGACTTGATCAGCTCGAGCGTGGTGTAGAGGGTGGTCGACTTGCCGCTTCCTGTGGGCCCGCCGATGACGATACCCCCGTCAGGACGCTTGATGGCCTCGCGGAACCGCGCCAGGCTCGATTCGGCAAAACCGAGCGAGACCAGCGTGGGCGGCAGCGGCGAGTTTTCGAGGATGCGGATCGTGATGTTCTCGCCGTAGAGGCTGGGAATGGAGGCCAGACGCATGTCGACGACGGCGCCGTCGGTCGTCTCGAAGCTGGCGCGGCCGTCCTGGGGCAGGCGGCGCTCGGCAATGTCCATGTTGGCCATGATCTTCATGCGGCTGATGACGCCGGCCTGCAGCTCGGCGGGATACTCGCGCAGGTCGTGCAGCACGCCGTCGACCCGGCAGCGGACCTGCAGGATGTCCTCGCGCGGCTCGAAGTGGATGTCGGAGGCCTTCATGCCGATCGCGTCGACCAGGACCGAGTCGACGATCTCGATGATCGAGGCATCGAGCGCGCCGGCCACTTCGTCGACGCGCGTCTCGCTGCGGGCGCCCTCGAGCTCCCTCAGCTTGCCGCGCTTGCTGGTGAACATCGAGAGCGCCTCGTCGAAGGCGCTCTCGCTGCAGATGGCCGGCACCACGTTCCTCTTGCTGCGCAGCCGGACTTCGTCGATCAGGACCACATCGAGCGGGTTGGTCATGGCGACGACCAGGCTGCCGTCTTCGTCGATGCGCAGAGGCAGCAGACGGTGCCGCACGATGAAGTCGCGGGGCAGCAGGCCGACTGCGGCGGGGTTCGGCGTCACGGCCCGCAGGTCGACCACGGCCAGGTGCATCTGGCCGGCCAGGGCGTGGATCAGGTCGTCCTCGGACACCAGGCCCGACGCCACGAGGACTTCGCCGAGGCGGCCGCCACCGTGCTGCTGCTGCTGCAGCGCGTTGTCGATCTGCAACTGGGTGACGAGGCCGCTTTCGACGAGCATGGCGCCGAGCTTGAGGCGCCCGGCGCTGCGCCGGTGGCGGCGATCGATCGCCGTCTCGAGCTTGTCGCGCAGGTTCTCGACGCGGAACGGCTTGGTGATGTACTCGGCGATACCGAAGCGGTGGGCCTGCTCGAAGGTCTCGAAGTCGTTGATGGCCGACAGCACGATCACGGGCACCGAGCGCAGCGCGGGTGTCGAATTCATGAGCTTGAGGACGTCGAAGCCCTTGATGGACTGCAGGTCGATGTCGAGCAGCAGGGCGTCGGGTGGCGCTTCGCGGAGGGCCTTGAGCGCCGCCGGCGTGCCGGGGTAGGTCTCGACCTCGAATGAGCCGCCGAAATAGGCAATGAGCTCTTCGCGCAGGTTGATGTCGTCGTCGATGACGACGAGGCGTTTTTTGGACGACTTCGGCACGGTTCCCTCCAGCCCGGGGGCGTCCCTCTACTGCGGGATAATCGACAAGTATAGCCCTGGGGCTTAGGTTCCAGCGCCGCTGCGCCGCCGCTCGAGGGTCGACGACGGGGCATCGTGGCGGGCGTCGTGGAGGGGTCGTGGCGGGCGTGGCGGTGGGCGGTCGGGTGGGGGGAGGTAAAGGGCCGGGCCGGTTTGGGGCCTTCGCGTAATGCGGGCTGGTGGGTACAGTCGAAGGAGACCGGCCCGGCAGGGAGAGGGAAGCGATATGCGGGCGTGAAGCCCGATCCAGTGTCGTGGCGAACCTTGTTGACCTTTCGTCGTGGTCCTCTTACGTATCGGCAGCGCCGCGGGCGCCGACAGGGGGCTTGCGGCGAAAGCGTTGTCTAGCTGTGGAACGCCGGGCCGACCCACCCTCTGGTATACTTCCGCCGCTCGACGGTCCGCCGCCCCAGGCTCACAGGAGTCGCACCCGTGTTTCAGAAGGTCCTGATCGCCAACCGCGGGGAGATCGCCGTCCGGGTCATCCGCGCCTGTCGCGAGCTCGGCGTGGCGACCCTGGCGGTCTACTCGTCGGCCGACGAGGCGTCGCTGCACGTCGCCTATGCCGACGAAGCCGTCTGTGTCGGTCCACCGCCGGCTGCGCAGAGCTACCTTGTCATGGAGAACCTCATCATGGCCGCCACCACGCACGGAGCCGACGCCATTCACCCCGGCTACGGCTTTCTCGCCGAGAACGCGGCCTTCTCGCGCCTGTGTGCGGCCAACGGCATCACCTTCATCGGGCCGGGTCCCGAGTCGATCGAGCTGATGGGCGACAAGGCCATGGCGCGCACGACCATGACCGCCGCCGGCGTGCCGGTGACGCCCGGCTCCGACGGCGTGATCGACGACGTAGCCGAGGCCGAGGAGGTCGTACGCGCCATCGGCCTGCCGGTGATGGTGAAGGCTTCGGCCGGGGGCGGCGGCAAGGGCATCCGCATCGTGCACGACGCGGCCGTCCTGGCCGCCGCCGTCCGCCAGGCGAGCGGCGAGGCTCAGGCCGCCTTCGGCAACGGCGCCGTGTACGTCGAGAAGTACGTCGCCAAGCCGCGCCATGTCGAGATCCAGATACTCGCCGACGGCGCCGGCCACGCCATCCACCTGGGCGAGCGCGACTGCTCCATCCAGCGTCGCCACCAGAAGCTGATCGAAGAAGCGCCTTCGCCGGCCGTCGCGCCCGAGCTACGGGCGCGCATGGGCGAGGCCGCCGTCGAGGCCGCCCGCGCCGCCGGCTACAAGGGCGCCGGCACGGTCGAGTTTCTGCTCGACCCGGCCGGCGACTTCTATTTCATGGAGATGAACACGCGCGTCCAGGTCGAGCACTGCGTCACCGAGATGGTGACCGGCATCGACATCGTCAAGACCGGCATCCGCATCGCCGCCGGCGAGGGCCTGGCGCTGCGCCAGGACGACGTGGCCATCAGCGGCCACGCCATCGAGTTTCGCATCAACGCCGAAGACCCCGACCGCGACTTTCTGCCCTCGCCGGGCACCGTGACCACCTGGTCGCCGCCGGGCGGGCCCTGGGTGCGCTTCGACTCGCATGTCTACCCCGGTTACGCAGTGCCGCCGTTCTACGACAGCCTCCTCGGCAAACTCGTCGTCTGGGGCCGCGACCGCGACGAGGCCCTGGCCCGCGCCCGCTGGGCGCTCGCCGAGTTCAGTGTCGCCGGCGTCGCCACCACGATCCCCTTCCACCTGCGCGTGCTGGAGCATCCGCTGTTTCGCGCCGGCACGGTCTCGACCCACTTTATCGACGAGGACCTCGAGCGCGGGCCCGCGCACGCGGAGGCACCGCCAGCGGGATAGGTGCGAGTGGCGGCCGGGCGGCTCCCTTCGGGCGGTAGCGCTGCGCCGGGCGGAGATCGTTCACGTTCGGGAGTGTCTCGGGCGGTGGCGCAGACGGCCCGTGCGGGCCAGACGGCCTACTTGCCCTTGCCCGGCCCGAGACAGGTGACGGCCGCCAGGTAGTACTCCGTCTGTGTCGGCTTCACGACCGTCCAGGTCGCGCCGCCGTTGATCGTGGCCAGCAGGGCGCGGTGGCCAAGCAGGATCCAGCCGTGTGAGGCGTCGCTGAAGGCCACCCCCACGAGAGGTTCCCGCTGATCGGTGTGCTGTGCCACCCAGGTCGCGCCCCCGTCGCTGGTCGCGATGATCGTCCCGTTAACTCCCACCGCCCAGCCGTGCCGCGGGTCGGGGAAGGCGACGTCGTCGAGAGGCTGGAGGCTCACCGACTGTTCCGTCTGCCAGTGCGTGCTGCCGTCGCGGGTCGAGACGACGAACCCCGGCGAGTCGATGAAGCCCATCTTCTGCTTGGAGCCGACGACCCAGCAGCGGCGAGGGCCACTGCTGGCGAGCCGGCTGAGCCGGGCGGTCTTCGTCGAGTAGCTGAGGCGCCAGTGTGCCCCGCCGTCGGCGGTCGAGAAGACGATGCCCCCCGTCCGATCCGGGTTCCCGCCGAGAGCCCAACCGTGACGCGAGTCGCCGAAGGCGACGTCGTAGATCTGGACGTGGCCGGGGATGGTCTGCCGCCGCCAGGTCGTGCCGCCGTCGGTGGTGGCCAGCACGAGTGCCGAGTGCGCCCGGTACCCGACAGCCCAGGCATGCCGCGCGTCTGTCGCGGCGATGGCGAGCAGCGTACCGGGGAGCCCTGTGTGCTGCCAGCTCCACGTCGCGCCGCCGTCGGCCGTGGCCAGTATCTCTTCCGGCCGACTTCCGAAGCTTCGCTCTATCGCCCAGCCGTCGGCGACGTCACCGAATGCCACACCCCAGAGCGCCGCCTCGTAGTCGTTCGTGAGCTCACCCCGGTGAGCCAGCTTCCAGGTCGCACCGCCGTCCGCGCTGCCGACCACGACATCGGGAAGTCCGACCACCCAGACGTGTGCCCCTGGCCTCGCCGGCACGGGAGGACCGGGGGTGATCGCGGCCAACGGACCGGCCTGGTGATGACTGCAGCCGACGAGAAGCGCCAGGGCCGTGAAGGCCAGCACGACGGCGCCGGCCGCGTAGGCCACGCCCAGCGCGATCCGTCTGCATCTGCGTGCCGTGGCCATTCGCGTGACCTCCCGGTCGGTCTCCGGGTCGCGTGCCGAGGTCGAATCGCCTCGTACCATCGGCACAGCGACTATGCGGCTCAAGCGTCTGGGGGTTGCGCCTCGCGCGCCTCCGGACCCGCCGCAGCCGGCGGGAGCAGCGGCTCGGCCAAGATAGGTGTTCGACCGCTCCGGTTTGCCGGCCTACTCGGCGGCGGAGGTCACCTCGGGCGCGCCTTGGGGGCGCAGCGCGGCGATCCAGAAGATGCGGTCGGCGATGGCCAGGCCCGTGCCCACGGCGATGTAGAGCGTGGAGAGTCCGGCGCGGCCCCAGGCATAGTCGACGAGCGCCGAATGGCGCAGCATCATGCCGCCGCCCATCATGACGATGACGAACAGCCACGACGTCGGCGCAAAGAAGCCGAAGTAGCAGGCGTGCCCGCGCCTCTGGATGCGGGCGACGGCCTTGTCGGCGTACCGGATGAGGATGAAGCGCGCCTTGATGGCGCCGATCACGATCGCCACGATGGCGATGGGCACAATCCAGAAGCTGAAGCGAAAGCCGGGCCCCGGCGCCTCGATAAACATCACGCCGCGCACGAGCAGG
The DNA here is from genome assembly GCA_003164655.1 of Actinomycetota bacterium. Lineage (GTDB taxonomy): Bacteria > Actinomycetota > Thermoleophilia > UBA2241 > UBA2241 > Bog-752. The sequence continues at coordinate 20,935 of PLTW01000171.1, forward strand.
AAGCTCACGCCCAAAAGCCAGAGCAGCGCCGCCGAGAACATCTGGACGCGCACGCCCGTACGAGGCGTGAACCGGTCCCACCAGGGGCGCGTTGCTTTTGCCATGCTCATGGGTCGCCCTTCAGCACGTTGCCCGCCGCACCGGCGGCGAAGCCCTCCGACGAACCTTCCGACGACACGCAGGATACCAGCATGGGCAACGGTGTGGGGCGCGAGTTCTCGGTGCTGTGCGGGGTGACGGCAGCCGGTGATCGCACCCGTCTGCTTGTCGTGGCGCAATCCCCGGCCTCGGCGGCCGCCCACGGGGCGGCGCACGAGTTTGAAGCCAAGTTGTGTGGGTCATGATGCACTATTGCTACCCCGGCGTGCGGCTCAGGTTCGGAGCGGCGCTTCCACCACAGAAGAGAGGCGACAATGACCTCACTCATCGTGCAACACACGGTAAAGGACTACGACACCTGGAGGCTCGTCTTCGACGAGCACGAGACCGTGCGCACGCGCCACGGCGCTACCGGTCACGAGCTCTACCGGAGCCTCAACGACCCCAACGAAATCACGATCGTGAACCGGTTCCCGTCCAGGGAGCAGGCCGAGGCGTTCGCGTCCGACCCGTCGCTCAAAGAGGCGATGGAGCGCGGCGGGGTCACGAGTGCACCGCGCGTGACCTTCGCCGGGGAGCCCGAGGTCGCCGACTACCGGCAGAGCGAGCGCCAGACTAGAGCCGCGTAGAACAAGCCTGCGCCCGCGGGCGGGCCGGCGGCGGCCGTTCTGACGGCCGCCGCCGGCCCGCCCGCGGCGCTCAGACAGACGGCGCTTCGAGACGCACCCCGTACCCTGCCGCCGCGATCTTGTCGAGCAGATCGTCGGCCGGCGGCCGCAGCAGGGCGTCGACAGCCGCCCGGCCGCCGCCGCGCGCCGACAGCGTGATGCGCAGGGTCACCGCCGGCCCCATCTGCTTGGCGCGCGACTTCACGTAGACCTCGGGGTGGGCGTGCTCGACCTCGCCGAGGATGTCGGCGATCGCCGACTCGTCCTGCAGATCGACGACCAGCGTGCGTTCCTCGTAGTGAGCGGCGGCGAAGATGCGTTCGAAGAGCGGCCCGAGCGACTGCTCGACAATGGCGACGAGCTCCTCGGGCACGCCGGGCAGCGAGACGAAGGTGGTGGTGTCGCGCTCCAAGACGACTCCAGGCGCGCCGCCCACCGGGTTGCGCACGGGCGCGGCGCCCCGCGGCAGATGGGCCATCTTGAGGCGGGCCTCGTTCATCTCGGCGAACGGCACCAGGCCGGCGGCGGCAAAGCCGGCGTAGGCTTCGCGCACGAGGCGCTCGGCCGCGGGGTGCAGCTCGACCGGTACGCCAAGGCCGAGCGCCACTCCGGCGAGGGTCATGTCGTCGGCGGTGGGGCCGAGGCCGCCGACGGTAAAGACGAGGTCGGGGGCGCGGCGCAGCGCGCCGCGCACCTCGGCGGCGATCGCCGCGAGGTCGTCGCGCACCAGAACGGCGCGCGTCACGGTGCCGCCCAGCGCCGTCACCGTGCGGCACAGCCAGTGGGAGTTGGAGTCGAGCACGTCGCCCAGCAGAACCTCGTTGCCGGCCGCGACGATCTCGACCGTCGGCGTGGACAGGCCGATCGCGGCGGGGCTCATCGGGCCCTCGCGGCGCGGCGCTTGGCGGGGAAGGTCATGGGCGCTCCTGCGGCTCGAGTCGGTCGACGCCCCACGGTCGCCGGTCGTGGGCTGCCGGGCGAGCATCGGCTCTCCCTGGGGCGTATCGTACACGAGTCATGCGAGCCATCCTCATTCTGCAGCACGACGCCCAGAGGCCGCCGGCGCTGATCGGAGAGTACCTGCGCGACGCCCGGTTCGAGCTCGACGTGCGCCGGCTCGACCTTGGCCAGCCGCTGCCCGACTCCGGCGAGCTGACCGGCTTTGCGGCGCTCGTCACCCTCGGCGGGGCGCTGAACGTCGACGACCGGGGAGGTCATGATTTCCTCGCCGACGAGCGCGAGCTGCTGAAGGCGGCGCTGACTCGCGAGGTGCCGACGCTGAGCGTGGGGCTGGGCGCGCAGCAGCTCGTCCTGGCGGCCGGCGGCGACGTCTACGCGCGCGCCGGCCTGCGCCTGGGCTGGGATCCGATCGAGTTCTCGGCGCGCGACGGATTCGTCGGCGACATTCATCCCCGGCCGCTCGTCTTTTCGTGGCGGTCTCACACCTGCCGTTTGCCCGACGACGCGCTGCTGCTGGCCGACACCGAGGCCGAGCCCCAGATCTTTCGCTGCGGCGACGTGGCCTGGGGCGTGCAGTTCCACCCCGAGATCGACAGGCGCCTGCTGGACGGCTGGCTCGACGGGGGGGCCGGGCTGATCGAGCGCACGTACCCCGGAGGTCTGAAGGCGCTGCGCAAGATGAGCCGCCGCGAGCTGCTGCGTTCGGCCATGCTCTGCGGGCAGCTCATGGCCAACTTTCTGGCCGCGGGGAAGGTGCGCGAGCGTTAGGGGGGACTTCGCCCGGGCCGTGGGCGCCCGAAGTCGCCTGAAAAACGGCAGCCCCAGAGGGGGGTCTGGGGCTGTGAAAGGAGCCATGGGTGGTACCTGGGGGGGTACCGTGCGACCCGGACGTACCGCGGTTGGGAAGGCCTTGTCCACAGTCGCAAAGGCAGTATTACCACGGTTTCCTGAGTGTAAACCCCGAGCCCGTTGCGTTCGCTACCGACGAATTGCGCTTAAAGACGCGGCCGCGCCTGCCGACAATGAGTGGCGGGAGAGTGGTGCAGGTGACCAAGACGATGTTCCAGGTCGAAAGCGAGGCCCGCTGGCGCATGTGGGCGCTGTTCGGCCTGCTGCTGTTCATGGTGACCGTATGCCTGTCGGTCTGTGTCTGGGTCGTCGTGGCGGGCATCGAGCTCGTCCTCGACGCCCGCAGCTCGTCTCTCGAGTCTTCCGGTCACTTTCTGAGCTTCTCGCTCAGCCTGCCCGGCGTGGGGTCGGTCGTGCTCGGTTCCATGGCGGTCGCGGTGGGCTACTGGTACGTGTCTCGCATCGGCGCCCGCGACCACCTGGTGCGTGTCATGCACGCCCAGCAGCTCGATCCCGCCGATCGTTACCACCAGCGCCTCGCCGACATCGTCGAAGAGATGCGTATTGCCACCGGCGGTCCGCCGATCCGCTGCCTCACCGTGCCGACGGTCGGGATGAATGCCTTTGCCTTCAGCGACCTGCACGGTGGGGCCTGCATCGGAGTGACCGAAGGCGCGCTGTCACGCCTTTCGCGTGCGCAGCTCGAGGCGGTGGTCGCCCACGAGTTCGGGCACGTCCTGTCGGGCGACTATGTCACGGCCACTACCGCCTGCCTGCTGTTCGGTGTGTACACGTCGCTGGGCGACAGCCTCGGCGGCGCCGTCGAGACGGGCGTGGACACACGTGTCAACGCCTTGCTGCTGGCCATACCGTTGTGGGTGCTGCTCGGGCTGCTGCAGGTCGCGTCGGCGGTGGTGAACAGCGCCATCTCCCGCCAGGGCGAGTGGGCCGCCGACCTCGCCGCAGCGCGCTACACGCGCGATCCGCTGAGCCTCGCCCAGGCGCTGCAGATGATGGTCCGCCATCCGGGCGGCAGCGGCTACATTCCCGACGGGCTGTCGGCGCTGTGCATCAGACCGACCGACCTGAACGCCACTACGGTGGTCGCGCGCGCCATGGCCACGCATCCGCCGGTCAACGACCGCATCGTCGCGCTGCTCAACATCGCCCACGTCAGCTGGGGCGCGTTCCAGGAACAGTGCGCGGCGGCCGAGGCGGCCTGCGATCAGCGCGAACACGTGACCCAGGCGCCCGGCGTGGCGGGCGCCACGCCGGGCGCCGAACGGCTGGCGCAGATGGTAGCAGCGCCGCTCATGGCCGCTGCGCCGGTCGCCGCTGCGCCGGTGGTCACGGCGGCCCATGCCGCTCCGGTCGCCGCTGCCTCTATCGCTCCGGCGGCCGCCCCGGTTGCCGCCGCTCCTGCCATCCAGGCGGTCGCTCCGGCTCCTGCCGCCGTCGCTGTCGTGGTCGCCGCTTCGGTTCTCGCGGCGGCTCCCGCTGCCGCCGCGTCGCCGCAGTCGGGCACGCCGCCGGCCGCGGCGTCTTCGTTGCGCTTCCACGAGCCGGTGGAGCAGGCTGTGGCATGTCCCGATTGCCACGCCGCGCTCGAACGCTGCGACTACGAAGGTACTGAGGTGTTCGCCTGCCGCACATGTGCCGGACGGCTCGCGACGACGCCGCAGGTGCAGCGCATCCTGACCCGGCGCGAGATGCGCTTCGACGACCGCCAGCAGGCGCTGGCCGACTACGTCGTCGAGCACGGCGACGAACTGCGCCGCAACTTCGTCCGCAATCGCACGGCCTCGGCGGCGACGCTCATCTTCTGTCCGCGCTGCGGCCGCACGATGATGCGCCGTCACTTCAGCTACGACGTGGCTGTCGAGGTCGACTACTGCATGGTCTGCGACCTCTACTGGTTCCAGAAGGACGAGCTCGAGGTGTTGCAGGTGATCACGGAGCGGCAGGCGCAGTAGGGCGGCACTTCCGAACGCGCGCGGGCGCCGCCGCGGTCGCGGGCCTTGGGCGCTGACGCAGCGTACCGTGCTCCAGCGGTGCGGTCCGCCGATCGGACCGGTAGAATGGCCGCCATGGGTCAGGATGCGCACGCGAGCGAGCGAGTCCCTCGCTCCCTTTTTGTCACCAACGACTTTCCGCCGCGTGTCGGCGGCGCTCAGACCTATTACTGGAACATGATCCAGACGCTCGACCCCGGCGAGGTGGTGATCGTCGCGCCGGCCCATCGCGACGCGGCGGCCTTCGACGCGACCCATCCCTACACGGTCATCCGCACATCGCGTTCGGCGGTCGTGCCCGCGCCGTCGGTCGAGCGCGTCTGCGAACGGCTCATCCGTACACACGGCCTCGAGCTGCTCCAGCTCGGCCACCCACTGCCGGCCGGCCTGCTGGGGCCCTGGCTGCGTCGCAAGGCGCGCGTGCCGTATGTGGTCTTCCTGGGCGGCGCCGAGATCACGGTTCCCGGCGCCGTGCCGGGCGTGGCGCGCCTGCTCAAACGGGTGCTCGCCGAGTCGTCGCTACTCTTTACCGTGAGTCAGTACACTGCCGACCAGGCGGTGCGCCTCTCGGGAGGTCGCGCCCGGGCCGAGGTCCTGAGGCCGGCTCTCGACATCGAGCGCTACCCGCTCACGGGCCTCGACGACGCCGCGGCGGCGCGGGCCGCGCTCGGCCTCGACGACGCTCCGCTGGTGCTGTGCGTCGGTCGTCTCGTGCCCCGCAAGGGGCAGGACATGCTGATCGCGGCGCTCGCCGGCCTCGACGGCGGCTTTGCCGACGTGCGGCTCGCCCTGGTGGGCGGCGGCCGTCTGGCCGAGGGGCTGCGCAGAAAAGCCGCCGCCGCCGGCCTTGCCGCGCGCGTTCATCTGCCCGGCGAGGTCGTGGGCGACGAGCTACGTCTATGGTTGCAGGCCGCCGACGTCTTCGCCGGCCCCTCGCGGACACGGTATGGCGGGCTCGAGGTCGAGGGTTTCGGCATCGTCTATGCCGAGGCGGCGCTCACCGGTCTGCCGGTGATCGCCGGCCTGTCCGGGGGCGCACCTGAGGCTGTGGTCGAGGGTGAGACCGGCTTCGTGGTCGATGCCCACACGCCCGGCGAGCTCACCGCGGTGCTCGCGCGGCTGCTCTCGATGAGCTCGGCGGAGCGCCGCCGGATGGGCGCGCGCGGCCGGCTTCTGGCGCTGTCGCGCCACGCGCCCGAGGTGGCGGCCGCGCGCTACCACGACCTGCTGCGGCGCGCGGTCGAGCGACCCCGTGTCTGACGAGCTCGAGCACAAGGGCCCCGTCGCCACCGACGCCGAAGTCCTCGAGCTGCTCGAAGAGCCGCTCGTGGCCCCGCCCGAGAAGCTGCGCTCGTTTCTTACGCGACCTCGCATGTTCATCGGCTTTGCCCTCAGTGTCATGGTCACGGTGCTCATCACCCGTCTGTTCAGCCTGCACCTGAGGCACAACTTCGGGGTCGTGCGCAGCCAGGCTCACGAGCCCGAGTTTCTGGCCTACGCCGTTCTGTGCGTGCTCGTCTACCTGATCGCCGACACGGCGGCGCTCGTGCTGCTGACGCGCGTGCTCAAGTCGACGGTGCGCCTGAAGCCCCTGGTGCTGCTGTCGCTGCGCGCCAACTTCGTGGGTGGCACTACCTCGTTCGGGGGCGTCGAGATCCCCTATCAGGCCTTCTCGCTGCGCCGCCAGGGGCTCACCCTTCCCGAGGCGACGTCGGTCATACTGGTGAAGGGCGTCGTGCACACCTCGGTGCTCGTGCTGGTGGCCCTGACCGCGCTCATCCCGGCCACCGGCTCGACGATCACTCCGCTGCAGCGCTGGTTTGTGGTCGGCGCGGTCGTGCTGACGGCGATCGCCTGGATGATCGGCTCGCTGTGGGTGCGGCGTCCGATCGGCATCGAGCAGCTCCCTCAGCGCTTCCACAAGACGATCCACGCCGGCCGCGAGGCCTTCACCGAGTTCCACCACGCGGGCTGGCGGGTGTGGCTGGGCGTCATCGTCTCGCAGATCGTCTACTGGGTGGCGATGTTCGCCATCATCCCTTTGATCCTGATCGGCCTGGGCTGGCACGGCCGGCCGTTCTCGATCATCACCGGCCAGGCGGTGCTCCAGGTGATCATGCCGCTGTCGCCGCTGGCCGGAGGCGCCGGAGTGGCCGAGCTCGGCTATCTCGCCCTGATCGGGCCGGTGGCCGCCGAGACCATCCGCGTGCCGAGCCTGATCCTGTGGCGCCTGGCCACCTGGCTCATCCCGGTGGCGGTCGGGGGCCTGGCGTTCCTGGTCAAGGGCGGCGTGCCGTCGGCGGCGGCGGGCCGGGCTGCTGTCGCAGCCCGGCCCGCCGCCGCATCCCCACAGCCAGAGGAGGTCGGCTATCGTGAGTAGGTCCCGCACTGCGGGCATCGCCCTGATCGGGTTTCCGGCGGCGTTCGCGTTGGGCTGCATTCCGAGCGCTCGTCTGGTGAGTCGCCTGCTGGGCGCCGGCGATATTTCCGCGGCCGGCGACCACAAGCCGGGCGCCGCCAACGTGGCGCGCACGCTGGGGTGGGCCCCCGGCGCGGCGACCCTGGGCATCGACCTCGCCAAGGGCTCGGTCCCGGCCGTGTTTGCCCGCCGCGCCGGCGCCGGGCCCGACCTGACCGGCGCCCTCGCCGTGACGCCGGTGATCGCCCACATCGCCGTGGTTCGCGGGCGCGGCGCAGCGGCTGCCCTGGGCGCGGCGCTGGCCCTTGACCC
>PLTW01000186.1 GCA_003164655.1 Actinomycetota bacterium
TCACGACTGAAAATCATGGTGTCGACAGTTCAATTCTGTCCCTCGCCACCAGCCTTTCTCTCCTGCACAGCACCATGGTCTGTCGCGCCGTGTCGACACGTGACGCTACCCCGCGCGCCGGAATCTCGCGAGATGTCGGCTTCCTGCCGACCACGTGCCGACATCCACCGTGGCAAGCGTCATGCGCTCTGTTGATTCGCGCTGCTCGAGACCATACAGTGACGGAGGTGTCCGTTGCGGCGCGCAGGCTGCTCGCGGCGGCACCTCTGCTCCGTGCGGAGTCCGCTTGCCAGTCAACGAGTGAGATGAGATGGCACCGATGGTCGCCATGATCGGCCTTCCCGAACTGCTCATCATCTTCGCCATCATCGTGCTGCTGTTCGGGGCCTCGCGGCTGCCCGGCCTGGGCAAGTCTGTCGGGCAGAGCATACGTGGCTTCAAGACGGGCCTGAGCGGCGCCGACGAAGAGAAGCCCAAGGAGCTCGAGGCCAAGCCGCCCGACGACGCCACGCCGCCGACCTCTCCACCGCCGACCGCCTGACGCCCCAGGCCCGGCCCGGCGGCAGGCCGCCGCTCGTCACTCGCGTCGGGTGATCGCCGCGAGGGCATAGTCTGTGCTGGCGTCATCCGGGCGCAGATGACGTGGCAAGGAGGCCGGCCGTGGTCGACGCGGTGATCGGATCCGGCCCGACCGGCCCATGGTGAGCGGCGCGGCAATCAAAGGGGGGACCATGCACCTGTTCGGAGACAGTCACACCCCGTATCTCGCGCAGTTCCACGCGAGGCGCGAGGGCACCTACATCGAGCTCAGCTGGGAGCTACGCAATGCACCGGCGCTGAACTGGCGCGTCCTGCGCTCGTCGGGCGACTTCGCCGCCACGGCCGGCGCGCTTGCGGGCAGCGACCAGACCACCGTGATGGAAGGCACGCAGACCTCTGTGAGGGACGACCGGATCGTCGAGGGACGGCCCTACTTCTACACCCTGTTTGCGCAAGACGAGCAAGGGGTCTGGCACGTCCAGGTGAAGACGAGGCTGGCCCACCACGAGCGCCTGTGCTGGCTTCATCCGTCTTTCGATGTCGCGACAGAGCCCGTCCAGGCCGACGCGGACACCTATGAGCAGTGCGGTGTCCTTCACGGCCAAGCCGGCATGGTGACCCTGCTGCTGCTGGAAGAGCATCCGCCGATGGTGATCTGAGGCCAGTCGCGCAGTCGGTCGCGGGTGGCCGCCGCCGGGACCCGCCGTCGGCGGATGTCCGCGAGCTGTCAGGGCACACGCTACTGCAGGCCAGACCCGCGAACCTGCCCACCGGTCAACCGGCGGAGCTCCCGTGTGAGGCGGGGGCTCGAGTGTCCGGCGGTGAGGCGGTCGACGCAGGCCCGCAGGCTGTGCTCCCAGTGCGGCGTCAGCGCCCGCAGCAAGTGCGCGGTCTCGGAGTGGCTGGCGGCGCCGGCCAGCGGCAGCAGCGAGTGCGGTTCGGCCAGCAAGGCCCCCGTCACCAGCCACACGGGGATGAGGGCAAGCAGGGCGCCGAAGAGCAGACCGCCGAGGCGGTCGAGACGGCCCACCAGCGGCACGTGAGCCAGCGATCGGCTGAGCGGGCCGGCAAGAAGACCGACGGCGACCTCAACAGCGACGAGGATGACGACGAAGGCCAGGATGCGCCGCGTGCCGGGGCCGAATTCGTGGACGCGGGCAAGCCAGCCGCCGACCCGGCCGTCGAAGCGCAAGGCGAGCACAAGGCCAAACGCAAAGGCCGCCCAGGCCAGCAGCTCTCGCACCAGACCGGCGCGAAAGCCGCGGTAGGCAAGCAGGGCGATGAGGGCGACGACGATGAGGTCGTAGAGGTTCACGGCCCCTCGCGGCAGGGCGCCGGGTCGACGGCCTGCGGATGTTCGGCTGCCGATTCGCGCGTCGTCGGGCAGCGCTGCGGCACGGTGCCGCCCGGCAGGGCGATCCGGCCGTCGTTCACGATCGTGGACACACCGTCACGTCACGAAGCGAGACGGTGGAGACGGGGCTTGTGCCGAAAGACGTCACGATGTGCTCAACTCTACAGAGTCGCCGCATCCCGGCCAACGCCGCCGTGAACCGTTTCGGCGTGTCTCGAACCCGAGCCCCACGGGAATGATCGCAGCGCAAGGCGCGAATGGGAGCTCCTGACTGCAGATAGCCTCGAGTCGCTGTGACTCGTTGGATTCCCGATGATCTGCGTGGCGCCCGCGCCTCGAGCCGCAAGCGGCAAACGTCAGATGCGAAGGAGAAGCTCATGAGCACGGTAGCAGTCCAGAGATCAATCGAAAGGCGGCGGTCGTGGTAGCTATCTCCAGTGCGACCATCGCCGAGCTGATCGTCATCGTGGCGGTCGTGGTCGTGGTTCTGGTCGTGGCACGCAGCAGCGTCCGCATGATCCGGCCTACCCACCGCGGGCTGGTCGAGCGCCTGGGCAAGTACAATCGCTACGCCGGGCCGGGCATCCATGTGGTCATCCCGCTTCTCGAACGCATGTACCAGGTCGACATTCGCGAGGTGCTGGTCGAGGCTCAGCCCCAGGAGATCATCACCAACGACAACCTGAACGCCAAGGTCGACGCCCANNACGCTGCGCAATATCATCGGCACGCTCTCCCTGAAGTCGGCCAACTCGGAGCGCGGCAAGATCAACGAAGAGCTGCGCACGGCGCTGCTGGTCGAGACGGCGAGCTGGGGCATCGAGATCCTGCGCACCGAGCTCAAGGAGATCGACCCGCCGCACGACGTCCAGGAGACCATGAACAAGGTCGTCAAGGCCGAGAACGAGAAGGTCGCCGCGGTCGACTTCGCCACCGCCACCGAGACCCAGGCCGACGGCCAGCGGCGCGCCGAGATCAAGAAAGCCGAAGGCACGAGGCAGGCCAAGATCCTGGCCGCCGAAGGCGAGGCCCAGGCCATCCAGCTGGTCAACGAGGCGGCCGACAAGTACTTCGTGGGCAACGCCCAGATGCTGCGCAAGCTCGAAGCCGTCGAGCGCGCGCTCTACCAGAACAGCAAGATCGTCGTGCCCGCCGACACCCAGCTGGTCAACGTGATCGGCGACCTCGGCGGTCTCGTGCCGATGTCTACCGACAAGCCGACCGTCAAGATCGCGTCGGTGAGCTGACAGGCTGCTAAGGACAAGCGGGCGGCGGGCGCCTGCTCGGCGCCCGCCGCCCGCCCGCGCGCCGTGGTTACGGCAAGAACCTGAGGGGGCCTTTGCCCATCATCACAAGCGAGCGCATACCGGTGGTCGGCGAGTCGCACGACTGGCGGATCTGCCCCTCGCCCCGATAACGCCTGCCCTGCGAGATCGTGAGCTCGACCTGAAAGACGTCTTCGTTCCTGCCCTTTGTGGCGCCGCCCAGGTCGCCGTTGATCGGGCCCCGGACGGCGAGCTCCCACGAGCGCGGATCGTGGGCATCGTTGACCTCGAGCCATCCCGGGGCCGTGATGGCTCGAGCGTCGATTGTGATTCTGCATGCCTGAAACTGCATCGATCTCCCGTCCGTGTACGCGACGTTGCATCATAGTCGCCCGCCATTGGCGGCCGCGACCAGGCCACCTCTGCGCTCTGGCCAACGTGCCGACCTGCGTTGCTCCACACTGTCGAGGCGCTTAAGCGCTCGAGGAAGCCGCTGTTGCGGGCGCTGCCGGCTCCCCGGCAGCGCCCGCGTGCGCATCGCGGCCCGGGGCTGCTGTGCGTGGCGACCCGATTCGCGGGCGTTCCAGACGGGTAGGTTCGTGGCACATTTCGAGGCGACGGAGGGAAAGACATGGCGTTCATCGACAAGACACGGGAGATAGCGGCAGACGTCCACGAGGTCTACGAGGCCTGGACGGCCTTCGAGGACTATCCCAAGTTCATGGAGACCGTCGAGACAGTGACGGTCGCCCAGGACGACCGGCTCCACTGGGTCGCGGTGATCGAGGACGACACCTTTGAGTGGGACGCCGACGTCGTCGAGCACGTACCCGACGAGAAGGTCACGTGGCGGGCCGTCGACGGTCGCGAGACCGGCGAGGTCCGCTTCGAGAAGTTGGCGGCCGACAAGACGAGAGTGACCTACCAGCTCGAGTACGACCCGGCGGCCTGGGAAGGCAAGGCCGACTCCGTGCGCCACTGGATGAATCGCCGGGTCGACAAGGATCTCGAGCTCTTCAAGACCATGCTCGAAGCGATCGCCTGAGGGAGCCGCCCACCCGTCAGCCCCTCCACGAAGCACCGGCAATTCGACAAGAAGAGGATCATGGCGAAGTTCAAGGTAACGACCAACTCCGGCCACGAAACGATGGTCGAAGCCGACGCGTACGCAGACAGCCAGAACGGACAATGGATCGACTTCACGCGCGTCGACAAGGCGACCGGCTCCGAATACCGCTCCTCGGTGCAGACGCGGCGCGTGCGGGCCGAAGATGTGCGCGTGATCGAGCTCGTCGAAGAATAGGGCGCCGCGGTCGGCAGACGGCGCGGGACGACGACCCTGCCCCGGCGCGGGAGACGACCCAAGGCGGCCGATCGCTTCACACGCGCTTCGCCGCCCTTAACATCGTCTCAACCTGAGGGCGCTAGGGTTACGCGTCGAGCACCGCGTCCAAACCCGCGCCCGCCACTGCTCCAGAGCTGGGGTCGGGCAAGGGCGTGGGCGTGGTCGCGTGCAGGACCGGCCGCGACGAGTGAACCCTTGCCCAGCAGACAGACTCGGCCGCCCACCTGGTGACCGCTCGAGATTCGACGGTTCCTGAGGCTTCCCGGAGGCGTGACGTGGGGCAGTCAAGATCGAGACGCATCCGCTCCGCTGGAGCTTGCCACACGGGGCGCGGCCGACTGCCGGTGCGGCTGCCCTCGCTGGCGATGCGCGTCGCCGCCGCCGTGACGACGGAGGGGCCGTCATGAGCGATTCGCGGCGCGGCGCCAGCGAGCGTTCGTCGGCGGACGGGCCCAACGGCCGGCGCCGGCGGCGCGAACGGCGCGCGTCGCGCGGCGCCCCGCTGCGCTTGGCGCGGATCCTTCTCGTCGGAGTCGTCGTCTTTGCGGTCGCGGTCGTCGGCCTGGCCGCCGGGGCCGTGTATGCCCTGTCGCGCAATCTGCCCAAGCTGGGCCACCTCGAGAGCTCGGCCAGCGCCCAGACCACGGAGATCTACGACGCCCAGGGGCGGCTGCTCGCCGAGCTCCACGGCGCCGAGAACCGGCTGGTCGTGCCCAGCTCGGCGATCCCGACGGTGATGAAGAACGCCACGGTGGCCAGCGAAGACAAGCGCTTCTACTCCGACCACGGCGTCGACTTTCAGGGGCTCGCCCGGGCACTGCTGGCCGACATCGCCGCCGGTCGCGCCGTGCAGGGCGGCAGCACGATCACCGAGCAGTACATCAAGAACGCCTACGTCGGCAACGAGCGCGACATCACCCGCAAGCTGCGTGAGGCGATCCTCGCCTGGGAGCTCGAGGACCGCTGGAGCAAGGATAGGATCCTCACCGCCTACCTGAACACCGTCTACTACGGGCAGGGCGCCTACGGCGTCGAGGCGGCCGCCGAGACCTACTTTCACGAGCACGCCTACCGTCTGACTCTCGCCCAGGCCGCCTTGCTCGTGGCGGTCGCCAAGCTGCCCACCGACTACGACCCGGTCTACGCGGCCGGCGCCGCGCGCCGGGTGCGCAACGGCGTTCTCAGCCGCATGCTGGCCCAGGGCTACATCTCGCCGGCCCAGGCCGCCGCTGCCGAGGCCCAGCCGATAAAGGTCTTCGCCAAACCCTTGAGTACCGCGAGCGGTCCGGCCGCCTACTTCGTCGACTACGTCACTCAGGAGCTCGTCAAGCGCTACGGCTACGCGCAGGTCTTCGCGGGTGGTCTGCGCGT
>PLTW01000064.1 GCA_003164655.1 Actinomycetota bacterium
CCTGAGCAGGGATACCCAGTCGATGGCTCTACGAGGTCACCTTCTGGGGCAACCGCTTGATCCTGGTCGCCCGTCAGACCCACGAGGATGCCCTCGATGCGATCCATCGCCTCAAGGTGTTGCGCGCCTCGTTGCCACAGCAGTGGCAGGTGCCACTCCTAGTCGATCAGAAACAGAGCCTGAGCTTTGCCAACGGCAGCCGCTTCAAGGCGCTGACCACGACCAAGCGCATGGGCCGCTCACACGCCGCCTACGGGGCGCTGATCGACGAGTACTGCTTCTGGGACGCACAAGAGGAAGAGCTCCTCGCCCTCGAGGCCGCCTGCGAGCGCCTCCACATCGTGAGCAGCGGCAACGGCGCCGGCGACCACGCCCACAAGCTCTGGCGCCAGGCCGAGCGCGGCCTCGGCGTGTGGAGGACCCTGTTTCTGCCCTGGGATGCCCACCCCGGGCGCGACGCGCAGTGGTATGCCCAAAACGTGCTCGCCGCAGCCACGCCGCGCCTCGCACGGCGCGAGTATGCCGCCTGCCCCGAGGAGGCCTTCGCGGCACCCGAGGGAGTGTTCTTCGAGCGCTTCAGTCGCGCGCGCAACGTTGCCGAGATCGAGATCGTGAGCAACTGGGAGACCTCGCGCTGCATCGACTTCGGCTACCACCACCCGGCCTGCGCCTGGCTGCAACGCTCGCCTGCGGGGCAGTACCTCGTGGTGGCCGAACTGCTGCCGCACGACCTCACCACCGACGAGTTCGCCGAGGCGATCCTCGCAAAGGAGGCGGGCTTCGGGCTCCTTGAAAAGCCGCGCCATACCTACGCCGACCCGGCCGGCAACGCGGTCAACTCACAGAGCTCCGAGAGCGAGGTGAGGATCCTGCGCCGCCATGGCATCAGCTGCCGCAGCACAAGCAGCGGGGTGCGCGAGGGCTGTCTGCTGCTCATGAACGCCCTGGCTGATCCGCAGCTGCCGCTGGTGGTCGCCACGAGCTGCCACTTCACGATCGAGGCGCTCGCCAGCGTGCCGCCTGACCCGCACCTGGCGGAGCGCTACGACGAGCGCAGCCCCTATCAACACATCCTCGACGCGCTGCGCTACTTCATGGTCAATAGTGCGCCGGCAGGCAGGCGGCCCTGCTCAGGCAACAGCGTCGGCTTTGGCGAGGGGCGGGCCCGGATGCAGTTCTGAAAAACGCGATGTGACGGCGGGCATCAGTGTCGCTCCAGTCGCACCAGGGCACCCTGCAACTCGCAAGGGTGGGTTCCACCGGTGGATGCAACACCGACTATGGTCTTGTGTCGATCGGGAGGTGGCTTGATGGCGCAGATGGGCACGCGGATCAGGCAGGAGCAGTCGGATCGCGGCCCTCGAATGTCGCGGATCTTGCAAGGGGACGAGGGGGCGACGCTGAAGTAGATTCGTGCAGACATGCGCAGATGGCTTTCCAGCCGGCGGAATGAGGGGTGGCATGAGATGCCTGGCAGCTTTCGGCCCACGCGGTTCAGCGAAGTGGACGTCAACGACGAGTTTTTCGAGTCGCTGAAGGATGACTACCCGGGCTTCACCAAGTGGTTCGCCGACAAGAGCGCAGCAGGTGAATCCGCACTTGTCCACCGAGACGATGATGGCATCGGGGCATTCGTCTATCTCAAAGACGAGAACGAGTCCATTGAGCTGGTCGATAAGACTCTCCCGGCGGCCCCGAGACTCAAGATTGGAACCCTCAAGGTCGCCGATCGAGCGCAGGGCGAGAGACTCGGCGAAGGGGCGGTCGGCCTCGCTCTGTGGCGCTGGCGCGAGACAGAATGCCCCGAGGTCTACGTCACCGTCTTCGAGAAGCACCGAGCGCTTGTCGGCATGCTGGGCAAGTTCGGCTTCAGGCGCGCGGGTGTGAAAGAAAATGGCGAGTCCGTCTACCTCAAGAACAGGCGCGAGTTGGACTATGGCGATCCCTACCTGTCCTTCCCGTTCATCGACCCGAGCTTTGAGGCGGCCAACATCCTGGTCATCAATGACGGCTACCACGACGAGCTGTTTCCCTACTCAGAGCTCGCGAACGAATTCCAGGAGACGTTTCGCTCCGCAGCGGCGAACGGGGTCACGAAGGTTTACGTCGGCGCCGCGGCTTCGATGGCGGTCACCCCCGGCCACCCGGTTCTTATCTACAGGAAATACACCGGCGGCGAGGGACAACCAGGCTACAAGTCTGTGGTCACGTCGTACTGCATGGTGACTGATGTCGCAACGATCAAGCACGATGGCCGCGAGCTGGAGTCATTCGAGGTCTTCAGACGCCGTGTCAAGAACAAGTCGGTATTCACTGACGCGGAAATCGCGGAGCGGTACCGCGGCCGCAACCTCATGGTGATCGAGATGGTCTACTTGGGCTACTTCGGACCCGGCCACAACGTGAACTGGGTGTGGCTGAAGCAGAACGGATACTGGGGTGACCAGTACCCCAACCAGCTCTCGTACACACCAGCGCAATTCCGGAGCATTCTCGGGCGGGGTGATGTGGATGTCGAAGCTCTTATTGTCGATCAACCCTGAGCATGTAGAGAACATCCTCCAAGGGACCAAGAAGTACGAGTTCAGGAAGGTGGGAAGTCGGCGTCCCGTTGATCGAATCGTGATCTACTCGACCGCGCCGGTCAGCATGATCGTCGGAGAGGTCGAGGTTGTGGACGCCTTAGGAGGAAGCCCCGAGGAGATCTGGCAGCAGACGGCAGAGCACTCGGGGATCTCGAAGGAGTTCTTCGACAGCTACTTCAAAGGCAAGAGCATGGCGATCGCATACCGGCTCGGCGAGGTCCAAAAATACAAGCGCCCCAAACACCTTGCTGACGTCGGTGTGTCCAGCGCTCCTCAGTCCTTTGCGTATCTGCCTTCGCGCTCAGCGGTCATCCGAAGCTCCCCTTGTTGAGCTCTTCGACAACGGCGTCTCCGAACAGCCGCCTGAGGGGCTCAATGCTTAGCGAGACGAACGGACCGCCCTTATAACCGGGGACCTCGTCAAGAGGCAGCACGTGCGTGATGACCACGATTTCCCCCGTGCTTTTGTCTGGCGTGTAAAGAAGAAGTTCGTCGCCTTCTGAGAAGTCGCGATCCGCTCTTCTGATTTCAGCCTTCTTTTGACCGCTTGCGACCGGGGTCAGCCACTTGTGGTCGATCTTGAGATTGTGTCGCACTTGGCATTCTCCCACGGGGGCGTCGCGACCACAGCGCGTTGCTGTGCCTGATTTGACCTTGATGATACTTCGCCCGCGGACGCCACTCCACTTGTCCGCGGCAACGGGACCAATGGTTCCTTTGGTCAAGCGGCCGCTGCCAGTCGCCGATAGGTGCGGTGATGAGCAACGGCGTAATAGCGCACACACTAGTCGCCCAAGGGTACGCAAACTTCTGGCGACCACCGGCACCCGTCGACTTCGTGCCTCTACCTGAAGCCAACGCACTCCTGAACGACCTGGCAGACCACCCGCATGCCTTCGTGCTCGCTTGCCTCGTCGATCGCCAGGACAGCGCGGAGCGCGCCTGGACTCTTCCTTATCGACTCGGCGAGCGCGCCGGGTCCTGGCAGTTCGCCGACCTCGCAGCGCTGTCGCAGAACATGGTCATGCAGCACCTGACCCAGCCCGACGCACTCCACCGCTTCCCAGCCGTGATGGCCCAGGTCGTCTACCGCGGGCTGCAGCGGATCGCCCAGCATTACGAGGGGCAGGCCAATCGCATCTGGGAGGGCTCATGTGGGGGTCTTCCTGCGGGAGGCTCTCGCTGAGCTTGAGACGAGGCGTATTTCAGCAGCCTGCTAGTGTCCTGAGTCGCTGATCC
>PLTW01000021.1:0-9605 GCA_003164655.1 Actinomycetota bacterium
CGCACCAGGGCCGGCCCGATGTCGGCGAAGCGCGCCCCGGGGAGCTGGCTCTCGTAGCGCCGGAACTGGGCGACCGGCAGCACGTCGAGCTCGAGCCCCACGACCGCCGGCACATCGCCGCAGCGCTCGACGACGAGCTCACCGAGGCGCCGCAGGCTGGGCAGCGGTTCGACCGACAGCGGCGACTCGGCGCGGGCACGGGCGACGGTCTTGCGGGTAAACAGCACGGGCACGCCGTCGGCCGGCACGAGGAGCTGCGACTGCTGGACGGTGCCCGCCAGGTAGTAGAGGTCGGCGTTCTGCACGACCACGGCGGCGTCGATGCGCAAGGCGCGCAGCGTCGCCTGGAAGGCCGCCAGGCGGCGCTCGATCTCGGCGGCCGGCGTGGGTGTGCAGCGCGGCTCGACGAACGTCGGCGCGGCGAGCGATGCCTCGACGCGCGAGGGGGCGGCGGGCGACGCCTCTGGATCAGCTGTGGACACTGGCTCTCCTTCGCGCAGGACCAAAAGAAGCGGCCGGCGGCTACCGCCGGGCAGCTACCACCAGGGAATGAGCGTGGCCAGCGTGAAGGTCTGCACGCGCCAGTAGGCGAGCACGAGGAGGACCCCGATGACCACGACGGTCAGAACGATGTCGCTGCCCGTGAACTTGCCGAAGGGGCTCTTGCTGCCCAGCAGCGAGTAGGCCGCCATGAGGACGATGCCCGTCACAAAGCCGCCGAGGTGTCCCTGCCAGGACACTGCGGGCTCGTACAGCATGAAGACGACGTTCAGCACGAGCCAGAACACGAGCTGGCCAAAGATGGCGCGCGCCACGTAGTCGCGCTTGCGGTAGATGAACGCATAGGCGATCAGCGCGCCGAAGATGCCGAAGATCGCTCCGGACGCGCCGACGGTGACCGCGAACGCCGGCGAAAGCAGCAGGATGAGCACCGAGCCGGCAAAGCCGGTGACCAGGTACAGCACGAGGAACTTGAAGTGGCCGAGCACGGCCTCGGTGTACTCGCCGAGGAACCACAGCGCCACCATGTTGAAGAGGATGTGAAAGAAGCTCTCGTGAAGGAACATCACGCTGAACAGGCGCCAGTAATCGTGGTTCACGGCGACGTAGGCGGGCACGAGACCGCCGAGTCGCACAAGCTGGGCCGTACTACTGAGCGCACCGGTGGCCACTTCGACGAGGAAGACGGCGACGTTGATCGCGATGAGCGCCTTGGTGACCGTCAGGCCGGACTGCCCGCCCATCACGCCGCTGCGCTGCCAGCGGTTGCGGGTCTGCTGGCGGCTGATCACCTGCGGCCGCGCCGCACCGCGGCGCTGCTCGGCCATGCAGTCGGGGCAGCGAAAGCCGACCGCCGCCGGCGTCATGCACTCGTGGCAGATCGGCCGGCCGCAGTTGGCGCAGCGTACGCCGGTCTCGCGGTCGGGGTGACGGTAACAGTGTTCCACGTTGAGATCGTCGGGCATGCGCAGATCGAAGTCCTCTACAGGCGGCGTGGTGCTCATGATGGCGGCCGCCACTCTTGTGCCCGCGCCATGAGCTCGGCAATCCAGCCCTCGATGCGCACCGGCCTCATGGTGTCGCGCGCCACCACCGCGTGACGGGTGGCGCCGCTGGCGATAAGAGTACCGGCGACCGCGGCAAAGCGGCCAGCAGCCGCGGCGGCGCCGACCGCCGCGCCGACCGCGGTCGGCTGGCCCGAGGCGCCCTCGTCGTCGGCCACGCGACGCACCTCGTAGCCAAAGCCGAACGAAGCCCGGCCGATATGCTCGGTCCACATGGCGACGTCGAGCAGATCGTCGAGACGCGCGGGGCTGTGGTAGGTGCAGGTCGCGCTGACGGCCGGCAGGGTGACGCCGCGGCGCTCGACTTCGGTGATCGGCATGCCGGCGACGCGCAACGCCTCGACGCGGGCGACCTCGAAGTAGACGAGATAGTTGGCGTAGTAGACCACGCCGGCGGCGTCGGTGTCCGCGTAGCGGACCCGGATGGGAGTGTGGAACGGCCCGGCGGCCGGCAGCGGCGCGTGCATGGTGGCGAAGTGTAGCACAGGGCGGGCGCGGCTCCTGCACAAGGAGCCGCGCCCGCCCTGCCTTGACGACGGCCGCCCGCCGGCGGCCGCAGCGATCGCCCTAAAAGACGACCTTGGCGACCTCTTCGAAGACGCCGAAGGCATGCTCCATGTCGGCGTCGGTGATGACCAGCGGCGGCAGGAAGCGCACGCAGTTGCCGTTGCTGCCGGCGCTCATGAGGATGGTGTTGCGCTTGACGGCTTCGGCGACGAACGCCTTGGCGGGACCGGCGTCGGGCTCGCGAGTGCCCGGCTTGACGACCTCGATGGCGAACATGAGGCCCTTGCCGCGGACGTCGCCGATGGCGGGGTAGGTCTGCTGGAGGCCCTTGAAGAAGGTCTTCAGCTTCTCGCCCTGGCGGGCGGCGTTGGCCAGCATGTCTTCTTCTTTCATGACCTCGATGGTGGCGTTGGCCGCCGCGCAGGCCACGATGTTGCCGCCAAACGTGCCGCCCATGGAGCCCGGGGTCACCTTGTCCCAGATCTCCTTGCGGCTGACGATCGCCGCCAGCGGCAGGCCGCTGGCGATGCCCTTGGCGATGGTGACCACGTCGGCCGTGACGCCGTAGTGCTCGTGACAGAACCACTTGCCGGTACGGCCCATGCCCGCCTGGATCTCGTCGATCACCAGGTAGGCGCCGATCTCGTCGGCGATCTTGCGCAGCTCGTGCATGAACTCGGACGTCGGCACGATGAAGCCGCCTTCGCCCTGGATGGGCTCGACCACGATGCAGGCCACGTCTTCGCCGTAGATCTCGGCGCGCAGAATGCGGCGCAGATCGTCGATGGCGTACTCGGTCGGGTCGAGGCCGGCCGGCGTGTGATACGGGTCGCAGTAGCGGGCGTGGAAGACGCACGGCACGAGGGGCTGCATGTGGCCGCGGTAGTGCACGACCGAGTCGGTCAGCGCCATGGCCAGATGAGTGCGGCCGTGGAAGGCGTTCTGGAAGGCGATAACGCCCGGGCGCCGCAGGGTGCCCTTGGCGAGCTTGACGGCGTTCTCGACGGCCTCGGCGCCGGAGTTGGCAAACAGCACCTGGTCGAGGTTGCCCGGCACGATCTCGCACAGCGTGTCGGCGAGGTCCATCATGGGCTGCTGGAGGTACATGTTCATCTGGGCATGGATCATCTTGCCCATCTGATCCTGGGCGGCCTTGACCACCTTGGGATGACAATGGCCGGTATTGGCCACCGCGATGCCCATACAGAAGTCGAGCCACTTGCTGCCGTCGGTGCCGTATACCCAGGCGCCTTCGGCGTGGTCGACGGTGATGGGCGTCGTGCGCCCGACAAAGCCGGGAATGCGAGTCTTCTTGTCTTCAGCGACCACCGACATGGATACCTCCGCGCCTGGATCGCTCTCCGGTTTGGCCAAACCGGAGAGCCTGACTGACCTGATGAAACGAGAGCGACAGCGGGCGGCGGCGGCCTGCGCCGGTACCCGTGGCTCCAGCGATAATCTTAGCGCGTCGCGGTCGCCGCCACAGCGCCGCGCCTGTCGCGCGTTGTCAACAGACACGTCCCGCTTTGGACGCTGTGTCCAAGCCGCCGCGCAAGGTCGGCCCCCTGCCGTGCTTGACACCTCGCTCGCGCGCGAGTACGCTGTGAATCACTTCACAACGTTACGTAACGAAACACCACGCCGTCTTACCGACACGTGCGTTCGAGGAGGGCCATGGTCTCGCGCAAAACGATCGCTCGCATGAGCCTGTACCGGCGCCTGCTGATGTCGCTGCGCGACTCAGGCACCAGTCACGTCTTTTCTCACCAGCTCGCGAAGCTGGCCGGCCTCACCGCCGCNNGGCCCCCGTCGTCAGGACGTCGCCCTCGTCGGCGCCGGCAAGCTGGGCCGCTCGATCATCGCCCACTTCGCCGGCCGCCGGCCCAAGCTGGCCATCGTGGCCGCCTTCGACGTCGACCCGGCCAAGGTCGCGGGCCGCATCGACGGCTGCCGCTGCTTTGCCGTCGAGATCATGGAGTCGACCGTACGCGATCTCGGCATCGAGATCGCCATCGTCACGACGCCGCCGGCCGCGGCCCAGGAGGTCACCGACACACTCGTGCGCGCGGGGGTGCGCAGCATCGTGAGCTTCGCCGCCACGCCGCTGCAGGTGCCCGAAGGCGTCTCGGTCATCGACATGGACATCACCGCCGCCCTCGAGACGGCCGCATACATCGCCCGCGAGGCGCCGGCGGCCCTCGCGCCCGAGACGGAGGTCGAGGCCGACAAGGCCGCCGCCCCCCTCATGCGGCAGCTCGACACGCTGCTCGCCGGCGGCGAGGTCAGGCTCGACGAGCTGGCCCGCTGTATCGGCGCCCAGATCATCTCCGGCGATACTTGTCCGCAGCGCATCGTCGAAAAGATCTACGCCGGCGACCGGGTCAGCGACCTGTTGAACGAGGCCTCCGACCGCACGCTGCTGGTGACCAACCTCATGAGCCTGCAGATGATCCGCGTCGCGGAGCTCATGGACGTGCCGGCGGTCTGCTTTGTGAACGGCGTCTCCCCCGAGCCCGAGATCATCGCCAAGGCCGACAGCGCCGGCACGACGCTGATGGTCTCGCCGATCGGCGTGTTCGAGACCTGCGGCCTGATCTACCAGTCCCTGGCGGCGGCCCCGGCGGCCACCCAGTCGGCGCGCGCCTGATCGCTGCCGTGGAGCATGTCGGCTACGACATCGAGGGCGGCGACTACCGCGAGGCGGGCGCCGCGTCGCGCGCCATCAAGGCGCACCTCAAGGCGATTGGCGCCCGTTCCGACGCCATCCGCCGCGCCATGATCGCCGCTTACGAGGCCGAGATGAACGTCGTGATCCACGCCCACCGCGGGCGCCTCGAAGCGGCTTTCGACGACCACCGCATCGACGTCGACGTGATCGACGAGGGCCCCGGCATCCCCGACGTCGAGCGCGCGCTCACGCCGGGCTGGTCGACCGCCTCGCCCGAAGCGCGCGCGCTGGGCTTCGGCGCCGGCCTGGGCCTGCCCAATATCCGTCGCAACGCCGACACCTTCGCCCTGGAGACCCAGGTCGACAAGGGCACCACGGTGCGCTTCAGCGTGCTGCTCCAGCCGGAGCGGGCGTCTGCTCAGGCCGCCCTCTCGCTGGCCGTCAACGCCGAGCTCTGCCGCGACTGCCGGCGCTGCCTCACGGCCTGCCCGACCGGCGCGATCCGCGTGCGCGGAGGCGTGCCTTCGGTGCTTGCCCACCTCTGCATCGACTGTACCTGCTGCATCGCCGTCTGCGAGTCCGGCGCCCTCGCTCTGGCCGCCACGGCGCCCGACGCCGAGCGCCTCGGGGCCGTCTCGCTGGCGGTGCCGCCGGCGTTCCTGGCCGGCTTCGGCGAGCGCGTCGCGGCGGTCTGCGTGCGCGACGCGCTCGCCGAAGCCGGTTTTGACGAGGTGCGCTCGGTCGAGGCCTTCGAAGACGCCCTGCGCCACGAGGTCGTCGCCCAGGCGGTGGCCGACGAGCGGCCGCGGCCGGTCCTTTCGCCCGTCTGTCCGGCGGTGGTCGACCTGATCGAGCTGCGCTTTCCTTCACTGATCGGACACCTGGCGCCGTTTGCCTCGCCCTGGGAGTCGCTGGCCACCGCGACCAACGACCCGGGCGCGGTCTACGTCGTGTCGTGCCCGGCCCAGCGCAGCGCGCTGGCGGCTCGCGGCGTCCACGCCGAAAGCCACACGATCGAGCCCGGCCTGCTGCGCGACCTCGTCCTGTCGCGGCTGGCCGGTCGCCAGTGCGACGTGGCCGCACCGCCGCTCGTCAGCGCGGCCGACGACGACGTGCTGCGCGTGACCGGCATCACTCACGTGATCGCCGTGCTCGAGCAGATCGAGGACGGTCTGCTGACCACCCCGGCGGCGATCGAGCCGTTCGTCTGCGACGGCGGCTGCTTCGGCTCGCCGCTGCTGGCCGACGACCCGTTCCTTTCGCGTGAGCGCTGGCCCGCCCCCGCGGGACTGGCCGCCACCTCGCCGACCGCGGTCGCCCCCCTCGAGCCGTTCGCCGCGCGCCCCGGCATCAGGCTCGATCCCGACATGGCCAAGGCCATCGCCAAGCTCGCCCGCCTCGACGCGGTACGGCGCGAGCTGCCCGGCAAGGACTGCGGCGCGTGTGGCGCACCGACCTGTGCGGCACTCGCCGAAGACGTGGTGCTCGAGCGCGCCGACGTCGCCCTGTGTCCATACCGTTCCACCAACGGAGGCTGAATCCATGAACCTCGAATCCATCGCCCGCAATCTCGACCTCAAGAGCCTGACGCCCGACCTTCCCGGCGCCGACGGCGCCGACGTGACGGCCGGGTATGCGTCCGACCTGCTGTCCGACGTGCTCGCCAACGCCCCCGAGGGCGGGGTGCTCGTCACCCTGCAGGTGCATCTCAACGTCGTCGCCGTGGCCAGCCATGCCGAGCTGGCCGGCGTCATCTTTTCGTCGGGCCGCGTGCCCGACGCCGAAGTCATCGCCAAGGCCGTCGCCGAGGACCTGCACCTCTTTGCCACCGACGCCGACACCTTCGAGGTCGTCGGCCGCCTGTTCGCCCTGGGCGTGAGTAGCGGCCGTGGCGCCTGACGCGATGATGAGCGTGCGCGCCGACCTTCACGTGCATACCGCGCTGTCGCCCTGCGGCGACGAAGAGATGTCGCCGCCGGCGATCGTCGACGCCGCCCTCGCGGCGGGCCTCGACATGATCGCCGTGTGCGACCACAACAGCGCCGGCAACGCCAGCGCCGTCGGCGAAGCCGCCGGCGGACGCCTCACCGTCATCGCGGGCATGGAGATCACCACGGTCGAGGAGGTGCACATCGTCGGGCTCTTCCCCACCACCGCGGCGGCGGCCAACGCCGCCGACGAGGTGCGCCGGTCGTTGCCGCCGGCCGACGGCGACTACACGCGGTTCTTCGGCGAGCAGTATCTGATGAGCGCCGACGGCACCGTCTACGGCCGCGAACCGCACGCCCTGGCCCTTGCGACCGTCCTGCGCCTCGACGAGGCGGTCGCCCTGATCAAGCGCTTCGGCGGCCTGGTCGTCGCGGCCCACATCGACCGCCCGACCTTCGGCGTTATCGCCCAGCTCGGCTTCTTTCCGCACGAGGCCGGCTTCGACGCCGTCGAGCTGTCGCGCCACGCGCCGGCCGGCTCACCGGCCGCGGCCGCCTGCGCCGCCTACCGGCTGCCGGTGGTACGCTCGTCCGACAGTCACTACCTCGAAGACGTGGGTTGCGTGGCCACCGACCTCACGCTCGAGGCGCCGACCTACCCCGAGCTGGTGCTCGCCGTCAAGCACAGCCGCGGCCGGATGATCGCCGATGCATGACCTGTCTCTGTATATCCTCGAGATGATCGAGAACTCGCTGCGCGCCGGCGCCGACCGAGTCGCCGTGCGCGTCTCAATCGAGGCGCCGCGCGACGAGCTGTCGATCGTGATCGAAGACGACGGGCCCGGCCTCGACGTGAGCCCCGAGCAGGCGACCGACCCCTTCTTCACGACCAAGGCCGGCAAGAAGACCGGCCTCGGCCTGCCGCTCTTTCGCGAGGCCGCCGAGGCCGCCGGCGGCTACCTGACGATGCGCCGGTCACGCGAGCTGGGCGGCCTTGCGATCGAGGCGGTCATGAGCCTTTCGCACGTCGACCGGCCGCCCCTGGGCGACGTCGTACAGACCGTGGCGGTCATGGCCGCGACCAATCCGCAGGCGAGCCTCAGCCTCGAAGTCGGCGCCGGCGCCGACGCCTGCCGGGCCCAGGGCGGCGAGCTCGCCGCCTTTGGCCCCGCCACCGGGCGCTGCGCGGCCATCCTGGCGAGCGCCGACGCACCGTCCACGGGCGCCGGCGGCGCGCCCATCGTCACCGCGGGCACGAGCGCCGCGCCCGCCGCCACACCCGGTTTGAACGCCACATCCGGCCAGAACGGCACAGCGCCGGTCTCATCCGAGCCGACTCAGACAGTGAACGACACTGTGGACTTGCGACAGGAGCAAAGGAGCGTGGGATGACCGAAGTCTTGCAACAGTGCGGTTGCGAGGAGGCCAGCGAGGAGGAACTGCTCGCCCGCCTCGACGACGTGATCGCGGGCTACAAAGATAAGCCGGGCGCCCTGATCCCGGTCTTGCAGCTCGCCCAGGGCATCTTCGGCTATCTGCCCGAAGTCGCCCTCAAGCACGTGGCCCTCAAGCTGGGCAAGCCCTATAGCGAAGTGGCCGGCGTGGTCGGCTTCTACTCGTTCTTTTCGACCGTGCCGCGCGGCAAGCACGTCATCAGGGTCTGCCTGGGGACGGCCTGTTACGTGCGCGGCGGCGTGGCCGTGCTCGACGCGCTCAAGAAGGACCTCACGATCGACGTCGGGCAGACCACCGACGACCGCCAGTTCTCGCTCGAGGTCGGACGCTGCTTCGGCGCCTGCGGCCTGGCGCCCGTGCTCATGATCGATGACGACGTGCACCATCGCGTCAAGCCCAAGCGGATCGCCGCCATCCTCGAGCAGTACGCCGACGACGACGCAGCCGAAAGGAGCGCCTGACGCCATGACCGAGAAGATCAAGAGCGCGGCCGACCTCAAAGCGCTGGCCGACAGGGCCAAGGCCTCGGTCGAGCTGCGCGAGGGCACCAAGGACGTTCAGGTGACGGTGCACATGGGCACCTGCGGCATCGCCGCCGGAGCACGCGGCGTGATCGCCGCCTTCATGCGCGAACTGGCCGCCGCCGGCGTCGACGACGTCACGCTGCGCCAGTCCGGCTGCGCCGGCCTGTGCGAGCAGGAACCGATGATCACCGTTCGCGACGCGAGCGACACGCCCTATCGTTACGGGCTGCTCGACGACGCCAAGGTCAAGACGATCGTCACCGAGCACCTCGTCGGCGGCAAGCCGGTCGATGCGCTGCTGATCGGGTCGTAGAAAAAGCTCTCGAGGAGCGAAGGAAGCGGATATGGAGCAATTCAGAAGCCACGTCCTCGTCTGCACCGGCGGCGGTTGCATCGCCTCCGGTGCCCTGGCGGTCAGCGCCGCCTTCGGCGAGGAGTTGGAAAAGCACGGCTTGGCCAACGAGGTCCAGATCGTCGAGACCGGCTGCCTGGGCCCCTGCGCCGTGGGCCCGGTGGCGCTCGTCTACCCCGACGGCGTCTTCTACCAGAACATCAAGGTGGCCGACGTCGCCGAGATCGTCGAGGAACACCTCCTGAAGGGACGCGTGGTACCGCGTCTGGTCAGCCACGCGCCCGGCACCGAAAAGTCGATCGCCGAAATGCGCGACGTCGAGTTCTTCAACCGCCAGGTCAAGATCGTGCTGCGCAACTCCGGCCTGATCGACCCGCTGAAGATCGAGGACTACATCGCCCGCGACGGCTACGGCGCCCTCGCCAAGGCGCTCACCGACATGACCCCCGAGACGATCGTCGCCGAAGTGCTGGCCTCGGGCCTGCGCGGCCGCGGCGGCGCCGGCTTTCCGACCGGCCTCAAGTGGCGTTTCGCCCAGCAGCAAAAAGAAGAGACCAAGTACATCCTGTGCAACGCCGACGAGGGCGACCCCGGCGCCTTCATGGA
>PLTW01000021.1:9686-30626 GCA_003164655.1 Actinomycetota bacterium
TGCTCAACAACGTCGAGACCTTCGCCAACATCAACCCGATCATCCTCAAGGGCGCCGAGTGGTTCGCCGCCACCGGCACCGAGAAGAGCAAGGGCACCAAAGTCTTCGCCCTGGGCGGCAACATCACCCACGCCGGCCTGGTCGAAGTGCCGATCGGCATGCAGCTCGGCGAGATCATCAACGAGATCGGCGGCGGCGTGCCCGGCGGCAAGGCCCTGAAGGCCGTGCAGCTCGGCGGTCCGTCGGGCGGCTGCGTGCCCTACTGGCACCTCGACACGCCGGTCGACTACGAGTCGCTGCAGGAGCTCGGCGCCATCATGGGCTCCGGCGGCCTCGTCATCATGGACGAGGACTCGTGCATGGTCGACATGGCGCGCTTCTTTTTGGAGTTCACTCAGGAAGAAAGCTGCGGCAAGTGCCCGCCCTGCCGGGTCGGCACCAAGCGCATGCTCGAGATCGTCGAGCGGATCTGCACCGGCCAGGGGCAAGAGGGCGACATCGAGCGCCTGCAGGAGCTCGGCGCCATGATCAAGGAGACCGCCCTCTGCGGCCTCGGCCAGACGGCCCCCAACCCGGTGCTGTCGATGATCCGTCACTTCCGCCACGAGTGGGAAGCCCACATCCGCGACAAGCACTGCGAGGCCGGCGTCTGCGCCACCATGTTCAAGGCGCGCTGCACCAACGCCTGTCCCGCCGACGTCGACGTGCCGGGCTTTGTGAGCCTGGTCGGTGAGAAGCGCTTCGACGAAGCCCTCGTGCTGCACCGCGAGCGCAACCCGCTGGCCTCGATCTGCGGCCGCGTGTGCTTCCACCCCTGCGAGAGCAAGTGCCAGCGCGCCGCCTTCGACTCACCGGTCGCCATCCGCGGCGTCAAGCGCTTCATGACCGAGCAGGAGACCACTATCACCCTGCCGGAGATCCTCGTAAACGATGAGAACGCCAGGCGCAAGGTGGCCGTGATCGGTTCTGGTCCGGCCGGCCTGTCGTGCGCCTACTTCCTCGCCCGCCTCGGCTACAAGCCGACGATCTTCGAGGCCGAACCGACCCCGGGCGGCATGCTCGTGCAGGCCATCCCGGCCTACCGCCTGCCGCGCGAAGAGCTCGGCCGCGAGATCTCGATGATCCAGGAGATGGGCGTCGCTCTCGAGTGCAACAAGGCGCTCGGCCGCGACTTCACCCTCCAGGGCCTGCACGACGAAGGCTACGAGGCCGTGTTCCTCGGCGTCGGCGCTCCGCAGGGCTCCAACATCGGCGTGCCCGGCGAAGACGGCGAGGGTGTCACCGAGGCGCTCTCGTTCCTGCGCACCTACAACGTCGACGGCACGGTCGCCGTGGGCAAGCGCGTCGCGGTGATCGGCGGCGGCAACTCCGCCATCGACGCCGCCCGCACCGCCCTGCGCCTCGGCGCCGACCAGGTGACGATCCTCTATCGCCGCACGCGCGCCCAGATGCCCGCGTGGGCCGAGGAGATCGACTCGGCCGAGGAGGAGAAGATCGTCCTCCAGCCGCTCGTCGCCCCGGTCGAGATCGTCCACGACGCCGCCGGCAAGCTGGTCGGCGTGAAGTGCCGCCCGATGACCCTGGGCGACTACGACGCGAGCGGCCGGCGCCGTCCGGTGGCCGGCCGCAACGCCGACTTCGTCGTCGAGTGCGATCAGGTGATCGCCGCGATCGGCCAGTGGCTCGACAGNN
Source organism: Actinomycetota bacterium (assembly GCA_003164655.1). GTDB lineage: Bacteria > Actinomycetota > Thermoleophilia > UBA2241 > UBA2241 > Bog-752. Next base: position 11,379 of record PLTW01000021.1, read on the forward strand.
CACATCGGTCGACTGGATCTTCGCCGGCGGCGACGCCGTCACGGGTCCGGCCTCGGTCGTGGCCGCCATCGGCGCCGGCGAGAAGGCCGCCGTCTCGATCGACGCCCACCTGACGGGCGCAAACCACGCCTTCTGGCGCCGCGACGTCGAAGTCGACACCGCGTTCGACCCCGACGCCGACCCCGCCGAAACGCCGCGCGCCAGCGTACCCGAGCTGACCGCCAGCGTGCGCGTTGGCAGCTTCGACGAAGTCGAGCTCTCGTGGGCGGCCGAGACGGCCGTCGCCGAGGCCCGGCGCTGCCTGCGCTGCGACTATGGAAAGACCTGTGCCGAGACCGAGGTGAACCGCTGATGCCAACCCTCACCGTAGACGACATCAAGGTCGAGGTCCCCGACGGCACCACCATCCTGCAGGCCGCCCGTCAGGCCGGCTCCAAGGTGCCGAGCCTGTGCTACCTCGAAGACGTGCAGACGATCGGCGCCTGCCGCGTCTGCCTGGTCGAGGTCGAGGGCGCCAAGGCGCTCGTGGCTTCGTGCGCCGCTCCCGTGGGCGAGGGCATGGTCGTCAAGACCAACTCGCCGCTGGCCCGCAAGGGCCGCCAGACGGTGGTCGAGCTGCTGCTGTCCGAGCACGACGGCAACTGCCAGACCTGCGCCCGCAGCGCCGACTGCGAGCTGCGCGTGCTGGCTCGCGATCTCGGCATCGACGAGATCCGCTACGAAGGCGACAAGACCAAGAAGACGATCGACAACTCCACTCCCGCGCTCGTGCGCGACAGCGGCAAGTGCATCATGTGCCGGCGTTGCGTCACGGTCTGCAACGAAACGCAGGGCGTCGGCGCCCTGTTCCCCCAGGGCCGCGGCTTCACCACGGTGATCGGGCCGGCCTTTGCCTCCGACCTCGCCGACGTGACCTGCGTGCAGTGCGGTCAGTGCGCCGCCGTCTGCCCGGTCGGGGCGATCGTCGAACGCGACCAGATCGACGAGGTCTGGGCGGCGCTCGACGACCCCGACAAGTACGTCGTCGTGCAGACCGCGCCGGCCATCCGCGCCGCCCTCGGCGAGGGCTTCGACTACGAGCCCGGCACCCTGGTGACCGGCAAGATGGTCAGCGCCTTGCGCCGTCTGGGATTCGACGGCGTCTTCGACACCAACTTCGCCGCCGACCTGACCATCATGGAAGAGGGCACCGAGCTGCTCATGCGCCTCAAGGCGGCGCTGGTCGACAAGCAGGACGTCGCTTTGCCGATGTTCACGAGCTGCTCGCCGGGCTGGATCAACTACATGGAGCACTACAACCCCGAGTTCCTGCCCAACCTCTCGAGCTGCAAGAGCCCGCAGCAGATGTTCGGCGCGGTGGCCAAGACCTACTACGCCGAGCAGCTCGGCAAGCGGCCCGAAGACATCTTCGTGGCCAGCGTCATGCCCTGCACGGCCAAGAAGTTCGAATGCCAGCGCCCGGAGATGGACGACTCGGGCGTGCAGGACGTCGATGTCGTGCTCACCACGCGCGAGCTGGTGCGCATGATCAAGCAGGGCGGCATCGACTTCGCCAGCCTGCCCGACGAAGCCATGGACTCGCCGCTCGGCCTGTCGACCGGCGCCGCCGACATCTTCGCCAACACCGGCGGCGTCATGGAAGCAGCGCTGCGTACGGTCTACGAGATCGTCACCGGCAAGCCCTTCCCCTTCGAGAACCTGCACGTCAAGCCGATCGAGGGACTCGACGGCGTCAAAGAGGCCGAGGTACCGATCGTGGGCGCGCTGCCCGAGTGGTCGTTCCTCGAGGGCGTCACGGTGAAGGTCGCCGTAGCCCACACGCTGGGCAACGCCCAGAAGGTCATCGACGCCATCAGAAGCGGCGAGAAGGCCTATCATTTCGTCGAGATCATGACCTGCCCCGGCGGCTGCATCGGCGGCGGCGGCCAGCCGCGGCTCACCACCAACGCCGTGCGTGAGGCGCGTATCGCCGCCATCTACCGCGAAGACGAGGGCCGCGAGCTGCGCAAGAGCCACGAGAACCCGGCCGTCATCGAGCTGTACACCAAGTGGCTCGGCGCTGCCGGCGGCGAGAAGGCCCATCACCTGCTGCACACCCACTACGCCGGCAAGGAGCGCGTCTAGCACGACGACCCGGCGTGGTAAGCTGGCGGGCGGTCGACGACCTGCAGTCGTCGACCGCCCGCCGACCAGGACCTCGGGAGACTGTTGCATGGCAGACCAGAAGCTCATCCTGATCGTCGACGACGACTACGACTTTCTCGAGATCAACCGTCACATCCTCGAGAAGGCCGGTTTTCGCGTGGTCACCGCCGTCAGCCCCTCGCAAGGCATGGAGCGGGTCGCGGCCGAGACTCCCGACCTGGTCATCACCGACCTCATGATGAGTGAGGTCGATTCCGGCTTTTCGTTCTCGCGGCGGCTGCGCGACGACCCCCGCACGGCCGCCGTGCCGATCATCATGTCGACCTCGGTCACCACCGCCCTGGGCCTCGACTTCACACCGCACTCGGCCGCCGACCTCGACTCGATGAAGATCGACGCCTACTTCGACAAGCCGCTCGACGCGACGGCTCTCGTGGCCAAGGTCCGCGAGCTGCTGGGAGAGCCGTCGTGCTGATCGGCGACGACGGGCTCGTCACCACCATCAAGGAGCGCTGCCGGCGCTGTTATGCCTGCGTGCGCGAGTGCCCCGCCGAAGCCATCCGCATAGTCGACGGCCAGGCGAGCGTCATTCCTTCGCGCTGCATCGGCTGCGCCAACTGCTTTCGCGTCTGCTCACAGAATGCCAAGCAGGCCTTTGGCGAGGTCGAGCGCACCTTCGACCTGCTCAACTCGAGCGACATGGTGACGGCCATCATCGCGCCCAGCTTTCCGGCCGAGTTCACCGACATTGACGAGGCCCAGCTGGTCGCCATGACTCGCGAGCTGGGCTTTGCCGCCGTCCACGAGGTGGCCTTTGGCGCCGACCTCGTGGCGCGCGCCTTCGCCAATCTGCTCGAGGCCGACGCCGACAAGCGTTACATCGCCACGCCCTGTCCGGCGGTGGTGTCGTTCGTGCGCAAGTACCACCCCGACCTCACGTCGTCGCTGGCGCCGATCGCCTCGCCGATGATCGCCATGTCGCGCGTCCTGCACGACCCGTCCATGCACGGTCCCGACGCCAAGGTCGTGTTCATCGGCCCCTGCATCGCCAAGAAGGGCGAGGCGGCCAGCGCCGACATCCTCTTTGAGATCGACGCCGTGCTGACCTTCGCGGAGCTGCGCCAGATGTTCGCCGAGCGCGGCATCACGCCCAGGCCCGACGCCGTCGACGCCTTCGATCCGCCGCACGGCGCGCTCGGCTCCCTCTTTCCGCTGGCCCGCGGCCTGCTGCAGGCGGCCAACCTGCCCGAGGACCTGATGACCGGCGAGATCATCGCCGCCGACGGCATGGAGAGCTTCGTCGAGGCGATCAACGACTTCGAGCACGGCGAGTCCGAGGTACGTCTGCTCGACATCCTCGCTTGCGAGGGCTGCATCGCCGGCGTGGGCTTCAGCAACGACGACCCCCTCTACCGGCGCCGCGCCCAGATCAGCCGCCACGCCATGCACAGCACNNCTGCACCGCATGAACAAGACGACGCCCGAGGACGAGCTCAACTGCGGCGCCTGCGGCTACGGCACCTGCCGCCGTCACGCGGTGGCCGTCTACCAGGGCATCGCCGAAGAGACGATGTGCCTGCCGTTCGTGATCGAGAAGCTCTCGACCACCGTCGGCGACCTCGAGGACTCGCACCGTTCGCTGGAGAGCACCAAAGAGGCTCTGGTCAAATCGGAGAAGCTGGCCAGCATGGGCCAGCTCGCGGCCGGCATCGCCCACGAGGTCAACAACCCCCTGGGCATCCTGCTGTTGCAGGCCAACATCCTGCTCGAGGAGATCGACTCAAGCGCGCCCATGGCCGACGACCTCAAACTGATCGTCGACCAGGCCAACCGCTGCAAGAAGATCATCTCGGGACTGCTCAACTTCGCTCGCCAGAGCCGCGTGGTGCGCCAGCCGACCGACATGGTCGAGCTGGCCCGCGACACCCTGCGCACCATGCCCATCGACGAGAACATCATGGTCCGCGTCGAGAGCACGATGGCCGACCCGATCGCCGAAGTCGACGCCGACCAGATGGTCCAGGTGCTCACCAACCTCGTCTCCAACGCCCAGCAGGCCATGCCCGACGGCGGCGCTCTGATCATTCGCCTGAGCGACACGCCCGACGAGGTCACCTTCATGGTCACCGACACCGGCGTGGGCATTCCCCGCGAGAACATGGACAAGCTCTTCGACCCGTTCTTTACGACCAAACAGGTGGGCAAGGGCACCGGCCTCGGCCTCGCGGTCACCCACGGCATCGTCAAGATGCACCGCGGTCAGATCACGGTCGAGTCAAACGCCGACCCCGGCGCCGGGCCCACCGAGACGACTTTCATCGTCACCCTGCCGCGCCACGAGCTGTAGCGGCGCGAGCAGCGGCATCGAGGCCGGCGAAAGGACACCGTGAGCGAGAACCAGATCCTCAAGGTGGTCATGGTCGACGACGAAGAGGCGCTCTGCCTCGGCGTCAAGCGCATCGTCGACCGCTACACCTTCCACCTGCCCGACGTGCAGATCGACGTGCGCTACGAGTTCGCCCACTTTCAGTCGGGCGAGGAGTTCCTGGCCGCCCTGGCCGCCGGCGCCGAGCTCGACGTGCTGCTGCTCGATCTCAAGCTGCCGGGCATCGACGGTCTCGATGTGCTGCAGCAGGTCAGCGACGAGGGCCACGAGGCGCTCACCCTGTTCATCACCGCCTACGCCACCTTCGAGACGGCCGTCAAGGCCACCAAGCTGGGCGCCTACGACTTTCTGCCCAAGCCGTTCTCACCCGACGAGCTGCGCTACGGCCTGCGCAAGGCATCGACTCAGCTCATACTCAGCCGCCAGGCCCGGGCGCTCGCCGAGGAGCGCCGCCAGATCCGCTTCAACTTCATCTCGGTGCTGGCTCACGAGCTCAAGTCGCCGCTGAACGCGGTCCAGGGCTACCTCAACATCCTGCGCGACGACGTACCCGACCAGGACCGGCGCATGATCGAGCGCTCGCTGCTGCGTCTCGACGGCATGAAGAAGCTGATCTTCGACCTGCTCGACCTCACGCGCATCGAGTCGGGCCAGAAGCAGCGCGTGTTCACCGACGTCGACCTGGGGGCGCTGGCGGCGACCTCGATAGAGCTCTTCCAGGGCGAGGCCGCCGAGCGCGACATCGCCATCGCCCTCGATTGCCCGGCCGAGCTCACGCTGCGCGCCGACGCCGGCGAGATCGAGATCGTGCTCAACAACCTCATCTCCAACGCCGTCAAGTACAACCGCGACGGCGGCCGCGTCGACGTGGCGCTGCGCCGCGCCGACGAGACCGTCACCCTCACGGTCGCCGACACCGGCATCGGGCTCACCGACACCGAGGCGGCCAAGCTCTTCAACGAGTTCACCCGCATCAAGAACGAGCACACCGTGAACATTCTGGGCAGCGGCCTGGGCCTCTCCACGGTCAAGAAGCTCGCCAACCTCTACGGCGGCGACGCCACCGTGGCCTCGGTGGCCGGGCAGGGCAGCACCTTCACCGTGACGTTGTGCGACGCCGAGGTGCCGGCGAGCGAGCCGGCCGGCGCCGCGGCCCTGCCGGCGAGCTGACTTTCTGCGCGAGNNGCGCGAGGACGGTTGCACCGCGCGGCTCGATGGTGTCTTCTAGTCTGGCCGTCCCCCCCTTCATGTGAAACAATCCGCAAGGAGACACCGGCCCCGGCGCGGGGGAGCGCTCGGGGCCTCGCGCACGTTCGCGGCGCCCGACGGGGCGGCGTGTGAGCTACCGTGACGACGTGGCAATCGAGTGGAGGAGTGCAAGGTGTCCAAGATCCTGATCGTCGACGACGACCCCGATATCCAGGAAGCATGCAGGCTCGTCCTCGAGAAAGAGGGTTTCCAGGTCGGCTGCGCGTCGAACCGCGCCGAGGGCCTGCGTGCCGTCGCCGATGTCAAGCCCGACCTTCTCATTCTCGACGTGATGATGGAGGAGCCCGACGACGGGCTCACCATGGCCCGCGAGCTGCGCCGCCAGGGCTTCACCGAGCCGATCATCATGCTGACCTCCGTCAATGCCGCCATGGGCCTGACGATCGACCGCGACGACGAGATGGTGCCGGTCGACAAGTTCCAGTCCAAGCCGGTCGAACCGGCTACGCTGGTCGCCCAGGTCAACGAGCTTCTCGGCCTGTAGGGGGGCGCGCGATGCTGAAGATCCCCGAATCCACTACGCGCGACGACATCGTCGCCATCGTCGAGCGCCACGGCGCCGACCGCACATCGCTCATTCCCATCCTGCAAGACGTAAAGACGGCCGAGCACGAGATCAGCGACGAGGCCATGCAGATCGTCGCCGACCTGCTCGGCATCCACCCCGTCGAGGTCTACAGCGTGGCCACGTTCTATGCGTTCCTGCACGGCGCGACCGAAGGCCGCTACGTAGTGCGCCTGTGCGGAACGCTATCGTGCGACTTCGCCGGCAAGACGGCGGTCGCCGAGGCGCTGCGCAGCGCTCTGGGCATCGACTTCGGCGCGACCACCGACGACGGCGTCTTCACACTCGAGTGGGCCAGCTGCGTCGGCATGTGCGACCAGGGCCCGGCCCTGCTGGTCAACGACAGGGTCTTCACCCGCGTCACCCCCGAGAAGGTGGCCGAGATCGTCGCGCAGTACCGCGGCAAGGCCGCCGACGACGCCCGCCAGGATATCGTCACGGCGCGCAACGAGCTCACCTACGCGAGCATCGCGGCCGGCGCCGGCCTCAAGGCGGCACTCGCGCTGCCGCGCGGCGACATCGTCGACACCGTCTCCGGAGCCGCCCTCAAGGGTCGCGGGGGCGCCGGATTCCCGACCGGCATGAAGTGGAACTTCTGCGCGGCCGAAAAGAGCGAGCACAAGTACATCATCTGTAACGCCGACGAAGGCGAGCCCGGCACCTTCAAAGACCGGGTCATCCTGCGCGACTTCGCCGACCTTGTGTTCGAGGGCATGACCATCGGCGGCCGCGCCATCGGCGCCAGCATGGGCATCGTCTACCTGCGCGCCGAGTACGCCTATCTGCGCGCCCACCTGAACGACGTTATCCACCAGCGCCGCGAGGCCGGCCTGCTCGGCGCGAACATCGGCGGCATCGAGGGGTTCGACTTCGACATCGTGGTGGCGCGCGGCGCCGGCGCGTATGTCTGCGGCGAGGAGACGGCGCTCATCGAGTCGCTCGAAGGCTTCCGCGGCGAGCCCCGCAACCGGCCGCCGTTCCCGGCCGTCGCCGGGTTCCTCAATCACCCGACGGTGGTCAACAACGTCGAGACCCTCGCCTCGGTGGCCTGTATCTTCGCCAAGGGCACCGACTGGTTCAAGGGCTTCGGCACCGACAAGTCGACCGGCTACAAGCTCTTCAGCATCTCCGGCGACTGCGAAAAGCCCGGCGTCTACGAGTTCCCCTGGGGCATCACGATCGCCGACCTGCTCAAAGAGGTCGGCGGCGGCGGCGCCAAGGCGGTGCAGATCGGCGGCGCCTCGGGTGTCTGCGTGCCGGCCCGCGACTTCGCCCGCCGGCTGGCCTTCGAGGACATCCCCACCGGCGGCTCGGTCATGGTGATCGGCCCGCAGCGCGACCTGCTCGACGTGGCCGAGAACTTTCTCGAGTTCTTCGTCGAGGAGTCGTGCGGCCAGTGCACGCCGTGCCGCCTGGGCAACGCCCAGCTGCTCGACGGCGTCGAGCTCCTGAAGAGCGGCGCCTGCTCGGCCGCCCATCTGGCCGACCTCAAGGCCCTGGGGGCGACCATGCAGGTCGCCGCCAAGTGCGGCTTGGGCCAAACGAGTCCGAGCGCCTTTTTGTCGATCGTCGGCGCCTTTGCCGACGACGTCACCACCCGTCCGCAGCGCGCGTAGCTTAGGAGTGAGCATGTCCGACTCAGTGACGACCCGTTTGCACCGCGCGCCGCTGTCGCAGCAGACGCGACGCGTGGTCACCAACACGAGCCCCGACGCCATCGGCGCCACCGTCACCGTGAACATCGACGGCATCGAGGCCAAAGTGGCCTTCGGCTCGACCATCCTGCAGGCGGCCGAGGCCATCGGTATCCACATCCCCACGCTGTGCAACCATCCCGACCTCGATACCGCCGGCATCTGCCGGATCTGCGTGGTCGAAGTCGCGGGCCAGCGCCTGCTCCAGCCGGCCTGCGCGTTTCCCGTCACCAACCAGATGACGATCGACACGCACAGCCGCCGCGTGCGCCTGGCGCGCCGCCACGTGCTCGAGCTGCTGCTCAGCGAGCACTACGGCGAGTGCTACTCGTGCCAGCGCAACGGCAACTGCGAGCTCCAGGCCCTGGCCGAGGAGTACGGCATCACCGACTTTCGCTTCGGGCACCCCGAGGCGCCGGTCGCCGAGCTCGACGCCTCGAGCTACTCGGTCGTACGCGACATGAACAAGTGCATCCGCTGCCGGCGTTGCGTGCGCACCTGCATCGATTTGCAGGAGGTCGGCGTCCTCGAGGCCGTGAACCGCAGCGACCAGGTCGAGATCACGACTTTCGGCGACCGCCCGCTCGGCGAAGTCGTCTGTATCAACTGCGGCCAGTGCATCAACCGCTGCCCCACCGGGGCGCTCTACGCCAAAGACGAGACCGACGCGGTCTGGGCGGCGATCGACGACCCGACCAAGCACGTCGTCATTCAGACCGCCCCGGCGCCGCGCTCAGCGATGGGCGAGTGCTTTGGCCTCGAGCCGGGCACCGGCGTGACCTTCGAGATGAACACCGCCCTGCGGCGGGCCGGCTTCGACCGCGTGTTCGACACCAACTTCACCGCCGACCTGACCATCATCGAAGAGGGCACCGAGCTGCTCCTCCGCCTCTACAAGGCGCTCGTCGAAAAAGACACGACGGTGGCCCTGCCGCAGTTCACGAGCTGCTCGCCGGGCTGGGTCAAGTTCCTCGAGCACTTCTATCCTGAGTACCTGCCCAACGCCTCGTCGGCCAAGAGCCCGCAGCAGATGTTCGGGGCGCTCATCAAGACCTACTACGCCGAGAAACTGGGTTTCGACCCCGCCAACATCGTCAGCGTGGCGCTCATGCCGTGCTCGGCCAAGAAGTTCGAGTGCAACCGCCCCGAGATGCGCGACTCGGGCTATAAGGACGTCGACTACGGGCTCACCACGCGCGAGCTCGCCAAGATGTTCAAAGAGGCCGGTCTCGAGGTGCCCAACCTGCCGAAGTCCGACTTCGACGATCCGTTCGGCACGGCCACCGGCTCGGGCGTCATCTTCGGCGCCACCGGCGGCGTCATGGAGGCCGCTCTGCGCACCGTCATCGAGATGGTCACCGGCGAGAAGGTCGAGAGCATCTACGACCACGGCGACATCATCCCGGTGCGCGGCTTCGAGGGTGTCAAGTATGCCGAGATCACCATCCCCAAGGTCGGTCCGGTGCCCGACATCGTGGCCCACCTCGTGCCCAACTGGGACTGGCTGAACGGCGCCACGGTCAAGGTCGCCGTCGCCCACGGCACGGCCAACGCCAAGAAGGTCATGGACGACATCAAGGCCGGCGGCAAGTTCAGCCAGTGCCACTTCATCGAGTTCATGGCCTGCCCGGGCGGCTGCCTGGGCGGCGGTGGTCAGCCGATCCCCACCAGCGACGCCATCCGCGCCGCCCGCGCCCGCGTGATCTACTCCGAGGACTCCTCGTATGCCGTGCGCAAGTCGCACGAAAACGAGGCCGTCCTGCGCACCTACGCGGAGTTTCTCACCGACGGTCCCTGCGGCCACAAGAGCCACGAGCTGCTGCACACCACCTACACGGCGCGCGGCAAGTTCATGGAGTAAAGGGGCGTCGGCGAGGGCGGGGGCGCCTGCGGCGCCCCCGCCCTCGCCGCGCTTGCGGGCGCAGCGCCGTCATCTCGGTGCTACCCTTGTGACTGGACCGCGGGTCAACGGCGCACTTGCCTTCCGACCGGCCCGCGGCGGCTGCATGACCGACCAGCGACCGACACCAGAGCAGAACACCAGCCACCCCGACCCGGACGGCACGGCCGCCGACGGCCGGCCACGCTTCTACGACCTGTATCGCGAACCCGCCGGCATCACCCCCCTGACCGACGCCGAGCGCGCCACCCTGCGCCTCGTCAACCAGCGTGTCGCCGCCCTGCCGACGCTCGACGATGTCATCGATCTGCTGTTCGAGCGTACGGCCGCCATCTTTCCGTTCGACCGTCTCGGCCTTTCGTTCGTCGAAGAGGACGGCCGCCGCGTCGTGTCGCGCTACGTGCGCACCACCTACGACGGCGTACTGCTCGGCAGGGGCTACAGCGAAGACCTGCGCGACAGCTCGCTCGAACGCGTTCTGCGTGACGGCACGCCGCGCATCATCGACGACCTCCGGCGCTACCTCGACGAGCACCCCCGCAGCCGCTCCACGAAGCTGCTCCTGCGCGAGGGAGTACGCTCGAGCCTCACCTGTCCGCTGATCGTCGAGGGTCGCATCGTGGGCTTCATGTTTCGCAGCTCACGGCAGCCACGTGCCTTCACCCAGCACCATGTCGAGCTGCAGATGGCGCTGACCGAGCGCCTCAGCCAGGCCGTCGAGAAGGCCTGGCGAATAGAGCAGCTCACCGCGGCCAACCGCAACTACATGGAGATGCTGGGCTTCGTCAGCCACGAGCTGAAGAACCCGGTGGCCTCGATGGTGACCGACGCCCGCGTGCTGGCCGACGGCTACCTGGGGCCGCTCGACGACAAGCAGAAGGCCAAGCTCGAACGGCTCATCGTCAAGGGCGAGTACCTTCTCGACCTGGTGCGCGAGTATCTCGACCTGGCGCGCGTCGAAGGCGGCGAGCTGCAGGTCTCGATGCAGTGCGACGTGCCCTTCGTCGAGAAGGTCGTCGAGCCGGCGCTCGAGCTGGTCCGGGCGCAGATCGAGGCGGCCGGCATGCTCCTTTCGACCGAGCTGCCCGAGCAGGCGCCGCTTCAGGCAGACTGCGACCCATCGCTTCTGACCATCGTCCTGGTGAACCTGCTGGGCAACGCGGTGCGCTACGGGCGTCCCGGCGGCGGCGTGCGCCTCACGGTGAGCCGCAGCGCGCACCGTCTGCGCGTCGCGGTCTGGAACGAAGGACCGGGCTTCTCGCGGGCCGAACGCGGCCGTCTGTTTCGCAAGTTTTCGCGCCTGCACACCCCGACGAGCGACCAACGGCGGGGCACCGGCCTGGGCCTGTACAATTCGTGGCGCATCGTTCAGCTCCATCACGGACATATTCGAGCCGACGCCAAACCGGGCGCCTGGGCCGAGTTCACCTTCGAGATCCCGCAACCGCTCTGCGCGGCCGACGTCGCCGACGAGCTTGAATCGAGTGAGTGAGGCATGAGCACGAAGACCGACACACCCCCAGCCACCTTCATCGACGAAGGCGCCATCATCACCGCGCTGATCGGCGGCGCCCGGGCCGACGCCGGCCGCGTCCGCGAGATCCTCGCCAAGGCCAGCGAGGCCCACGGCCTCGAGCTCGCCGAAGTCGCGGCGCTCACGACCATCAGCGACCCCGACCTGCTGGCCGAGCTGTTCGCGACCGCCCGCGCCATCAAGGAGGACATTTACGGCAGGCGCCTGGTGCTCTTCGCGCCGCTGTACATCTCGAACCTGTGCGAGAACGACTGCCTGTACTGCGCCTTTCGCGTGCGCAACAAGGAGCTCAAGCGCCGCGCCCTCACCCAGGACGAGATCCGCCACGAGGTCGAGATCCTGGTCGACCAGGGCCACAAGCGCGTGCTTCTCGTCGCCGGCGAGTCGTACCCCCAGCAGGGCTTTCAGTACGTGCTCGACTCGGTGGCCAGCATCTACGAGGTCAAGCGCGGCAACGGCGAGATCCGCCGCGTGAACGTCAATGTGGCGCCGCTCACCCTCGACGAGTTCCGGGCGCTCAAGGCGACGGGCATCGGCACGTATCAGCTCTTTCAGGAGACCTATCATCGCGAGACCTACTCCAAGGTCCACCTGGGCGGCCGCAAGCGCGACTACGACTGGCGCGTGACGGCCATGGACCGCGCCCAGGCGAGCGGCATCGACGACGTCGGCATCGGCGTGCTGTTCGGCCTGTTCGACTGGCGCTTCGAGACGCTCGCCATTCTGCAGCACATCCAGCACCTCGAGGAGACGTTCGGGGTCGGTCCGCACACCATCAGCATGCCGCGCCTCGAGCCGGCCGTGGGCTCCGACATCGCCAGCCAGCCGCCGCACCCCGTCTCCGACCTGGACTTTCGCAAGATCGTCGCCATCCTGCGGCTCGCCGTGCCCTACACCGGCATGATCCTGAGCACCCGCGAGGGGCCCAGCCTGCGGCGCGAAAGCTTCGCCATGGGTATCTCGCAGATCTCGGCCGGCAGCCGCACCAACCCCGGCGGCTACACCGACGACACCGTGGCCGACATGGAGCAGTTCCAGCTCGGCGACCATCGCACGCTCGACGAGGTCATTCGCGACGTTGCCCAGATGGGCTACATCCCCTCGTTCTGCACCGCCTGCTACCGCCTCGGCCGCACGGGCGCCGACTTCATGGACCTGGCCAAGCCCGGCGAGATCAAGCACCACTGTGACCCCAACGCGCTCTCGACGTTCCTCGAGTACCTCGAAGACTACGGTTCGCCCGAGACCGTCGCCGAGGGCGAACAGCTGATCGCCGAGACGCTCGCGTCGATGGCCGAGCGCGAACGCTCGACTTCGAACAAGCTCATCGCCCAGGTGCGCGCCGGCCGGCGCGACTGCCTGGTCTAGAGATCCCGACCCGCCGGGGCTCGCCGCCAGCGGCGTCGCCGGGACGGAACGCCGCCACCGTTACCGCCTACGAGAAAGGACCGAAGAACAGATGACCGACACCCACAAGATCCTCGCCGTGCACATCACCGACCGCCTCAAGGACGCCGCCTCGGTGCAGAAGGTCTTTACCGAATTCGGCTGCAACATCAAGACGCGGGTAGGCCTGCACGACGTGGCCGGCGACGTCTGCGCCCCCGGCGGCGTCGTGATCCTCGAGCTCGTCGGCCCGGCCGACATCACCGGCGAGGTCGCCGGCCGCCTCGACGCCATCGCCGGCGTCGAAGTGCAGAAGATCGAGTTCGCCCACCCGGCGACGGCCTGACGCCGATCCGGGGCACCAGCGGCGACCCGGCCTTGAGCGGCGCATACCGTACAGAGAGCGACCTGCTGGGCGAGGCGGTCGTCGAGACCGACGCCCTGTACGGGGTGCACACGGTGCGCGCCCGCGAGAACTTTCACCTCACGGGGCGGCCGGTACACGGCGAGCTTGTCCGTGCCTACGGCACGGTCAAGCTCGCCGCCGCGCTGACCAACCGCGGCCTGGGGGTCTGGGCCGACGATCCGGCCAAGGCCGACGCCATCGAACGCGCCTGCCGCGAGGTCGCCGACGGTCTGTACGACGAGGCCGTCATCGTCGAGCGCCTGCAGGGCGGGGCCGGCACCTCGACCAACATGAACGTCAGTGAGGTGATCGCCAACCGCGCCCTCGAGCTGCTCGGCGAACCGCACGGGGCCTACGGCCGCGTCTCGCCGCTCGACGACGTCAACCTGCACCAGTCGACCAACGACACGTTCCCCACCGCCCTGCGCCTGGCCGCCATCCGCCTGCTGCACGATCTCGAGGAGCAGGTGCTGGCGCTGCAGGAGGCCTTCCAGGCCAAAGAGAAGGAGTTCGCTCACGTCGTCAAGGTGGGCCGCACGCAGTACCAGGACGCCGTGCTGACCACGCTCGGCCGCGAGATGGGCGCCTACGCCGAATCGCTCAACCGCGACCGCTGGCGCATCTACAAATGCGAGGAGCGCCTGCGCGTCGTCAATCTCGGCGGCACCGCCATCGGCACCGGCTTCGGGGCGCCGCGCCAGTACATCTTTCGCGTGGTCGACGCGCTGCGCGAGCTCACTGCGATCGGCTTCGCGCGGGCCGAGAACCTGACCGAAGCCACCCAGAACGCCGACGTCTTCGTCGAGGTCTCCGGCATCATCAAGGCCTGCGCCGTGTCGCTGCTCAAGATGTGCTCCGACCTGCGCCTGCTGTCGAGCGGCCCCGAGGCCGGCCTTGGCGAAATCCGTCTGCCGGCGCGGCAGGCGGGCTCGTCGATCATGCCGGGCAAGGTCAACCCCGTGATCCCCGAAGCGGTCAGTCAGGCGGCCATGATGGTGATGGGCTACGACTCGACGATCGCCCAGGCCGCGGCGGCCGGCAGCCTCGAGCTCAACCCCTTCCTGCCGCTCATCGCCGCCTGCCTGCTCGAGAGCCTGCTGCTGCTGCAGCGCTCCTGCCTCATGCTGCGCCGCCACTGCGTCGAGGGCATCGTGGCCAACGAAGCGGTCTGCCGGCGCCACGTCGACTCCTCGTCGGCCGCGGCGACGGCCCTGGTGCCCGAGATCGGCTACGACGCCGCCTGCGAAGTCGTGAAGGCGGCCAGCGCCCGCGGCGTGAGTGTGCGCGCGGCCGCCGTCGACGGCGGCCTGGTGAGCGCCGCACGCTTCGACGAGCTGCTGAGCGCCGAGGCGGTCTGCCGGCTCGGCACACCCACCCCGGCGACGAGAGGATCCAGCGAATGATCGGCGCGCCCAAAGGCATGCGTCTGCACATCGGCCTGTTCGGCCGCCGCAACGTCGGCAAGTCGAGCCTGCTCAACGCCATCACCCGGCAGGACGTCTCGATCGTCTCCGACCAGGCCGGCACTACGACCGACCCGGTCGAAAAACCGATGGAGCTGCTGCCCCTGGGCCCCGTGCTGTTCATCGACACGGCCGGCATCGACGACGTCGGCGCCCTCGGCGAGCTGCGCGCCGCGCGCACCCTGCAGGTCTTCGAGCGCACCGACCTCGGCGTGCTCGTGGCGACGGCCGGCGAATGGGGCGACTACGAGGACATGATCCTCGAAGAGTTCGTGGCGCGCGAGATCCCCACCGTGGTCGTGTTCAACAAGATCGACCTGGCCAGCCCACCGTCGGCCCACGAGGAGCGCCTGCGCGCCGCCGGCGCGCAGGTCGTGCGCACGGCGGCCTCGCTGGGCCGCGGCGTGCTCGACTTTCGTCAGGCGCTGCTGGCCGCCGCTCCGGCCGACTTTGTCGACAACCCGACGATCCTCGGCGACCTCGTCGGCCCGGGCGAACTCGCCGTGCTCGTCGTGCCGATCGACAAAGAAGCCCCGCGAGGCCGCCTCATTTTGCCCCAGGTGCAGGCCATTCGCGACCTCATGGACGCCGACGCCATGGCCCTGGTCGTCAAGGAGCGCGAGCTCAAAGACGCGATCGCGCGGCTCACCCGCCCGCCCAAGCTGGTCGTCACCGACTCGCAGGCGTTCCTCAAGGTGGCGGCCGACACGCCGCTCGACGTGCCCATGACGAGCTTCTCCATACTGTTCGCGCGCTTCAAGGGCGACCTTACCTCGCAGGTCGCCGGAGCGCTGGCCATCGAGAACCTGCGCTCCGGCGACCGCATTCTCATCGCCGAGCACTGCAGCCACCACCCGATCGGCGAGGACATCGGCCGCGTCAAGATACCGCGCTGGCTCACCCAGTACGTGGGTGGCCGGCTCGAGGTCGACCACGTGCAGGGACACGACTTTCCCGACCCCGCCGCCCTGGCCGAGTACGGCCTGGTGATCCACTGCGGCGCCTGCACCGCCAACCGGCGCGAGATGCTCAGCCGCATCGTGCGCTGCCGCGAGGCCGGCGTGCCGATCACCAACTACGGTCTGGTCATCGCCTACAGCCTGGGCATCTTCGAGCGGGCGCTGCAGCCGTTTCCGGGCGCCCTCGAGGTCGTGCGCCAGGGGGGCGAGCCCGCTGCGCTCGGCGCCCCCGGCACGCCCCGCCAGACGGCCGCGACCGCCGCCGCGGTCGGCGACGAACCGGTCGACGACCTGTAAGACGTGCGCTGCGGCACCGGGAGCGGCCGCGGCGGCTTCTGGGCGCTGCGGCACCGGGAGCGGCCGCGGCGGCCCTGGGCGCCCAGGGCCGCTCTCACGCATCCGCCCGCGCTAGTCGCTCAGCCTGGGTTCGGGTATACTTCGCACTCCGTCGGGGTGTGGCTCAGCTTGGTAGAGCGCTCGGTTCGGGACCGAGAGGTCGGCGGTTCAAATCCGCCCACCCCGACCATCTCCCGCCCCGCCCCCTCAGCCCCTCTCTTTCAGCTCCACCCGAGTGACCCTCAGGGGACCGACGCCGAGCTCCACGATCGCCACGCTGCGCGGCAGACCGAAGCGCGCCGCGCCCGCCGCGCCCGGGTTCAGATAGACCACGCCGCCCTCGCAAGACTCGGCGAAGCGGTGCGAATGACCGGTCACCACCATGTCGCAACCCTCGCGCGCCGGTTGGTGGCGGGCCAGCAGTGCCGCGCGCACATGACCCACGAGCAACCGGCGCCCCGCCACCACAACGACGGCTTCTTCGGGCAGCTCTTCGGCGCCGAAGTAGACGTCGGTATTGCCGCGCACCACGGTCACCGGAGCGATCTTCGCCAGCTCGGCTAGCACGCCGGCGCCCCCGACATCGCCGGCGTGCACGATACGCTCGACGCCCGCGAAGATCTCGAGCACGGCCGGGTCGAGCCGGCCGTGGGTGTCGGAGATCACGCCCACTCTGCTCACGTCACCGCCCTTTCCCACGATCGCCGCCATGCTACCAGCCGCCGCCGGGCGGAGCACCGATGCAAACCGCCCGGCACCGCGATGGCAAACCCAGCGGCGCGACGTCGAGCCCAGCGGCGCGACGCCTCAGCCGGCGGAGCGGTCGAGTGGCGGGCGGGACTGATAGGATCGCAGATGTGAAAGGTCTGGCCGGCAAGTGGGTCGTGGTGACCGGCGGCAGCAGCGGTATCGGCGCCGCGGCGCTCGCCCGCTTTGCCGACGAGGGCTGCACCGTCACCGATCTCTCGCGCCATCCGTCTCCCGGCGGCATCGCCTGCGACGTCGGCGACCTCACGCAGGTCGCCGCCGCCTTCCGCGAGATCGGCGTGCCCGACGTCGTGATCAACAACGCCGGCGTCAGCTTTCGGCACCTCGCTCTGGAGATCACGTCCGTCGAGTGGCAGCAGGTGCTGCAGACCAACCTGACGGGGGTCTTCAACGTGGCTCAGGTCGCCGGCCGCCGCATGCTCGAGGCCGGCGGCGGGGTCATCATCAACGTCGCCTCGACCAACGCCCTCGTCGGTCACCCCCACTACGCCGGCTACAACGCCACCAAGGCCGCCGTGCTGGCCCTCACGCGCACGCTGGCTCTCGAGTGGGCGCCTTCGGTGCGGGTCAACGCGGTCTGTCCGGGCTACGTCATGACGCCCATGCAGGAGGCCGAGTACTCGCCCGAGATGATCGCCGCCGTGAACGCCATGATCCCGCTGGGCCGCCACGCCCGGCCCGACGAGCTGGCGGCTCTGCTGGCCTTCCTGGCCTGCGACGAGGCCGCCTACATGACCGGCTCCACGATCGTCATGGACGGCGGCGAGACCGCCGGTGGGCTCGCCAGCCGCTGACGCCTCGACGGCGCGCCGCCGGCGCTCGCGGTGACGCCGGGCGCGGGGTTCGCGTCGGGTCGCGCCCGGCGAGACGTTTGTTTCTTGCCGTAACGGGTGATACCTGCTATGGTCATCATCGTAGACACGAAGAGCCGGTGCAGATCCCAAACCGCCCCCGCGGCCCGGATCCTCTTCAAAGCCGACTAGAGAAACCTGAGTCCACCGGCAGCTTTCTCGCCCAGGAAAGGAAGCTGTCATCCCTATCCGACCGTCCCAGCTCTACTCGGCACGCCCGCGTTCGCGCGCGGCCTGCCGGGCGTCGAGCCAGGCAGCCCCAGCGCGTTGTCATGCGTCTGCGGGCCCGCCGGCGGTCACGGCCTCAGAAGGAGATTTCACTACCCCATGACACTCAGCTTTTCCGAACTCAGCCTCGACCGTCCCATGCTCGACGCCGTCGAGCGGCTCGGCTATACACAGCCGACCCCCATCCAGGAGCAGGCCATCCCCCAGATCATCGCCGGTCGCGATGTCGTGGGCTGCGCCCAGACCGGTACCGGCAAGACGGCGGCCTTCGTGCTGCCCATCCTGCAGCGGCTCGGCAAGGGCCAAGGCGTGCGCGCGCTCGTGGTCACTCCCACGCGCGAGCTCTGCGCCCAGATCGACGCGGTCGCCCGGGCCTGCGCCAAACTCACCGGCCAGCACGTCGTGGCCGTGTACGGCGGCGTGCCCTACGAACCGCAGGTGCAGAAGGTGCGCCGCGGCGTAGACGTCGTGATCGCCACACCGGGGCGCCTGCTCGACATGATCCAGCGCGGCGACCTCACGCTCTCCAAGGTCGAGATCGTCGTTTTGGACGAGGCCGACCGCATGCTCGACATGGGTTTCTGGCCCGACGTCCAGCGCATCATCCGCAAGCTGCCCGAAAAGCGCCAGAACCTGCTCTTCTCTGCGACCATGTCACGCGGCGTCCTCGAAGCCGTGCGCGACACCCTGCACGATCCGGTCCGCATTCAGATCGGCGAAGTCGCCATGCCGGTCGACGAGGTCAACCAGGCCGTCTACCCGGTCAACATCGACCAGAAGACCGACCTGCTCGTGCAGTTCCTGCGCCACCACAAGCCTCCCAGGGCGCTCATCTTCACGCGCACCAAGCACCGCGCCGACCGGCTCGAGCACGCCCTCGCCCGACACGGCATCAAGGGCACGATCATGCACTCGAACCGCACGCAGTCGCAGCGCGAGAAGGCGCTCGAAGGCTTTAAGAACGGCCGCTACTCCGTGCTGATCGCCACCGACATCGTGGCCCGCGGCATCGACGTCGACGGCATCTCCCACGTGGTCAACTACGACATCCCCACCAAGCCCGAGGACTACGTCCACCGCATCGGCCGCACGGCCCGCGCCGGCGCCAGCGGCGAGGCCGTCATTCTGCTCACAGCCGACGACGTGCACGAGCTCAAGGCGATCGAGCGCCTGATCGGCTCCGAGATCGAACGCCGCGACCTGCCCGGCTTTGAGTACGAGCACCGCCACATCCCCGACTCCAAAGACGTGCCCAAGCGGCCCGGCAAGATGCTCTATCGCGGCGGCGCCCAGCGCGCCATGCAGCGCGGCTTTCGCTTCTCCAAGAAGGTCGCCCACTAGCCCGGATTCTTCACGAA
>PLTW01000044.1 GCA_003164655.1 Actinomycetota bacterium
TGTAGGAACGCTGGCGACGGTGTCCCTGTTCGTCGCGTGGCAGCTCAACGCGGACGCGATAGGTCGGACCCTGGGGACCTGTGCGCTTGAGGATGGAGCCCTTCATCTGTTTGACTCCTTCGGGTCGTCGGGTTCGCCAGATGCCGCAGTGTGTGTGGTCGCGTTCAGGTAGCTTGAGCGCATCGCTCGCCAGCTTGTGAACGGCTTCTGCGGGTAGCGTGCGTTCCAGTCGCGCCACATCTCTTCCCACGTCGGCAGGTGCTGCGTGGCGACGCGGCGCCACATCTCTTCCCACGTCGGTATCCCGCCACCTCCCATCAGACTCGAGTGGCGTTCGCCTGCCACGAAACGCGCCAGCTCGGCCGACCATACGGACTGCCGTGCGGCGGGGTCCGTCGACAGGCCATAGTCCGCGTTCCTTACGCGACGGTAGAGCGCCCGAACCTCGTCGGGTGAGACGAGGCCTGAAGCTACCGTAATGACGTAGCGTCGCTCCGCGTGGGGAACGACAAATGGGGTGCCGTCCGGTTCACGGGCCCACTCAATGGTGGCGGGATAGGAGACGACACTCATCGTCCCCGGCACCTGCGGCGGAACGTCGGCGAGCAGCCACGTGGTCGCCTCGCTCTCGTGGCAGCCGGCCGCGCTCGCGATGCTTCGCGCGAGGTCGCGTAGCGTGCGCAGGGGGTAGCATTTCGCGGGGAAGGGCAGCGCTACGACCTGCTCCGGTGTGTCGCACCACCACAGCGTCTCGGAGGCGCGCGAGCTGGGCTGCCTGGCGATGTAGGCGAGAAGCCACTCGAATGCTTGCTTCTGACCGGCAAGCGCTGCCAGCTCCTCGCCCTGTGCCCATAGTCTGGCGGCGTTTGCATATCCGAAGCCGTAGGCGGTGTCGTCGCCGAGCTGCGCTACGTACTCCGCTATCTCGTCGTCTTCGAACGAGTCACCCAGCTCGGGGATAATCAGGTCGCGAATCTCCTCATCGTGGTCGCCTCCGAGCCACGCACGCTGCGCCGATCGCGTCTGCGACATCGGAATCAGTGGCTGCAGGCCGAGCTGAGCGCGCGCGTCGTCGCGCTCGCTGACGAACCTCGCCAGCACGCGCTCCTGACGCCCGGCGAGGAAGGCCCGCCATCCCTCGCTAGCCAGGGGAGAGTTCCGTTGCGGCGTCTCTGTTCGCGGCTTCTCATGGACGGTGCGTGTCGGGAGAGCCAAGTGGCCGTAGGTCTGGCGTCGCGCGAAGACGGTGCCGACCGCATCGGCGAAGTCCACCGCCTCTAACTTGGCGAGACTAGCGGGACGATCTTCGTCGTCAGCAAGGCCGATGACGTCGATCAGCTCCTCGTCGGTCACCTCACCGCCGCCACCGCGGGCGGCGAGCTCTTGGTTGAAGCGGCGGCGTGCCGCACGCTCGGCAGTCTGCTTTGTGTCGCGTGGCAAGTAGTATCCTCCCTGAAATACTGCACCGGTACAATATCTCATCGATAGATTAAGCGCAATTCAGGAGGGTTTCAATGCCGAACATCCTTCGAAGTCTTCGGGAGCAGCAATGCCTAACGCGCGCGCATCTTGGCTATCGCGCCGAGGTGCACCCGGCAAGGATCGGACAGCTCGAGTTGGGCAGGCTTGTGCCGCGTGCCGACTCCATCGAGCTCCAACGCCTCGCCGATGCGCTCGACTGGGCAGGCGACCCGGCGGACCTGCTGGCGGCGGTCGAAGATGATCACGAGTGACCGGCCGCAGGGCTGGGGTGACCTGCCACCGATGCTGACTCTCAGCGAGTGCGCGGCTCTCTGCCGGGTCTCCGCGAGCAGCACTTATGAAGCCTGCCGGCGTTCTGATGGCTGGCTCCACGACATTGCGACCAAGTGCGGATCACAGTGGCGAATCCCGCGTGATCGTCTTCGCGCAAGGCTAGAAGGCAGCCAGTCGTGACCTGTGAGCCGCATGTCGGCGGACTTGATCACGGAAGGCGTCGAGACGCGACGCGCCCGTCAATACCCGTCGACTACGACTTGGACGCCGGCTTGCTCGTTGTGGCAGCAACTGGCTGTACTCGCGTTGCGTCGTGATCTGAGACCATGAGCAGCTCCCCCAGCAAGCGCGAGATGGCTCTTCGATATGCCGCACGTGGCTGGCCCGTCTTCCCTTGCCGCGCGGGTGACAAGAAGCCGCTCACCGCTCATGGCTTCAAAGATGCCACAACAGACCCCGAGCAGATCAACGCCTGGTGGAGTGAGAATCCGCAGGCCAACATCGGCATCGCTTGCGGCGCCGCGCGCCTCGTCACCGTTGACGTGGACGTCAAGAACGGCGCGCTTGGTCTCGAAAGCTGGCAGGCACTCTGCCACGAACTCGGCTCCGAGATTGGCGATACCGCTGTGGCTCGCACGCCATCGGACGGCCGGCACTACGTCTACCGTGCAAACGGCCACGAGCTGCGCAGCTCCGCAGGCAAGCTCGCATCCGGTCTCGATGTGCGCGCCCAGGGTGGGTATATCGTCGCCCCTGGTTCAGAGACGCCAGAGGGAGTCTACGAGTGGCTGACCGACTGCGAGCCGGCCGAACTGCCGGCCGCGCTTGCCGAGAGGCCGGCCGAAGCCGACGCCTCCCCAGCCGAACCACGGACAGACGCCGAAATCCCGGTCGGCCGGCGTAACACGACGTTGATGAGCCTCGGCGGCAACATGCGCCGATGCGGCTTCGGCGAGCCAGCGATCGTGGTGGCACTGCTCGAAGAGAACAAGCGGTGCGCGCCGCCGCTGCTCGAGCGCGAGGTGCTCGGCATCGCAGCGAGCGTGACAAGATACGCACCCGCTAGGGCAGTCGGCGCCAACCCTGCCTGGCCGAAGACGCTGGGCGAGGCCGCCTACCACGGTCCACTGGGTGGACTCGTCAAGGCCTGGACGCCCCACAATGAGGCCGACCCCGCGGCCCTGCTCGTCACTCTACTCGTCGGCTGGGGCTCGCTCGTGAGTGCGAGGCCCTACCACTGCGTTGGCGACGACCGCCACCCGGCACGCCTCTTTGCCTGCGTTGTGGGTCGCTCGTCGGCGGCGCGCAAGGGCATGTCGTCGGGCCCACCTTTGGCGGCGCTAAGCGAGGTCGACCCCGAGTGGGCGGATGGCTGCCTGGCGGGCGGGCTATCGACCGGTGAAGGCCTGATCTATCGGGTGCGCAATCCCAAGTGGGAGTCCAAAGACAAGAAGCAGGACCCCGTGCTGACCGACGCCGGCGTCACCGACAAACGTCTCCTGGTGCAGGAAGCCGAGTTTGCCCGCGTGTTCACGGTCATGGCACGCAAGGACAACACCCTCTCGGCGATCATCCGCGATCTCTACGACACGGGCAGCGCCGCCGTCATGACGAAGGGGACTCACGACCGCACCACCGGCGCCCACGTCTGCCTGGTCGCTCACATCACGGCTGAGGAGCTGCAACGGGCGCTCTCCGACGTGGATGCCGCAAACGGCTTTGCCAACCGTTTTCTGTGGGTGTGCGCGGAGCGCCAGAAGCAGCTGCCCTTCGGGGGCAAGGCTGATCGCGCCGAACTCGAGCCCCACATCCACGCTCTGCAGGACGCTGCCGGGCACATCCATGCCGGTGAGCTCGACGGCGACGTGCCCTGGGGCGAAGACGCCAAGCCCTTGTGGGTGGCCAGATACGAGGGTCTAATGCCGGACGTGCCCGGTCTTTTGGGCAAGATCGTCGCCCGCGGTCAGCCCCAGGTGCTGCGCATCGCGCTCCTCTACGCTCTAGCTGACGGCTGTCGCGAAATCAGGTTCGTGCACCTGGAGGCCGCACTTGAGGTCTGGCGCTACTGCTCCGAGTCGGCGCGCTACATCTTCGGCGATAGGACCGGCGATCGCATCGCCGACAGGATCCTGGATGCCATCAGACACTCGAGCCAGTTGAACCGTACCCAGATCAATGCCCTGTTCGCCGGCAACAAGACCAAGGTCCAGATCGACGACGCCCTGGAGAGTCTCGCCTCGGCCGGGCTTATCAGGCGCGCCACACCAGAAGCGGGCGCCGGCCGGCCGCCTGAAGTGTGGCAGGCGTGCGTTGACTCAGCCGGAGCTGCGGAGGACGAAGGTGCTTGACGTACTTCTTTCGTTTCGTTCGTTTCTTTCGTTGGACACGAAACAGAGCGGATTTAGTCCGTCACTCTCACACACACTCTTAAACACTACGTGTGTGTTTGTTTCACTTGAGCCTGAACGTGCTTTCTCCACCCTTACGACGAAACGAAAGAAACGAACAATCGTTCGCAGCCGAAGCGCTTCTGGCCACGCCCGAGAAGTCCGCGCAACGCCCAGTCAGCCGACGCCCGCCCGCATGCCCTCGAAAGCCCCGAAATCTGCCAAGTGATATCCGGCCCACACAGGAGACGACAATGAGTGAGGACAAACGCCCGCGGTCGCTCGACGACCTCGTGCCCGACCCCGACAATGCAAACAAAGGTACCGATCGCGGCCGCGCCATGCTTGAAGCTAGCCTGCGGGAGTGCGGCGCCGGCCGCTCGGTCCTCGCCGACCGCGACGGTGTCGTGATCGCCGGCAACAAGACCCTCGAAGCGGCGCGCAAGCTGGGCCTGCCGGTGCGCACCGTTGAGACCGACGGCCACGAACTCGTCGTCGTGTGCCGCAGCGACTTGGACCTCGCAACCGACGAGAAGGCCCGCCACCTCGCCTACCTCGACAACCGCACCTCCGAGCTCGGCCTCGAGTGGGACACCGACCAGCTGCTGGCCGACCTGCAGGGCGGCGTCGATCTCTCCGGCATCTTCGAGCGCCCCGAGCTCGACGCACTGCTGGCCGCCGTGCTGCAGCGCGAGGGCCTCTGCGACCCCGACCTGATCCCCGATGTACCCGAGCGGCCCACGAGTCGTATGGGCGACGTCTGGCTGTTCGGTGACCTCGGCCATCGCGTTGGCTGCGGCGATGCCACCGATACCGTGATGGTGGAGCGCGTGCTCGATGGTGCCGCGCCCCGCCTGCTGGTCTGCGATCCGCCTTACGGCGTGGAGCTCGACATGGAGTGGCGAGACAGAGCCCTGCTCAACGGCCTGGGCCCCGCCGAGCACAGCTACATGCGCCCGGCCGGCATCAGCGGCGACCAGACCGCCGACTGGTCGGCGGCCTTCGCCCTGGTACCAAGCCTCGAGGTAGCCTACGTCTGGCATGCCACGGCCCACATGCTCGAGGTGGCGGCCGGCATTGAGCGCCTCGGCTTTGAGCTGCGCCAGCAGATCGTCTGGGTGAAGACGGCCCTGGTGATCAGCCGCAGCGCCTACCACTGGCAGCACGAGCCCTGCTGGTATGCGGTGAGAAAGGGGGCCAGTGCCCGCTGGATCGGCAACCGCGACCAGAGCACGGTCTGGGAGCTGGCCTCGCCCAAGGCGCTGATGGGTGGCAGTGCCGAGGAACGCTACGACCACCCCACCCAGAAGCCTCTGGAGTGCATGGCCCGCCCGGTGCGCAACCACGCAGGCGAGGTCTACGACTGCTTCTTGGGCAGCGGCACTACGCTTGTCGCCTGCGAGACGCTGGGACGGCGCTGCTACGGCCTGGAGATCGATCCGCGCTTCTGTGACGTCATCTGCAAGCGCTGGGCCACCTACACCGGCACGCAGCCCGCCCTCGAGGGCGACGGCCGCAGCTTCGAGGAGGTTGCTGTCGAGCGCCTGGCAGCGGTGTGATAGCGATGGAGTCCGAACTGACAATCCAGACGAGGCGACTGGCGTCTACACGGGCTCAGCCGCGTGGCCGAGCTGCCTCATGCATATCAAAGCCTGCCAAAGCGATCGAGCACGGTGGCCACGTGATCACAGCACTCGCCAAGGACCGGCAGCGTGATCGCGGGCCCCAGCTCCTCTTTGCCAATGGGAGCGGTGCCGAAGGCCACGTCCACGGCGATCTTGTCCTCTACGCCGAGCTCCGAGGCCAACGGGTAGGGCGATGCAAACTGCAGGCGGCCGACCTCGTACTGCTGTTCGGCCGCCCACGGGGGCAGAGTGTCGGGTTGCCAGCGGCCGATGATCGTCGAGCCATGAGCGATGCGAATGCTGCCTGCCCCGAGCAGTGGCAGGGTAGCCGCGATCTGACAGTGCTTGTCGGCATTCGAGAAGCGGTGGATATGCCACAGGGGATCGGCGTCCGGGTCGCCCTCGCGTTTGTACGGCTGCAGCCGCTCAACGAGGTCCGCCCCATGCTGGACGCCGCCAAGGAGACCGTTCTTGTTGAGTGCGTGGGGCGGCCCGACCGTGGCTCGATAGGACTGCGCGTTGTCGAACACCGGGAACTGGTGTTTGGTCGTCAGCTGGGCGGCGCTCGACTCGACCAGCGCCACCACCACGTAATCGAGTGCACACCTCAGGTTGTGTATGACGTCACCGAAGATGATGCCGAGGCGTGTGAAGCGCTCTTTGCCCGCATCGCGCGGTACGATGTCGATCGAGCACCAACCGCTCTGTGGGTCGATCTCGCTGAACCTGACGGCATACGGGGGGTCCTCGTAAAGAACGACTGCGACCTCTCGCTGGAGCGCCTCGAGGTGTTCTCTCGCACGCGCCAACTTGGCCTTCGAGCTGGTCAGATCAAGTCTGATTCGGGCCATTGTTCTCCTGTCGGTCGCCGAGCCAGCTACATGCTATATGGGAGTGCGCCGACATTGGCGAGCGATGCTTCCCTGGCTGACACGCTGGGTCCGCAGGGCAAATCTGTCTTGGGACGCTCAGCCCGTGGCAATCACGACTTTGCTGCGGAGCGTCAGTGTTCGGGAAACGCATCGCAAGGAAACACACCGTGAGCCGCACGGCTGCCAGGTTCCTTCGAGCACGCCAGCACGAAGAGCAAGCCCTCGAGCTTCGTCTTGGCGGCGCGAGCTACGCCATGATCGGTGAGGCTCTCGGCATGACGCCAAGCGGCGCCTTCAAGGCAGTCGAACGCGCCATGGCCCGTCAGTCGGCAGCAACAGACGAACAGGCAGAGAAGCTGCGTCGCCTGGAGGTGGTCCGCCTTGATCGCCTGCTCATGGGCCAGTGGCCGCGGGCCAAGAGCGGCGATGAGAAGGCCGCCCGTGTGGCCCTGCAGATCTCCAAGCGCCGTAGTGAGCTGCTCGGCTTGGACCGCAAGCCGCGGCCCGAGCCAGAGGCGGACAACGTCACGGTGATCGTCGGCCGGCAGAACCTGGGCGCCACGCAGATCGCCGCCGCCATGGATGAGACGCTGCAACGCTACCGGACGGGCCGCATCGACGCCGAGCAGGCCCACCATGAGCTCGAGATCCTCAAGGGCCAGCTGAAGGCCGCCGAGCTCAGCGTCTTAGAGGACAAGCTCGAGCGCATCGAGGCGGCGCTCGACCGGCGGCCCTAGGTGGCGCTCAAGGCCGACATCGATCGCCTGATAGCCAAAGGCCTCTCTGGCCGGGAGGCCGGGCGCCTCGCGGTCCAGGAACTCATGGAGCTCGACTACGGCGGACAGGGCTTTCTCTCAGACAGAGACATCCTGGCGATCAAGGCGGCGCTGCGCACGCCAGAGGACGGCGCCGACTACCACCGCATGCTCGACCTCCATGAGGCTCTGCGGCTGATGCTCTGCGAGGCGCACCTGGTAAGCCTGCAGACCGAGCAATTGCTCGGTGAACTGCAGCGGCAGCTGGAACGCTACCGAGTTTCAGCCCAGGTCGCGGAGCTGTCGCGCCTGTATGTGATCGCCGCCAGCCTTGAGCGCGAAGACGCCGCCGAGCCAAGCGCGGGCGGCGTTGAGCCACGTGAGTGCGGCGCCTGCTACTGGCTTGCCGAGCTTGGTGACGTCATGCACGTGCGACGCATTGAGGAGACCTACGCCGCCAGCGGCGGACGCCCTCTCGCTGAGCTGCTCGGCGACCTGCGCAAGGCGGCCGCCGTCAGCGCCTCCGCGCTCCTTGCCTTCCTGCAGGTGATCGAGGAGGCCAGCGCCGTTGCTGGCGTGCACTGTGCCGACTCCTGGGCTCGCGTGCCTCGCGAGCTCGACATCTTGCTGGGGCCGCACGAGAGCGAGGACCTCCTGGCGGATGTGCGGCGCGCGGCCAGAAGCTACAACCTCCTGGCCCAGGCGGTCGCAGAGGACGACGGAGAGATCGCTTATCCCCACCTGCCGGCCTTCGAGCTTGCGGAGCTCGAACCGGATGAGCTGGCCGTCGCCATCTTGCGGATTCGCATCGCAAACGAGGCTCGTCCGACCGGCTTGGGCCCGGAGTGGTGGAGCGAGAAACGGTGATGGCGCTCCGCAGTGTTCTGGCGCCAGGGGCTGGATTCGCCGGTCGGCGCGACATCGGCGTAGGGCGCCCTTTGCGGCGGGATCTGAGGCCGCATGGCGGTCCTGTGTCCCACCTTGTGCACTTCCACGCGGGCACCGCTGGTCGAGCGCGTGAGCTCACCCGCGGGGCAGCCGCGCTGGGCTCAAAGGTGGATGGGCAGCGAAACGTCGTGCGGGAACTCATGCGTTGCGGTAGTATCGCGCCTCAGAGTCGGGCAAGGTGCTGTAGCGGCGCGGGGGGATACTTGGCGGTCCAGTTCGACCATCGTGGGCTCCTGCCTGAGGGTGTTCACCCTTGCGACGAAAAGCGCTTCTCTCAACTCCTCGTCGATCCGTTCCCGGCTGATCCGACACGTGGGCTTATCCGGGACGGCTTCTTCGAGCTTCGATCGAGAGCCAAGTCGCACGGCGTCGCCGGGGTCCAATGGGTCGACGGCTCCTACACTACGACGAAGCGAGCGCCTCGAGATGTCGATGTCGTCACATTCTCCCGCGCAGACCAGCTGGGCGCCCTCTCTGACGACGCCAAGGACTTCGTCCGGGAGGTTCTCGCGAGCGGTCAAGTGTCACAAGCCTACAGGACACATTCCTACGTCGTCGCGGCCTATGAGCCGGCTCACCCGGCCTTTCCTGCATTCGATGCCTGGAGACGATACTGGCGTGAGTTCTTTGGTCGGACTCGTTCCCTGCCGAATCCTCAAGGCGGCGAGTTGCCCGGAGTGGGGAAGGGAATCCTGAGCATGGGTCTAGGGGATCGGGACAAACAACCCAACGTCTCAACGGAGGTTTGAGGTGGAGGCGCACGACGACGTGATCGCCCCTCGCACACTCGAGGAGGTCCGGGCAGACCTCGGTCGCCTCCGCGATGTGAAGCAAGCCTTCGCGGGGCTGGCGGCTCCGGACTTTGGCGCGGAGGTCTCGCTCCTCTCCGTTGAAGCCAGAGAGTCGGAGCTGCTCGCGGAGGAATCGGCGGCTTTGCTTGTTGAAGAGGGAGGCGACGCTGAGATCGTTCTGTCCGGTGACGCCGTGACCGAGAACTCCGTGCAGGCGGGATTCCTGGCCGACATGCTCGGTTCGCTCCAGCGGCTGGTAGATGCAGTTGCCCAGGCGCGCGCCGGCGAGTCGACCCCGCGAGGTGCCGTGAGGGGAGAGATCCGCGAATCCGTGCGACTCATGGTCGCCGGTTTCTCGGCGGGGTCCTTCGCAGTTCGCCTGACGATGCCTCCGCAGCCGGGCCAACTCTTCGGACCGGGCGTGCTCGAATCCACAGCGTCACTGTTCTCACCGGATCCCGACGTCGGCGAGTTCCTCACGCTCATGCGTCTGGACCGGGTGAGGTCTGGCTACCAGGACATGATGAACTCCCTCGTCCGCCATCGAAGTTCCATCGCAGTAGCATCCAGGGGACTCAGCCACAGCATTGCCTTCACGTCGCGCATGGCCAAGGAACGCCTTGATTGGATGGAGTTGATCGAGGTGAACGAGCAGCCCAAGTTGGTGTCGGGGATCCTTGTCGGTGGCGATGTCGAGAAGCGAACGTATCACCTGGCAGTCGACGACGAGGAGTTCACAGGGAAGGTACTGGACAAGGCGGTTGGCGAGCTCAAGTCCGTCAAGCTGGGCTCGCGGGTCGAGGCAGGGCTGCTGGTGATCACAAAGGCGCAGGTGGACAACGTCCTTCCCTCCCGCACCATCTACTACTTGGAGTCAATCCGGCCGCATCCGCGCGAGCAGCAGATGCCTCTCAATCCAGCTTAGAGAGGGGGCGCTCCACTACCGGGGTAAGGCTGGCCGTGCACGTCATGGCAGGTCGGCCCAGCGTCGGCGTCGACGGTATGGACGCTGCAGTTCTGGGGTTTCCGGAGGTGCCACATCACGTGGAGTGATGCGGCGGGTGCGCGGCGCAGGGCCAGACGGGCGCCGTTTGGGGCCGTGGCCAGAGGCAGCAGCCGACGGTCCGTGTCGCGCAGTCCGCAGCCAGAGAAGGTCGTCCGCCCTCGCCCTACGTCACGCCGGTCTTGTAGACTCAGACGCAGCGTCAGCCACGACGCGGGTCAGCAGACCGTGGGGGGCCACGTGCGCCAAGCCGTCATCGAGAACCCCGTCATCAACTCGGCCTTCGTTGAACCGGGCAAGCACTACAGGTTCGACGATGACGGTATCACCGACGAGATCGTCAGCTCACGCCGACCCAGTGCCTACTTCATCCCTGTGGCGCAGCCCAAGAAGAAAGGCAAGCAGCTCGAGCTCGGCACCGAGTGGACCGACGATCGTCTGCGCGAGAATGACTACATCAACGACGTGCGTGTCGCCGTCGGCGACTGGCGCAGGCGCGACTACCCGGGCGTCACCCGCACAACGCGCCGCTTGCTTGAGTACTGGCAGCGACCCGACCGCGACCGCCGCCTCTTCTTCTGCCAGATCGAAGCGGCCGAGACAGCGATCTACCTCACTGAATGCGTCGGCAAGGCTGGCAAGCAGTACCTGACCAACAAGCTGCGCGAGGCCAACGAGACCGCCAACCCGGAGCTCGACCGCATGGCCTTCAAGATGGCCACCGGCAGCGGCAAGACCGTCGTCATGGCGATGCTCATCGCCTGGCATGCACTCAACAAGATCGAGGACTCGCAGGACGCCCGCTTCAGCGACTCGTTTCTCATCGTGGCGCCGGGCATCACCATCCGCGATCGCCTGCGCGTCTTGCTGCCCAACGACTCCGACAGCTACTACCGCAAGCTCGACGTCGTGCCGGTCGAGCTCATGGAACGCCTCAACCGCGCCAAGGTCGTGATCACCAACTTCCATACGTTCCTGCTGCGCGAGAAGATCGCGGCCGGCAAGTTGACCAAGCGCATCCTGGCCGGCCGCGACTCAGCAGCGCCGAGCCCCTTCACCGAGACGCCCGACGAGATGGTGCGCCGCGTCTGTCGCGAGTTCGGCGGCAAGCGCGGCATCGTGGTCATAAACGACGAGTCGCACCACTGCTATCGCGGCAAGCCGGCAGAGCGCGAGGACGAGATCGACGAAGCTGCTCTCAAGGGCGAGGACAAGAAGGACGCCGAGAAGCGCGACGAGGAGGCCCGCGTCTGGATCAGCGGCCTCGAGGCCATCAAGCGCAAGATCGGCATCCGCGCCATCTACGACCTCTCGGCGACGCCGTTCTTTCTGCGCGGATCCGGCTACTCCGAGGGCACGCTCTTTCCCTGGGTAGTGAGCGACTTCTCACTGGTCGACGCGATCGAGTGCGGCATCGTCAAGGTGCCGCGCGTGCCGGTCTCAGACGACTCCATGACCTCGGTCATCCCCATGTACCGTCACCTCTGGCCGCACGTCAAAGACAGCCTCCCAAAGAAGGGCCGCAAGGCCGACGATCTCGCCGGCGGCATGCCCGAGCTGCCCAAGGAGCTGCAGGCGGCGCTGCTCAGCCTCTACGGCAACTACGAGAAGTACTACGAGGCCTGGCGGGGCGCCGCCGACGCCGCCGGGCAGGGCGCCCTGCTCACGCCGCCGGTGTTCATCGTCGTCTGCAACAACACCAACGTCTCCAAGCTTGTCTTCGACTGGATCGCCGGCTGGGAGCAGACGATCGGCGCAGGGTCCGACGCAAAGACCGTGATCGCGCCGGGCAGCCTCAGGCTCTTCAGCAACGTGGAGCACGGTTTGTGGACGCAGCGCCCCAACACCATCCTCATCGACTCAGCACAGATCGAGTCCGGCGAGCAGCTCACGCCCGAGTTCAAGAAGCTCGTGGCTCGAGAGATCGACGAGTTCAAGGCCGAGTACCGTCAGCGCTTCCCCGAGCGCGACCCCGAGGCGATCACCGAGGAGGACCTCCTTCGTGAGGTCATGAACACGGTGGGCAAGCCTGGGCGCCTCGGCGAGCAGATCAAGTGCGTGGTCAGCGTCTCGATGCTCACCGAGGGCTGGGACGCCAACACCGTGACCCACGTGCTCGGCATCCGCGCCTTCTCGACGCAGCTTCTCTGCGAGCAGGTCGTCGGTCGGGCGCTGCGCCGCACCACGTATGTCACCGACTCCGAGACCGACCTGTTCCCGGCCGAGTACGCCGAGGTCTACGGCGTGCCCTTCTCATTCATCCCGGTGGGGCCGCAGGTCAGCACGCCGGTCTTGCCCAAAAAGGCAACGCGTGTGCGAGCGCTCGCCGAGCGCGTCGCCCACGAGCTCACGTTCCCACGGCTCACCGGTTACCGCTACGAGCTCGCCGGCGAGAAGCTGCGCGTGGAGTTCGACGACAGCGCCGGCATGCCGCTCTCCACGGCCGGCGTGCCGACCAAGGTCGAGGTCGATCCGCTCATCGGCCTGGGCAGCGTCCACACGCTCGACCAGCTCAAGACGCACCGCGACCAGGAAGTCGACTTTCTGCTCGCCAAGCTGGTCTACGAGAAGTACTTCTGCGGCGACCGCACGAGCCCCGGTAACGCCACGGGCGAGGACCGCCGCCCTTGGCTCTTCCCGCAGATACTCGACGCGGCGCGCCGCTGGCGCCGACAGTGCCTCACCTGCAAGGACGGCTGCTTTCCGCAGATGCTATTGCTCGTCGAGTACGCGCACACCGCCGCCGACAAGATCTACCGGGCGATCGTCGATTCGACGCCCGGGGTGCGGACGCTGCTGCCGATTCTGCAGCCCTACGACACTGTCGGCTCGACGAGCTACGTCGACTTCGACACGACGC
>PLTW01000142.1:0-1633 GCA_003164655.1 Actinomycetota bacterium
CGACGGCGACCAGATGGCCGTTCACCTCCCGCTCTCCTGGGAGGCGCAGGCCGAGGCCCGCACGCTCATGCTGTCGACCAACAACATCCTCTCGCCGGCCAACGGCAAGCCCATCGCCGTGCCGTCGCAGGACATGGTCATCGGCGCCTACTACCTCACCTACCACGCCAAGGGCGACCTGAGCCAGGCCACGCTCGACGATTTCGCCGAGACCCTGCCGGCCTTCGCCAGCTACGAAGAGGTCGTGCAAGCCTACGAACAGCGCCTGCTCGACCAGCGCCAGGTGCCCGTGCAGCGGGCCGCCGGCATCGCCGAGTTCACGCGCAAGGCCATCAGGCTGCGTCTCGCCGACGGCACTCGCGTGATCACCACGGTCGGCCGGGCCATCTTCAACATGGAGATCGAAAACGGGCTGCGCGAGCTGCTCGAAGACGACTTCGACCCGGCCAGCTACGTCTTTCTCAACGACAACGTCACCAAAAAGGCCCTGGCGGCCTTCATCAACGAGCTGGTGGCCGCCTACGGCGCCACCAAGGTCGCCCGCCTGCTCGACGTCTTCAAGGCGGTCGGCTTTCGCTATGCCACGCGGGCGGCGGTGACCGTGTCCAAGAACGACGTGGTCATCCCCGAGAAGCGCAAGGCCGAGATCCTGACCGCCCACGAGGACATGGTCACCCAGGTCCAGGAGCAGTACAACCGCGGCTTTCTGACCGACTCCGAGCGGCGCGAGAAGATCGAGGAGATCTGGCGCGAGGCCGACGTGCAGATCACGACCGCCACCCGCGAGAACTTCAACCCGCTCAACCCGATCTACATGATGGCCACCTCCGGCGCCCGCGGCGACATCAAGCAGATCCGTCAGCTCGCCGGCTGGCGCGGTCAGATGTCCAACCCGAAGGGCGAGATCATCGAGCGGCCGATCAAGTCGAGCTTCATCGAGGGCCTCTCGGTGCTCGAGTTCTTCATCTCCACCCACGGCGCCCGCAAGGGCCTTGCCGACACGGCGCTGCGCACGGCCGATTCGGGCTACCTGACGCGCCGTCTCGTCGACGTCGCCCAGGACGTGATCATTCGCGAAGAGGACTGCGGCACCAAGGAGTCGGTCCCCATGTCGCCGTGGTCGACCCGCAAAGACGACAACCAGGCACTGCTCGGCACCGTCCTGGGTCAGGACGTCGTGCGGCCGCGCAGCGACCGCGTCGTGCTCAAGAAGGGCTCGACGATCGACGCCAGCGCCATGGGACTCCTCAAGGAGCTCTTCGGCGACCGGCCCAACGCCAAGATCATCGTCAAGGCGAGCGCCCGGGCCAAAGCCGAGAGCCTGCCGGTCTGGACGCACGAGCCCAACGAAAACCTGATCGGCCGCTACCTCGGCAAGGCCCTGGTCGACGAGGAGACCGGCGAGGTCGCCTACGACCGCAACACGGCCATCGACGAGAAGACGCGGACCGGCATCGTCGAGTTCCTCGGCAGGAGCAAGGAGACCGATCCGGTGGTCCCCGTGCGCAGCGTCCTCAAGTGCGACGCCGAGCACGGTGTCTGCCAGCACTGCTACGGCTACCGCCTGGCCACCAACTCCGAGGCCGATATCGGCGACGCGGTCGGCCACATCGCCGCGCAGTCCATCGGCGAG
>PLTW01000142.1:1640-2684 GCA_003164655.1 Actinomycetota bacterium
TTCGAGGCCCGCAAGCCCAAGGGCGTGGCGCGTATCGCCGAGGCCCCCGGACGGGTCGAGGTCCAGGAGGGCGAGCGCGGCCCCAAGCTCACCGTGATCGCCGACGATGGCACCTCGAAGGAGTACACGTTCCCGCGGCGCACGCACCTGCTGGTCGAAGAAGGCGACATCGTCGAAGCCGGCGCGGCCCTGAGTCCGGGCTCGTTGTATCCGGCCGACCTGCTGCGTACCGGCGGCGACACCCGCACCGAACGCTACCTGGTCGACGAAGTGCAGGNNCATCGAGATCATCGTCCGCCAGATGATGAAGAAGGTGCGCATCCTCACGCAGGGCGATACCGTCTTTCTGCCCGGCCAGCTCGTCGACCGGCATCCTTTCCGGGTCGAAAACGAGCGGACCGTCGCCGAGGGCGGACAGCCCGCCGAGGCCGAACAGGTGATCCTGGGCATCACCAAGGCATCGCTGGCCACCGAGAGCTTCCTTTCGGCGGCCTCCTTCCAGGAGACCACCAAGGTGCTCACCGACGCCGCCATCGAAGGCAAGGTCGACAACCTGGTCGGCCTCAAGGAGAACGTCATCATCGGCAAGCTCATCCCGGCCGGCACCGGCCTGCGGCGCTACCGCTCGATCGAGATCGAGCCCGCCTGGAAGCGCGAGGCGCAGCAGGAGGCCATCGAGGCGCTCGGCTACGGAGGCTCACCGCTCGACTAAGGCGCATCACAGGCGAGCGGGCGGGAGCAAGGCGCGGACGCGCCTTGCTCCCGCCCGCCAACCTTGGTAGACTACGCGACTGCCGTCCGCGAGGGCGGCATCGCCGAACGACAATCAGGAAGGTTGCATGGCCACGATCAACCAACTCGTGCGCAAAGGCCGCGAGAACAAGATCAAGCGGGCCAAGACCCCCGCACTCAAGGCATCGCCGCAGAAGCGGGGCGTCTGTACGCGTGTCTACACCCACACGCCCAAGAAGCCCAACTCCGCTCTGCGCAAGGTCGCGCGCGTCCGGCTGACCAACGGCATCGAGGTCACCACCTACATCCCCG
>PLTW01000036.1 GCA_003164655.1 Actinomycetota bacterium
CCAGCGCTTCGCGGGCGCCGGCGGCCAGTCGCTTGCCGCGCGGCAGCGGCTGGCAGCCCGGGCAGTAATGCGTGCCGCGTCCGCCAAGCTCGATCCGCTCGATGGCGGCGCCGCACACCCGGCACGGCTCGCCCGTCCGTCCGTAGACGTTGAGGATCTCCTGAAAGGCGCCACGTTCACCGGCGGGGTCGACGAAGCTCTCGATCGATGCGCCCTCGTGNNCCTCGTCGGCGTAGATGTTGCCGACCCCGGCGATGCGCCGCTGGTCGAGCAGGAACGACTTGAGCGGCGCCGTCCGCACGCCGAGCGCTTCGCGCAGATACGCGGTCGTAAACTCGGCGCTGAACGGTTCTGGACCGAGCGCCGCGAAGAACCGGTTCTCGTCGGCCGCCGGCGTCGCCCAGACCCGGCCGAACCGCCGCGTGTCGTAGAACAGCAGCTCGGTGGCGGGTCGGAAGCGCGCGACGAAACGGGGCCGGCGCCCGCCGGGCTCGGGGGCAAGCAGCAGCCGGCCCGTCATGCGCAGATGAATGACGAGCAGCACCCCCTCGAGCTCGATGATCACGTACTTGCCGCGGCGCCGCAAGGCGACCACGCGGCGCCCCTGCAGGGCGCCGCGCAGCTCGCCCACGCTCTGCGCCGACACCGTCGGATCGTGGACCTCGATGTCGTCGACCACGAGGCCGGGCAGGCAGGTCGCCAGGCGCCGGCAGACCGTCTCGACTTCGGGCAGCTCAGGCATGGGGCGATTCGGGCAGCGGCGCGGCCGGCGTGTCACCGAACACGTCGCGGGCGACGCGGAAGTGGCGCGCCATGGACTGCGGCGGCGTACGGTCGCCGCGGGTCGCCATGCGGTCGGCCAGCGAAAGGGCGATCGCCTCAAAGGCGAACGGCTCAACGGCGTGGCGATACTCTACCAGCGCCCGCCGCGACAGCGGCATCTCGCGCACCAGAAAGCCCAGGCGCAAGTGCTGGCGCACGAGCTCGGCCACGAACTGGGCGAACGGACGACTCATGTGAAAGCGACGGCAGACGTCGCGCGCGAGCTGCTCGCCGATGCGGTCGTGGTAGAAGAACGTGACCCGACCTTCGTCGTCGACCTGCCGGGCGGCCGGCTTGCCGACGTCGTGCAACAGCACCGCCCAGGCCAGCGGCGCCAGTGGCCCCGCGTCGGTCAGGCCGGTCGCGGCCGGCGCTGCGAGGTAGCGCGGGCCGCCCAGCGCCGCCACGACCTGGGGCAGGAACGACAGCGCCTCGAGCGTGTGCTCGAACACGTCGAGGTGGTGAAAGGGATTCTGGGTGACGCCGCGGCAGGCGGCCAGCTCGGGCAGCACGACCTCCAGGGCGCCCAGGTCGGCCAGGCAGCGTACCGCGGCGCCGGCGACCGCCAGGCCGAGCAGCACGGAGAGCTCGTGCTCGACGCGCTCGACGCGCACCGTGGCAAGGCCGCCGGCGGCCGCCGTGGCCGCCTGCTCGAGACCGGCGACCGGGGTAAGGTCGAGCTCGTAGCGCAGGCGGGCGAGACGCACGACTCGCACCGGGTCGTCGTCGAGCGCCCCGGGGGAGCACGGCGCCAGACGCCGGGCGCGCAGGTCGGCAAGGCCGCCGCAGGGGTCGATGAGCGCGCTCGACTCGCTGCCCAGCGGCCGGGCGATGGCGTTGACGGTGTAGTCGCGGCCGCGCAGATCGTCGTCGATCGTGGCGCCGCGCAGCGGCGCCACGTCAACGTGTCCGCCGGCGCACACTATGCGCCAGGCCGAGAACCGCTCCGAGAACGAAGAGGTGGCGCCGTCGAGCGCCACGGCCAGGGTGCGAGCAAAGGCCTCGGCGTCGCCGGCCACGACCAGGTCGAGGTCGTCGGAGAGCCGGTGCAGCAGCCCGTCGCGCACAGCTCCCCCCACCAGCCAGGCTCCCTGGCTTTCGGCAGCCGCCGGAGCGGCGGCGGCGGCGATGGCGTGTGAGTCGAGCATGCGCGCCGCCGTCAGGCCGGGTCGGCGGGCCCGCCGGCGGGGCTCATGCCCAGAGGGGCTCGCGGCGTCGCCGGCAGTCCTGCAAGCGACGGACCGCGCACGGCGTCGCCGGCGGCCGGTGTGTCCGCGTAGCGTCGCACGACGCGCGACGAGACATCGCAGGCGATCTCGTAGTTGATAGTGCCCAGCAGACGGGCGACGTCCTCGGCGAGTATGCGCTCGGCGCCGGAGCGCCCGATGAACACGACCTCGTCGCCGGGCCGCACGGCCGCGGGGCCGCGGGGCCGCACTGCCGCAGTGTCGCCGGGCAGCAGCACGGTGAGCTGGTCCATGCTGATCGTGCCGGTGATCCGGCAGCGCCGGCCGGCGATCAGTACGTCGCCGCGGTTGGTGAGCGCCCGAGCGATGCCGTCGGCGTAGCCGATCGGCACGATGGCCAGGCGCGCCGGACCGTCGGCGATGAAGGCGCGGCCGTAGCCGACCGACTCGCCCCAGCCCACCTCGCGGATGGCGGCCACATAAGAGCTCAGACGCAGCGCCGGCCGCAGCCCACGGGGCAAGGGATCGTCGCCGAACGGCGAGAGCCCGTAGATGGCGATGCCGGTGCGCACCATGTCGAAGTGCGCCGCCGGCTCGCGCATGGTCGCGGCGCTGTTGGCGATGTGGGCGCTCAAGCCCGCGTGGCGCGCCTTTAGCTGCCCCGCCAGCGCCGTGAAGCGTTCGAGCTGGCTCACGAAGAACGCGGGATCGTCTTCGTCGGCGGTGGCGAAGTGGCTCATGAGGCCGGAGAGGCCGGGACCGGCGGCGGCGGCCAGGGCCGCCGCCGCCGCCGCATCGACACCCAGCCTGCCCATCCCCGAGTTGAACTTGACGTGCACCCGCAAGCGGCGGCGCAGCGCCTCGTCGAGGAACGCCTGCGACCAGACCGCGACCTCGGCGTGGGCCTTGGCGGCGCGCGCCGTCTCGGCGCCGGTCATGGGCCCGAAGATCAAGAGGGGCGCGGCGATGGCCGCCTCGCGCAGCTCCTCGGCTTCGGTGACGGTCGCCACACCCAGCCACGAGGCGCCGGCGCGCAGCGCCGCCCGGGCGACCGGCACGGCGCCGTGACCGTAGCCGTTGGCCTTGACCACCGCGCACAGCGCCGTGCCGGCCGGCAGCAGTGCGACGAGGTGGGCGATGTTGTGGCGCACGGCCGCCAGGTCGACCGTCGCCAGGGCGCGCTGTCGGTCGTCGAGCACGCTAAAGTCCCAGCATGCGGATGATGTCGTGGCGGGCGACGATGCCGACGAGGCGGTCGCCGTCGACCACCGGCACGCGATTGACCTTCTTGTCGACCATGATGTTGGCGGCGCGCGGGGCGGGGTCGTCGGGTGCGACGGTGAACACCTCGGTCGTCATGACGTCGGCCACGGAGTTGCCCACCATCTTCTTGAGGCGCTCTTCGAACTTCTTCTGGCCCCCCAGGTAGACGAGGTTGCCGAAGAGCTCGAAGTAGTGCGGCAGGCGCACGTCGGCGTCTTCGATCACGAGATCGCCCTCGGTGACGATGCCCACCAGGAGGCCGTCGTCGTCGACCACCGGCACGCCGCCCAGATCCTTGTCGCGCAAGAGCAGCACCAGCTCGTGCACGGTGGCGTCGGGCGCTATGGTCACCACTTCGCGCTCCATGATGTCGGCCACGCGCGGGTCGGCGCCCTGCGCCCGGGCGGTCCGTGCCGCGCTTTCGTCGCCGGCCGCACCGCCGGCGGTCGCGCCGCCCGCCGCCTTGTCGCCGGCCGCCTTGTCGGCGGTCGCGCCTTGCTGGGCACTCGCACTGTCGTCGTTGCTCACCTGCTCACCGTCCCGGTCAGTCATGGTCATGGTGGTGGTCGTGGCCTTCGTCCTGGTCTTCGTCCTGGTCGTCGTCGCCCAGCATCACGCGCTCGACGGCCAGCGGCAGAAAGTCGAACAGGTCGCTGGCGATCAGGCCCTCGGTGCTGAACGTCGTGTCGACCGCCATGTCGGCCGCCAGGCCGTGCACGAACCCCGCGAGGCAGGCGGCCTCGGTGCCCGACAGGCCCTTGGCGAGCTGGCCGGCGATGACGCCGGTCAGCACGTCGCCGGTGCCGGGTGTGGCAAGGCCGGGGTTGCCGGTCGGCACGATGAAGACCGTGCCCTCGGGCTCGGCGACGATCGTGTGGGCGCCCTTGAGCAGAACGGTCGCGGCGCTGCGCCGAGCCGCTTCGCGGGCGCAGGCCAGGCGGTGACCCGCGACCTCGGCGGCGGTCGTGCCGAGCAGGCGGGCGAGCTCGCCCTCGTGGGGCGTGAGCACCGTCGCCGCCGTGCGGCCGGC
Source organism: Actinomycetota bacterium (assembly GCA_003164655.1). Classification (GTDB taxonomy): domain Bacteria; phylum Actinomycetota; class Thermoleophilia; order UBA2241; family UBA2241; genus Bog-752. Next base: position 4,303 of record PLTW01000036.1, read on the forward strand.
CAGCAGCTTCAGGTCGGTCCCCAGGGCAAACAGGCCGTCGGCGTCGATCACCAGCGGCACGTCGGGCTCGGCCTTGACGAGCTCGCGCACCAGCGCGACCGTGTCGTCGTCGCGGCCCATGCCGGGACCGAGCGCCGTCGCCTTGAGCCGGCCCATCTCGGCGCGGATGGCGGGCAGGGCCTCGTGACCCAGGCGGCCCTCGCCGGGCGCCGCGATGTTGATGACCTCGAGGTACGGCTTTTCGCCGGCGAGGTCGGACGGCAGAATGCAGTGCACAAGGCCGGCGCCGGAGCGCAGGGCGCCCAGGGCGGCCATCGCCGCGGCGCCCGTCATGCCGGCCGAGCCGCCGGCCACCAGGACAGTGCCCACGGAGCGCTTGTGGTCGGCAGCGGTCTTGGGGCGCACGAGCAGACCGACGGCGTCGCTCGTCAGAGCAAAGACGTCGGCCTGCTCGTCGCAGGCCGGCGGAATGCCGATCGGCACCACCACGACGTGGCCGGCGCAGCGTTCGCCGGGGCTCACGAAGTGACCGACCTTGGGCGCATGCATGGTGACCGTGAGATCGGCCAGCACGGCCGGACCGTGGACCTCGCCGCTGGAGGCGTCGACCCCCGAGGCGATGTCGAGCGCCACGACGGCGGCGGCCGAAGCGTTCATGGCGGCGATCGCCGCGGCCGCGGCCCCCTCAGCGACGCCGGCGAAGCCGGTGCCGAAGACGGCGTCGAGCGCGACGTCGGCGTCGCCGACCGGTTCGACGCCGTCGCGGATCTCGACCCCAAGCTTTTCGGCGATCTCGAGGTTGAGCCGGGCGTCGGCCCGGTAAGCGTCGCGTCCGGCGACGGCGTAGACGGTCACGTCGATGCCGGCGTTGAACAGCTCGCGGGCGACGACGAAGCCGTCGCCGCCGTTGTTGCCTTTGCCAGCGTAGATCACGACGCTCTCGGGGTCGAAGGCCAGCATGAGCTCGCGGGCCACCGCGACCCCGGCGCGCTCCATGAGGTGGCCGCCGGGGATGCCGAGCCCCTCGATGGCCGCCGCGTCGGTGGCGCGCATCTTCTCGGCGGTCAGCAGGCCGACCGACAGCGACTCGAGCATCGTCATTCTCCCTCGCCTTCCTCGTGATGGCCGCCCGCATCGGGGCCGGCGACCGTTTCGTGGCTGTCACCCGCAGGGGGGCCGGCGACCGTGTCGTCGCCGTCGTCCGGGCCGCAGCCGGCGGCATCGTGGACCGCGACCGCCATGGCATAGGCCATGCCGCCCGTGTGACTCAGTGACAGTTCTACCCGTGTGACGCCCAATCGTCGAGCTATCTCGGCCACGCGGCCGTGCAGCGCTACCCGCGGCTTGCCGCCCGACAGCACCTCGATCTCGCGCCACACGAAGCCGATGATGCCGATGCCCAGGGCCTTGCCGACCGCTTCTTTGGCGGCAAAGCGGGCGGCGTAGCGTGGGTACGGGTCGGCGAAGCGTTCGGCGTAGGCGCGTTCCTGCTCAGAGTAGAGGCGCTGGCGGGCGCGCGGCAAGTGCTCGAGCAGGCGCCTCAGGCGCTCGATCTCGACGGCGTCGATGCCGACGCCCGTGACTGCCGCCGGCAGGTCTGCCCGCCTCACTCGACGGTGACGGTCTTGGCGAGGTTGCGCGGCTGGTCGACGTTCAGGCCGCGCAGACAGGCGATGTGGTAGGCCAGCAGCTGCAGTGGCACGATGGCCACCATAGCGGCCACCACCGGGCCGCAGCGCGGAATGCGCAGCACGGCGGCGGCGATCTCTTCGATCGCGTCGTTGCCCTCGCTGGCCACGGCGATCACCTCGGCGCCGCGGGCCCGCACCTCTTCGATGTTGGACACGACCTTGGTGTAGACCGGTCCGTCGTTGGCCACCACCACGACCGGCGAGCCGTTGTCGAGCAGGGCGATGGGCCCGTGTTTCATCTCGCCGGCGGCGTACGATTCGGTCGGTATGTAGGCGATCTCCTTGAGCTTGAGGGCGCCCTCGAGGCACACGCCGTAGCCGATGTTGCGGCCGAGATACAAGAAGAACGACTCGGCGGCATACCGCCGCGCGATCTCTTCGACCTGGGGATTGGCCAGCAGGCAGTCCTCGACCAGCGCCGGCACCTCGGAGAGCTCGAGCCCGGCCTGCAGGCGCTCGTCGTCGGACAGCGTGCCGCGCACCCGGGCCAGGTGGAGCGTGAGCAGCAGCAGGGCGGCGATCTGGGCGACGTGGGTCTTGGTGGCCGCCACCCCGATCTCGAGGCCGGCGCGGGTGAAGAGCACGGCGTCGGCTTCGCGAGTGGCCTGGCTGCCCATGATGTTGGTGAGCGCCAGCACCGGCGCTCCGGCCTCGCGGGCGAGCCGCATGGCGGCCAGGGTGTCGAGGGTCTCGCCCGACTGGGTGATGCCGACCACCAGGACCTCGTCGTCGAGCACCGGGTCGCGGTAACGAAACTCGCTGGCCAGGTCGACCTGCACGGGCAGCCCGGTGAACGATTCCATGGCATACGAGGCGATCAGGCCGGCGTGGTAGGAGGTGCCGCAGCCGATGATCAGCACGCGGCGCAGGCGGCGCAGCAGGTCGTCTGAAAGGTCGACCTCGGAGAGGTCGACCTCGCCGTCGTCGCCCAGGCGTCCGGCGAGCGTGTCGGCGAGCGCCTGCGGCTGGTCGTGGATCTCCTTGATCATGAAGGTCTCGTAGCCGCCCTTCTCGGCGGCGTCGGCGCTCCAGTTGACCTCGCCCTCCTCGCGCTCGACGGGGGCACCGGCGGCGTCGGTAACCACGGCGCCCGCGGCGGAGAGCGTCACCACGTCGCCGTCCTCGAGCACCAGGACGCGGCGCGTGTAAGCCAGAAAGGCCGGGATGGCCGAAGCGATGAAGGCCTCGTGGTCGCCCAGACCGACAACGAGCGGCGCTTCGTGACGCGTGCCCACGATGAGATCGGGCTCGCCGACCGAGATGGCGCAGAAGGCGTAGTTGCCCTCGAGGCGGCGGACCGTCGCCCGCACGGCGGGCGCCAGTCCGCCGCCGATGTTCTCTTCGATCAGATGCGCCACGACCTCGGCGTCGGTCTCGGAGGTGAGCGTGTGCCCCCTGCCGGCGAGCTCGGCGCGCAGCTCCTTGTAGTTTTCGATGATGCCGTTCAGGACGATGGAGATGCGCCCGGTGCAGTCGCTGTGGGGATGAGCGTTGTCGTGCGAGGGCCGCCCGTGGGTGGCCCAGCGGGTGTGCCCTAGACCCACGACGGCCCGCGAGTCGCCGTCGCCGGCCGCCGCGATCAGCGCATCCAGGTTGCCGACCGAGCGCACCACGTCGATGCCGCCGTCGAGCATGAGCGCGATGCCGGCCGAGTCGTAGCCGCGATACTCGAGGTGCCGCAGCCCGTCGAGGATGATGGGCTTGCCGGGTCGGCGCCCGGCGTAGCCTACGATGCCGCACACAAAGACCTCGCTTCGTTTCGAAACGGGCGCGCGCAAGGTGGGAGCGACACGTTCGAACCGCTTTGTGGCCACCGTTGCCGGTGGGGTTTGTCGGTTCGATCACGACCGTGCCGGGCCGGGAGGCATCCGCCGAAGACTTCGATGAACCTCCGCCTCGTCACCCGCCGGCATCGCTCATGCCGGGGGTCTGGCGCTGGTGTTCGTCTCTAAAGGCTCTCACCCGCTGCTCCGCCCACTGGACTGACTGAGTGTGACCGGCTGCACCTCCCCGCTTGCGTCAGGGCATTGTACCCCATCGCCGCGCTTGACGGGCGGCGCGGCGCGGCGCCCCAGTCCCGCGGCCCGTAGGACTGCCGAGTAACCTCCGCTGGGGTCGCCGTCAAGCGACAGACCGCCGATCTCGAGCGCCGGTATGTCGGCCGCCACGGCAGCGACCACCTCGCCGCCGGCCGTGCGGATCGGCGCGATCCCTCTTATCCACAGGCCCCACCGGTCGGCAAGCAGGGTGCAGCCGGCAGCCTCGTCCCCGGCCAAGACGTTCTCGACGGCGTCGTCGTCGACCCAGCGGTCGCCGATGTGCGAGACCTCGCCCGGGTCCTCTTCGCCGTCGCAAACGATGATGCAGCCCTCCCAGATCTCCCTGTTCCTTGCGTCCCAATGGTGCGCGCCGCTGGCAAGGTCGGCGTCGAAGAAACCGAGGCCGGCCTCTCGCGGCGCCCGATGATCAGTAAGTGATCCAGGCACTCCCTTCGCAGCGTTTTCACCGAACGCTCCGCGAAGACGCTGGCCTTCGAGGCCTGGATCGCAGTCTCGCTGACCCGCACAGCCTCAGTGGCGAACCCCTGATCGAAGGGACTGCAGAACTTGGCGTCCCGGTCGCGAATGAGAAACTGCGTGTCGGCAGGGCGCCCCCCGATGGCGAGGTTGCGGGTTTGCTGGGTTATCGAGGCAGAGTGCCGGTTGGGCGCCACACCCAGCAGGTGGACCCCCCGCGTGGTAGGCTCGATGGCAAGAAGGACGTAGAGGGTTTTCAGGCGCAGCGTTTCTTCCGTCAGAAAGTCGCGGGCTGGGATGCCGCAGGCCCGGGCGTTCAAGAACGCCGCCCACGACGGGCCGTTGCGACGAGGTGCTGGCCCCAGGCCGAGTGCCTGAGCACGTTCGCTACCGTAGTGGCAGACACCGTGATGCCGAGCTTGGCAAGCTCGCCACGGAGGCGCTGGTGACCCCAACGAGGATTCTCCTCGGCCGGCTTGAGGATGAGCCGAACAGTTCGCTTGGAGAGCGCTGGCCTGCCTGGCTTGCGGCCCCGCCCGTAGGTCCAATTGCGGCGCACCAAGGCCCGGTGCCAGCGCAGCAGCATTTGCGGAGAGGAGAGAAGTAGATGAACGAGAGCAGACCGGGTGCTCCTCGGGCTGGCTGGACTCCCGATGCTATGTCATGCTCATGCTCGGCAAGGCGTAGCGGTTCTTGCACCCGGCAGGCCGCGCCGCGCGAGCGCTCATCATTGCTGCGTCCGTCTCCTGTTGGGGATCGCCACCGCGCGATCGCTCCCGGCAATAAGTCTCAGTTCTATCCTTGCCGAGGCGTTTGGCCGCATAGAGGGCGGCGTCGGCCTGCCTGACGAGCTCGTCCATCGAGGTTGCCGTCTCGGGGAAGCCCGCCACCCCGACACTGACTGTCACGCGCAGAGCATCGTTTCCGGCAACCCCAGCGGCGCCCTCGAGGTCGTCCTCGGACCCGGCGGGCACGATCGTGGCGCTCAGGGCCGCACGGATTCGCGCCGCCACCTCCGCCGCGCAACCGGCCGTCTCGCCAGAGGAGCGGGCGCCAGAGCGGCCGCGGTCGGCCGGTAGTCCCGGAGTAATGACCGCGAACTCTTCGCCACCGAAGCGAGCGACGAAGTCAACGCCGCGGCGCGTGTTCTCGGTGAGCACATTCGCTACCGCTCGCAGCACGCGATCTCCGGCAGGGTGGCCGTGACGGTCGTTGATCTTCTTGAAATCGTCGAGGTCGATCATCAGCAGCGAGAGAGGCTCGCCAGAGCGCTGGGCCCGCGCGATCTCGAGTTCCAGCCGTTCGTAGAGGTAGCGGTGGTTGTAGAGGCCGGTGAGACCGTCCCTTGTAGCCTGCTGTTCGATCGTCTGGTACAGCCGGGCGTTCTCGAGTGCGATGGCAGCGAGGTTCGCGAAGAGTTGCACCGTCTCGAGCTGCTCCGCGTTGAAGCGGCCGCCACCGAGGCGGTCGACGGTGAGGAGCGCGCGGTCTCTGCCGAGCCTGATCGGCACGAAGATAGAGGCCTGTTGCTCGCATCCCGTCTCAGGCACCTGGAAGGCGCGCGGGTCGCTCAGCATGTCGTTGACGATCTCCGCCTGTCCGCGACGCAGCACGTCACTTGCGACCCCGCTGGACAGCGGCAAGCGCTGCCCGCGCATGGTCTCCGCGTCGGCGCCCGCGGCGAACAGGACCTCGAGCTCGCCGGCGGCTTCGTTGGCCCTGAGGATCGTCAGGGCAGAGTAGTCGACGAGGCTTGCCAGGCTGCTGGCGACGCGCTCGAAGACGCCCTCCGCGTCGACGATGCTGAGCAGCGCACGGCTGAGGTCGAGCACGTCGTGTCCCACGCCGAGCTGTGCCCTTAGGCGCCCGTGCAGCTGAGCGTTGTGCATGGCACTGGAGGCCTGGTCGCCGAGGGCCCGGGCGAAGGCACGCTCGGTCGGGCTGAAGATGCGCTCTCTATCCCTCTCGGTGAGGACCATGACACCGATACTCTCACCCGCCGAGCGCAGCGGTACGAACATCCAGGTCTTCACGCCCCAGCCCTCCATCTCCGTGCGGGCGGCCGCGCTCAACTCAGGGTCTGAGACCGTCTCCACGAACACCTCTTCGGGCAGATGCCGGTAGCGCTGGAGCGGGTCATCCGACGAGGGCCGGTACCCGGCCAGGCGCTGGGCGACCCCGGGCACGACCTCGCGCTGCCAGATGGCCCGGAACGCCATATCGTGCGTCTCGGCAATGTACTCCCACGTGGCGCTGATGCAGACATCGAGCGCCAGGCCGGCGTGCCGGGTGATCTCCTGCAGCACGTGATCGTAGTCGAGGGTGGAGTTGACGGCGCGGCCGGCGGCGAGCAAAGCCTCCATGCGGTCCAGGCTCAGTCTAAGTTCGCTCTGCGCGTGCACGCGGGCCAACAGACCGCCGATCTCGGCGGCGGCGGACTCGATGGCGCGGCGCGTGTCCGGCCAGAACTCGTCGAAGTGCCGCGAGGCGAGCAACAGCACGGCCAGGACTTCGCCATCGTGGACCACCGGCAGCAAAGCCGTGGCCCGCAGCTCGGGCGTCTCGGGAAGCGGCTCGAGCTCCCCGTCGTCGACGTGGCTGGCAAAGAAGGCGAAGGGCGCGTAGCAGATGGTGCCGCTGGCGAGCTGCCGCATAAGCCCTTCATCGATCGTGAATGCGCGCCGTCGACGGCGATAGGCCGCGCTCATGTCGTGGCTCGCAGTGAGCTCGAATTGGGCTGTCGCGGAGGCGCGCAAAAAGACGGCGCCGGCGTCGAACGCCTCAGCCAAGGTCAGTGCTTCGAGCAGGCCGGCGAGCGCTTGGTCGAGGTCGCTGGCCGTACCGAGCGCCATGGCCACGTCGCGCTGCAAGACGAGTGTCTCCTCCGCGCGGATGCGTCGCGAGACGTCGATGTCGGTGCAGAACACGCGCTCCCATGACTCCTCGCAGCCGGGAGCCACCCGGTAGCTCACCAGGCTGTGCACCGGGGTCCCGTCGGATCTCCAGCCGGCGTCCTCGCCCGAAAACGCGAGCGCGCCGCGCATCAACTGGCAGAAGAGCTGCATGTACAGGCCGACGGTCGACGGGCCGTACACGGAGTCGAGGCCGGCGACGAGCGTGGCTCGGTCCGGAAACCCGTAGCGATCGAGAACGGCCTGGTTTACCTCGACGATAGTCACCAGCCGGACCACCTCGCGACCCAGCTCGGGGTGGGCGGCCAAGTGCGCAGCGAGATCGGTGACGCCGTCTCGCTCGAGCTCCTGCAAGCGTCGGCGCACGGCTGAGTAGTCCTCGACCCAGACCGGCACCGGGAGGCTCTCGTAGAGCTC
>PLTW01000244.1 GCA_003164655.1 Actinomycetota bacterium
GTCCGTGAGGCGCACATCGGCAAGCGTCCGGGGGTCAGGATGCAGGTGTGCTCGAGCGAGAAGGGGCGGCACTCGATGCAGGCCACGAACTCGTCGGTGTTCGACTCGGTCATGGCGCCCACCCGGGCGGCTCGATCGGCCGCGTAGCCGCGGACTTCGGTCGCCGTCGCGGCGAGCAGCTCCCCATCGCCGATCACGTGTGTGGCGATCTGACGCAGCCGGGGGAAGCGCAGTCGCAGCCCCCAGTAGATGGCGTCGGCGAGCAGGTCCGCGTCGAGCTCGGCCCCCGCGGCCAAGTCGATCCAAAGCGCGCCACCTTCGTTGTAGGCGTGCAGGCCGGGGATGTAGTCGATCGCTTCCAGCGCAGCCTTCTCAAGCGTGAGGGCGACATCGTCGCTGAGATGCTCGGCCGCCACCTCGACGAGGATCCCTACCCGGTCGCCCGGCGTTCCGGAGACCCGCAGCCGCTCGCCGACTCGGTCTGCCGGCCGCAGGCAGAAGAATGAATCGCCCCCGCCGAGACGGCGATCGACTGCGAAGCGAACGCTTGCGTTGACCTTGTCGAGCGGAACCGGCAGAGCGATGGGCTCACCCTCGAAATAGCGTTTGCGCAGATTGGGGAACTCCCCGCCGCGGCGGACGATCTCGGGCAGCGAATCCGCCACGACGCGGTTGCCGTAAGGGAAGGGGAAGCTCGAAGGCACCACCGCCGGCGCGCCCAGCTTCATGAGCCCGAGTGTGACCAGATACTTGAGCGGCGGCAGGTCTTCGGTGACGATCAACAGGCCGGGCAGATCGTCCTCAAGGAAGTGACCCAGCTCGTGGTCATCGCCGGGGGCGATCCCGCCCCAGATCAGCCCGTAGCGCACCATCAACTGAAGGAAGTAGATCGGCGAGGTCGGCCGATCGCCGATGAACTGCGTGTCGGCGATGCCGGGCTGGTCGGTGAAGACCAGGTACTCGCGCCGCTTGAGCTCCTCGAGCAGCTCGGGGGTATGCCGGCACCCCAGGACCAAGGCCCACCCCGCCTGCCACTTCGCGCCCATGAAGACCAGCCCCTGAGCAGCGGCGTCGTCGATGAAGTAGGCCTGCTTGTCGTCTCGAGCCGCCTCGATGGCCTCGGCAGCGAGGAGGAGGGGCGACAGCAGCTCTTTGGCGTCGGCAGTGGACTTGGCGATCAGCTCGCGGCGCAGCGACCCGAGATCCAGGGGTTTGTCGCCAAGGATCGCGGAGCGCACGGGAGCCGCGAACTGGGAGCCCCAGAAGCCGAGCGGTTCGTCGGGCAGCAGGCGCAGCAGCTCATCGACGGCCTGGCGCCCCAAAGAGTCGCTCACGGTCTCCTCCAGTATCCGCACGATTGTTTCAGCGCAGGCGCCAGTGGTCGTAGGTGACGCCGCCAGCGACCGGACAGAGCCTGCCTGACCAGTCGTCGTTTGTCGATCCACTGCCCATGATAGTCAGATGCCATCTCCGGTGTGAGCGGGAGCTCGAGAATTCCGACAACGCCTGCTTCAGGCCGGCACGGCAGGGGGAGGGACTCTACTATGTGGTCGACGCCAGAGGGCGGCGGTACACATGACCCGATCAATGGGCCAAACGGGCTTCCGGGGCCGTCGGCCGCACGATTGGCAAGGGTTCGCGTTCTCTGGCGCCTACATTTTCGAGTGCCCACGGCCAACAACGGGTATGAGGACCGCGACGCCGGGGGCGAGCCCGAAGACCTCAGCAGGACCTGCTCTTCGGGCCCGGCCCACGACTGCGCGATCCCGCGAAGTTCGAAGGAGGATGCCATGTCCAAGGTGCTCATCGTCTATCACTCGTTCACCGGCAAGACCAGAAGCCTCGCCGAAGCGGCGGCCGCGGGGGCGCGCAGCGCTGGCGCCGAGGTGACCCTGCTCGAAGCAAGTGCCGCGTCTGTCGAGGACGTGGTTGCCACCGACGTGCTCGTGGTCGCCACGCCCCAGACCTTCGGCTCGCTGGCGGGCGAGACCAAGAAGTTCTTCGAGCGCCTCTGGATGGGCAAGGACAAGCTCGGCAGCGAGATCGGCTTCGCCAGCATCATCTGCCACGCCCAAGAGCCGGCGGCCACGCGCGAGCTCTTCACGGCGCTGCCCGGCTACTTCGGTTTCGCCACCCTGCAGGCGCCCTTGCTCGTCTCGGCGGCAGAGATCGAGGGCGGGCGCGAGCCGGCGCGCGCGTTGGGCAGCGCCGTGGCGGCGCCACGCTGAAGCTCGCCCTCGCGCGGCGGGAGCGAAGCGCCCTCCCCAGCACAAGGAGAGCCAATGAGCGAGGAAGATCACCTCTACATCCTGTGGACCAACGCCGACCCGGTCACGGCCGAGCAGATGGTGTTCATGTATGCCGTCAACGCTCTCAGGTTCGCCTGGTGGCAGCGGGTGACGATCATCATCTGGGGCGCCACGGCAAAGCTGACTGCCGAGGACGCCGCCCTGCAGTCCCAGGTAAGCGAGTTGCTCGCCGGCGGTGTGGAGTTCTCGGCCTGCAAGGCGTGTGCGGATGAGCTCGGTGTGACCGAGAGGCTCGAGGCGTTGGGCATCGAGGTGATCTACTGGGGAGAACCGCTCACCAGGGTGTTGCGAGAGAAGAGCCCCCTGTTGACCGTCT
>PLTW01000237.1 GCA_003164655.1 Actinomycetota bacterium
CCCAGTCCCAGTCGATCGACATGTGGACCACGAAGACCACGACGGCGGCCTGGCAGGCCGCCAGCAGCGAACGCTCCGGGTCGGCGCGGTCCTTGAGCAGACGGCCCAGCGCAGCCGCCACCAGGCCGCCGACGGCGACGACGAAGAGCACGAAGCCCACGATGCCCAGCTCGCTCAGCACGTTGAGCCACTGACTGTGGCTGTGCCGCACGACCCAGGTCTGATCGCGATAGAGGTAGTTGGTAAACCTGAAGGCGCCCGCTCCGCTGCCCGCGATCGGGTGCGCCCGAAAGCCCTTCAGGGCCTCGCGATACCAGGGAATGCGCCCGCTGGTGCCCAGCGAGGTGAGCCGGGCGACGCTGTTGTTGGGCCCTGAGCCCGAGAGCGCCACATCGTAGTGCGCCTTGACCCAGCTCCCCAGTCCACCGTGGCGCGGAAAGTACGAGACGCCAAAGACGACCGGCGCCGCCACCAGAACGACCAGCACGGCGATGCCCAGCCTGCGCACGGTGCGCGCCGACAGCGGCCGGCGGCGCGCCGCGACGACCACCAGCACCTGGCCGGCAAAGGCCACGACCAGAGCCACGACGACCCAGCGCGCCAGCGCGTGGCCCTGGGCCGTGCGCAGAGCATCGTTCGTCGTTTCGGTGAACAGGGTGCCGAGGTGGCGCACGTGGTACAGAACGGCGGCCACGAGCACCGCCGGCACGGCGAGCGAGACGAACCCCGGCAGGCGCCTGGTGGAGAGCGCGAAGTACACGACCAGGGCCACCGCGAGAGCCAGAAAGCCGCCCCGCGAGAAGGTGAAAAAGAGCGTGAACAGCAGCAAGGTAAGGCCGCTCGACACCAGGCCGCGCAGCCAGGCGGGCAGGCTCGCGCGCGACGCCGCCTCGACGGTGACAGGGATCGCCATGACGACGATCGCGGCGAGCACGTTCCAGTAGCCGATCGAGCCGCTCAGGCGAGCGAACACGTGGGCGTCGGTGACCAGGTCGGGCAAGATCTTGCCGAGAAGGGCGTACACGGCGATAACGGCGACCACGAGAGCAAAGCCGTAGGCGGCCAGGCGGAGCTGCGCCGGCCCGCCGGGCAGAACGCCACACACGACCGCCACGAGCAGGTACAGGGCGGCAACGTCGAACGCCACCCAGGAGAGGTCGGGACCCGCCGACCAGAGCACCGACAGTCCGGTCCAGGCCACGAAGGCGGCAAAGGCTGCCAGGCCGACCAGGTGGGCGGGCGACGGCCGCTCCGGCCGGCGCACCAGCCACACGCCGGCCACGACCAGTGCGGCGAGCACGAACACGACCGGCGCGGTTCGTACAAAGATGTAGCCGCCAGACAAGAATCCCAGCGCCGCGATGACGACCAGCAGAGCCAGAATGGCAAGCAGTGAGCGCACGACTCGCGGGCTGGAGCGGGCTCGCCGCGCCGGGCGGGACGGGGTCTCAGCCGACGCCGCGCTCGCGGCCACGGTGTCAGTCACGAAGCTGCATCGGTCGCTCCCGTGGTCATCTCGGCGGCCAGAGCCGGTCCGGCCGCGGAGCTGCCAGTATAGCCGACACAGTGGCGCCCCAAGGTTGGGATTCCGCCTGCCCGTATGGTATAAGGTGGCCCATCGCCACGGTCTTCGCGGTGGGCAGGACCGGTGAAGGAGGCGGGCGCATGAAATCCGGAATCGCCATCGTCATGATCCTCGTGCTGGTTGTCGCAGGCGGGTTCGCCGCAGCCGCCTGGGGATCGTCGATCACCACGCAGATCATCAAAGACGCCTCCGACGGCACGATCAACGGCCACTACACGGCGGCCCAGGTACGGGCGGCCCTCGCCGTCGTCGAAAACAACCCCGCCTACTCTCAGTACAGCGACATCGCCGGAGTCCTGCAGGACTACCTGGCGAGCCTGTCTCACACAAGCACGCCCAAGCCCACGCCCACGCCGACCACGACGTCGTCACAGCCGACCCCAATCCCGACGGCGTCGTCACCGCCCACGCTGCAGAGCGGTCAGCTCGACTACACGGGCGGGCGCCCGCTGCTCATCTTCGCCGCCGGCGGAGCGCTGCTGGCCGCCGGCGCCGTGCTGCGCCGGCGCTCGGCCGGGGCATAGCCCCAAGGCGCCGNNGCCGCGGTCTGGTCGCGGCCCACCACGACTTGGGCCCTGCCCGGGCAGACCCTACTCGCGACCCGCGAGAGTCCGGGCGAGGCGCTCGTAGGAGTCGGTGACGGCGTCCCACGAGTAGAGGGCGGCGGCACGAGCGGCGGCAGCGCGGCCCAGCGATTCCACCTTCTCGGGTTGGTCGAGCAGGTCGCGCAAGACCTCGCGCAGCGCCCCCGCCCCGCCGGCGCCGCGGTAGGCCACGCCGGCGTCTCCGATCGTTTCGAGGTTGGGCGCATGGTCGTTGACGACCACACAGTTGCCGGCGGCCATCGCCTCGATGAGAACGGGGTGAGTGCCGCCGACCTCGGTGGGCACCACAAAGAGGGCGGCGTTGCGCGCCAGCTCGCCATAGCCGTCGCCGAACACGTAGCCGGTAAAGACGACCCGCGGGTCGGTCGTCGCCTTGAGCGCCGCCTGGTATTCGTCGGCGTAGGCGGCGTCGCCGACGATCACGAGCCGCAACCCGGTCTCGAGCCCCGCGAACGCCTCGAGCAGGACGTGAGCGTTGTTCTCGGGCACCAGGCGGCCCACGAAGAGGATGTAGTCGCGCGGCTGCAGCCCGAAGCGCTCGAGCTGGCGCCGTGAGCCGGTCGCCGGGACATCGGCGCCATACGGTATGTACTCGGTCTGGGCGCCGAGCTCGTCGGCATAGAAGCTCTGCACGGCGCGCGAGTCGGTGATCACGCGCGTGGCAAAGCGCGGCGCCCGGCGCTCGGCCCAGCGCAGATAGGTCTTGGCGAGCCCCGACCACTTGGCGCGGCGCGAGTCGAGGCCGTCGACGTTGAGCATGCTCGGCACGCCCAGCAGGCGGCTGAGCAGCGCGAACGGACTGTTGCCGGCGATGAAGTAACAGGCCACGTCGGGCCGCGCGGCGACCGCCATGTGCAGGGTCGAGACAAAGCTGTGGACGAAGGTGTCGAGGTGCTTGCTGCGCACCGTCGGCAGGTAGACCAGGCGCATGCCCCGGTACACCGTGTAGCGGCCTTCCACCATGTGCGGCCGGCAGTAGACGGTCACGTCGTGACCGCGTGCCGCCAGGCGCACGCCAAGGTTTTCGACGGCGGTCTCAAAGCCGCTGTAGGCGGCCGGCACACCGCGGGTGCCCAGAAGGGCGATCCTCATCGCTGCCCGGCCGCCGCCAGCAGCAGCTCTTCGAGACGCCGCGCGAAGATCTCTTCGCCGAAGCGCGNNGCCAGAGCTTGCGCACTCGCGCGGCGGCCTGGTCTAAGCGCTGCACGTCGAGCACGATCCCCGTCTCGCCGTCGACCACGGTCTCGGTGAGCCCCCCCGCGGCGGTCGCCATGACGGGCACTCCCAGAGAGTAGCTCTCGGGCACCACGATGCCGAAGGGCTCATCCCACAGCGACGGCGCCAGAGTCAGAAAGCTGTCGGCCCAGGCGGCCGCCTTGGCCGCGCCGCAAAGCGGTCCGAGAAACTCGACGTTGGTCAGTCGCCGCTGCCGCACCGCCTGCCTGAGCGCCTGCTCGTCGCTGCCGGCGCCGACGAAGCGTACGCGGAACTCGGGCAGCGCGGCGGCAAGATCGAGCGCCACCCAGGGCCCCTTCGCGGCAATGAGNNCGGTGAAACTCCCTGAAGCGCGCCGAGGTCTTCGGCGGGGTTGTGGACAACCCGCACCGCGTCGGCCGGCATCCCGTGGTCGACGTGCCGCGACGCTGTGTAGGCGCTGTTGGCGATGTAGCTGCCGGCTCCGTAGCCGCTCCTGCGCCCGCGCGCCCAGTCGACCCAGCGAGCCGCGACCAGGCCGGCGCTGGCTGCGTAGGAGTCGCGGTAGCAGCGATAGACGGCGCACGCGGCAAAGGCCGTGGTCGAACAATCGTGGCAGCGGTGACCGCCGCGGTAGGCATACGACGACAGGCAGAAGGCGCGGTAGTTGTGCAGGTGCTGCACGGTGGGCACGCCATGCTGGCGGCAGACGTCGTAGACGGCCCCGGTGACAAACGGTACGAGGTTGTGCAGGTGCACCACATCGATGCGCTGCCGCCGCAGGAGCCGCTCCATCTCGAGCCACACCGACAGCGAGTAGGGCGTGGCGGCCAGAAACGCCGCATGCTTCAGGCCGCGGGCCGCCTCGAAGTCGCGATTGTCGCGGCGCAACAGAACAACGTCGTGACCACGCGCCGCAAGGACACGCTGCTCGATACCTACACAGGCATCGATACCGCTGCCGTGGCGCACGAAGTTGTTGACGACGAGGACTCTCACCGCGCGGGCGCGCGCCGGCGAACCAGGCGGGCGGGCACGCCGGCGACCACGGTCATGGGCTCGACATCGTCGGTGACCACCGAGCCGGCGGCGACCACCGACCCCGAGCCGATCGACACCCCGGCGAGGACGATGCAGCCGGCCCCCAGCCAGCAGTCGTCGCCGATCACGATCGTCTCGCGCGCCACACCCTGATGTTTGATCGGCTGCTCGTCGTCGTCGAAGTTGTGGTTTTCGGCAAGCAGGGTGACGCGCGGGCCCATGAGCACGCGATTACCGATCTCGATGTAGCCGGAGCAGCCCACAAAGGCGAAATGGCCGATGTTGGAGTGGTCGCCCACCTTGAGGCCCTCGCCGAGCTCACCGCCAAAGACGTTGGTCGGGCTGATCATGGCATTGCGCCCCACCGTGCACCGGTCGCCGAACACGATGCCGCGCCTTGACAGCGCCATGATCTGGCAGCCCTCTTCGAGGTTCAGGTCGCGGCCGGCCGTAAGGTGGCCGGCGTGCAGCACCCGCACATTGCGCTCTGAGAGAACGAGACCCTCCGCGTGCCCCAGCCGCGCCCGCAGCAGCGACCCGCGCAGCAGCCGCCCGCCGACCATCAGGCCCAGCGCGCCGAGCTCCGAGCCCCGCCACTCGCGCAGGGCGTCGGGGTCGCCCTGGTCTCTGCGGCTGGCCAGCAAGCGCCGAAGTCGGCTGTAGTCCGTGTCTGCCCCTCCCGAGAACATCCCGGGCGAAGTATCGCACAGATCGTCAGGCGCGTGGCTTGAGAACGCGCTCGTAGACCAGCCTGACACGCTCGTCGACGATGCCCTGGGTGTGGCTCTCGAGAACATAGTCGCGGCCTGCCTTGCCCACGGCGGCGCGCAGCAGAGGATCGCCGGCCAGACGGACCACGGCGCTCGCCATGGCCGCGCCGTCCAGAGGGGTCGACACAAACGCGGCGCCCTCGCGAGCGTCGATGCCGGTAAAGGCGAGCGGCGTGCCGATCACCGGCTTGCCCCAGGCCATGGCCTCGAGTGTCTTGTTCTTGGTACCGCCGCCAAAGACGATGGGAGCGAGAACGATGTCGGCGGAGCGGTAAAGGCGGCCAAGGTCGGGCACGTCGGCCACGTACTCGATGCCGCCACCCCCCGACTCGAGCGCGACGCGATCCGCAGCGCGGCCGGCGGGCGCAACGCGATCCGCCGCGCGGCCAGCGGGCGCAACGCGTTCCGCAGCGCGGCCGGCGATCGTGAGAGCAAACGCGAGGCCGCTGCGGCGCAGCGCCGGGACGAGCTCGCGCGCCAGAAAGGCCGCCGAGGCGCGGTTGGGGTGGTGCAGAAAGCTGCCCACGAACAGGATGCGGAGCGGGCCTGAGCCGGTGGCGGGCCCAGCCAACTCGGCATCCGCCGGCACCGACATCGACAGCGGGACCACCGTAGACTCCACGCCCAGCCGGCGCAGCCGGTCGGCGTCTTCGGCGTTGATGGCGATCACCGCCGCCATCTTGGTGAGCTCGCGGCGTTCGAGGCGCGCCGAGCTCCTCTCCTGCAGGCGGGCCAGCCCGTAGCGCATTGGGTGAGCGGCGGCCGCCGAGTCGCAGAGACCGCTGACGACGTCGCTCAGGTCGATCACGGCCGGCAATCGGTCGTCGCGATACCAGCACGAGTACATGCTCACGAGGTGCAGAACGTCGGGCCGCACCCGCGCCGTGGCGTCGCGCACGAGCCGCCCGATGGCCGCCGAATAGCCGCGACCGATGAGCGGCACCGGCGACACGAGCTGCCGCGCCCCCGCCAGCGCCACCCGCAGCGGCGAACGGGCATAGGGCGCCGCGTCGAGGCAGACGACCCGAGCCCCCGCCGCATCGAGCGCGCTCAGGTCGGCGCCGGCCGGAGCGGCGCCGACCACGGTAACGTCGTGGTCGTCCGCCAGAGCGCGGATGATAGACAGCGGACGTGTGTGAGCCCCGGTGAAGGGCGGGTGCGGTACCTCGGGGGCGACGAACAGCACCCTGGGCCGCTGGATCCGCGTGCGATTCATGGCGCCATCATACGATTCTTGCGACGACCGGTGCCTGACGAAAGTCCGAGACAGGGTATCGGCGCCCGGGAAGCTCGCCGTGCGGGCGGCGCAGCTCACGATGGCAGCCCCGGTCTTTGGCGGCGAAATCACGTAGAATCGTTAGATAGCTGCCCGCCAGCGACACGGCCGGCCATTCAGGTCGCCGACACCGCGAACGGGAACGAGAGGCTGGAGGCCGCATGAAGGTCGTCATACTCGCCGGCGGGCTGGGCACGCGCTTGTCGGAAGAGACCCAGGTGAAGCCCAAGCCGATGGCCGAGATCGGCGAGCACCCCATTCTGTGGCACATCATGAAGCACTACAGTCATTACGGCTTTGACGACTTCGTCATCTGCCTGGGCTACAAGGGCTACGTGATCAAGGAGTACTTCGCCAACTACTTCATGCACAACTCGGATGTGACCTTCGACCTCTGCGAGCAGACGATGGAGGTGCACCAGAACTCGGTCGAGCCCTGGAAGGTGACGCTGGTCGACACCGGCGCCGACACGCAGACCGGCGGCCGGCTCAAGCGCGTNNGTCGATGTGCCGGCTCTGCTGGCGTTCCACGAACAGCACGGCCGCCACGCGACGGTGACGGCCGTGCAGCCGCCGGGCCGCTTTGGCGCCCTCGATCTGGGTGACGACGAAGAGACCGTGCAGTCCTTCGTAGAAAAGCCCAGTGGCGACGGCGCCTGGATGAACGGCGGCTTCTTCGTGCTGGAGCCGGCGGTGTTCGGCTTTATCGACGGCGACGAGACGCTCTTCGAACGCGAGCCCCTCGAGCGCCTGGCAGCCGCCGGTGAGCTGCGCGCCTACAAGCACTCCGGCTTCTGGCAGCCCATGGACACGCTGCGCGACAAGCGCACCCTCGAAGAGCTCTGGAACACGGGACGCGCGCCCTGGAAGACGTGGTGATGTTCGGCGACGTCTATGCGGGTCGCCGCGTCTTTGTGACCGGGCACACGGGCTTCAAAGGCGCCTGGCTCACGCTGTGGCTGCTCGACCTCGGGGCCAACGTGACCGGCTACGCCCTGGAGCCGCCGACCAAACCGAACCTCTTCGAGGCGATCGGCCTGGACCGCTGCGCAGCCCAGGGAGCCGGCCTTGGCGGCAGCTTCACCGACGTGCGCGGCGACGTGCGCGACCGCGAGGCGCTCGCCGCCGCGCTGGGCGAGGCGGCGCCCGAGATCGTGTTTCACCTGGCGGCGCAGCCGCTGGTGAGGCGTTCCTACGCGGAGCCGCATCTGACCTACGAGACCAACGTCATGGGTACGGTGAACGTTCTGGAGGCGGTGCGCGCGCTGGCCGCGGCCGGCCAGGGCCCGGGGGCGGTGGTCAACGTGACCAGCGACAAGTGCTACGAGAATCGCGAGACCGGCCATGCCTACGCAGAGTCCGATCCGCTCGGTGGCTGGGACCCATACAGCTCGAGCAAGGGCTGCGCCGAGCTCGTCACGCAGGCCTACCGGCGCAGCTTCTTCACCGGGCCCGGCGCGCCGCGCATCGTGACGGCACGGGCCGGCAACGTGATCGGCGGCGGCGACTGGGGCGAGGGCCGGATCGTGCCCGACTGCGCCCGGGCCGTGGCCGCCGGGCGCCCCCCCGAAGTCCGCAATCCAGGCGCCGTGCGCCCCTGGCAGCACGTGCTGGAGTCGCTGTCGGGCT
>PLTW01000114.1 GCA_003164655.1 Actinomycetota bacterium
GACGCGGTGCGCGCCTACCTGTACATGTACCAGTACACCAAGAGCCTCGCGACCCTCTACGAGACCCCGGCCGACATTCTGCCGCAGTTCACCCCCGACCGCGACAGCGTCAAGAAGATCTTCCTCGAGGTCTCGCGCCAGGAGCGCTCGACGCTCAGCGAGATCGAGGCCAAGGATGTGCTCGAGGCCTACGGCATCCCGGTCGTCAAGACCGTGCTGGCCACCAGCGCCGAAGAGTGCGCCGCCAAGGCCGAGGAGATCGGTTTTCCGGTGGCCGTCAAGATCCTCTCGCACGACATCACNNCCGTGCAGGCCATGTCGCGCGGCGGCTACGAAGTGATCATCGGCTCGCGCAAGGACCGCACGTTCGGCCCGGCCCTCATGTTCGGCATGGGCGGCACCGGGGTCGAGCTCTACCGCGACGTGGCGGTCGACTTTCCGCCGTTGAACCAGGCGCTGGCCCGCACCATCATCAGCGACACGAAGGTCTCGCAGCTGCTGCGCGGCTACCGCGGCGGCACGCCGGTCGACATGGACGCTCTCGAGCAGGCGCTAGTCAAGGCCAGCTACCTGCTCGTCGACTTCCCCGAGATCCTCGAGATGGACGTGAACCCGCTGCAGGTGCGCCCCGACGGCCTGCACGCGCTCGACGCGCGCATCATGATCGAGCCCAAGGACGTGCGCAAGATCACCCAGCCGGGCTCGCACCTGATCATCTCGATGTACCCGACCAAGTACGAGTGGGACGTCAACTTGAACGGCGAGAAGGTCGGGCTGCGCGCCATCAGGCCCGAAGACGAGAATCTCTGGCGCGAGATGATCGAGTCGTTCTCCGCCCAGACCACCGAGTATCGTTTCTTCGGACCGGTCAAGGAGATCACCAAGTCGATGCTGGTGCGCTACTGCCACATCGACTACGACCGCGAGATCGCCATCGTGGCCATCGGCGGCAAGGCCCGCAAGAAGCAGATGCTCGGCGTCGCGCGCCTGACGATCGAAACGGCCAACGCCGAAGAAGGCGAGTTCGCCATCGTCGTGCGCGACAGCTACCAGCGCCGCGGCCTGGGCAGCCGCATGATGAACGCTCTGATCGAGGCCGCTCGCGACCAGTACGTGCGCGAGATCTACGGTCACGTGCTGGCGGCCAACGGCGGCATGGTGCACTTCGCCGAGTCGCTGGGCTTCGACTTGCGCCCGTCCGACGACCCCGAGATCCGCAAGATCGTGCTGCGGGTGTAGCGCCACCGCGACTGCCGCCCTCATCGTCGTCCTGGTCGCGGCCGCGGTCCTGGCCGGCCTCGGCGTGCTGAGCGCGGCGCTACTGTGGCGGGCCCGGCGGCGCGCCCCGCGGCTCGGCGAGGCGCTCGACGTCGACGGTGTGCCGCTGAACTACATCGACAGGGGCTCCGGCCCCCCGGTCGTCTTTTTGCACGGCGCCAAGGGCTCGGTGTACGACGCCACGCTCTCCGTGGGCCCGGAGCTGGCCCGCCTCTACCGGTTCGTCGCCATCGACCGGCCCGGTTCGGGCTACAGCGGCCGGGCGCCGCATCACAACGGCGCGCCGACAGTCCAGGCCGACCTCATCGACGCCGCTCTCCAGCGGCTCGGCGTCGAGCGGCCCGTGCTCGTCGGCCATTCGACCGGCGCCGCGGTCGCCCTGGCGCTGGCGCTGGCGCATCCCGCGCGGGTCGCGGCGGTCGTCACCCTGGGCGGCTATTTCTTCTCGGCCCGGGGCGAGGGCGCTCATCCCGGGCGCATCCTGAACATCCCCGTCCTGGGCCCGCTGTTGCAGGCCACCATCGTCGTGCCGCTGGGCCTGACGCTTGCGCCCCTGGTGCTGCGCCACGTCTTTGCCCCAGGTCGCGTCGATGAGCCCTACGCTCGGGTCGCCACGAGTCTGGCCGTGCGACCGGGTCACCTGGCGGCGGACTCCGCCGAGATCGCCGACGTCGAGCAGGGCCTGCGCAAGCTCGCGCCCCGCTACGGCGAGCTCGGCGTACCGATCGTCGCCGTCCACGGACTCGCCGACGGCGTCGTTTCGTCGGGTCAGTCGGTGCGCCTCTGTCAGCTCGCCCCCCGCTGTGAGCTCGTGCTCGTCGATGACGCCGGACACCAGCCGCACTTCACCCGGCCCGAGATCGTCCTCGAGGCCGTCGCCACGGCCTGGCGGCGGGCGGCGGGCGCGGCGCCGTCTTTGCCACCCGCCCGGGTTTGATTCGCCGCAGTCGCGCGGGTACACTCCGCGATGGCCGCGCTAGGCGGGGAGCCAGCGGTGCCCTGTACCCGCAATCCGCTACAGCGGGGCTGAATCCCCGCCCGAGGGGCCGTCCTGCGGGGCAGTCAGCCGACGCGCGGCGTCGATGGCCGGGCCCCACGCAATGGGAACCTGCGAACCCCGTCAGGTCCGGGAGGAAGCAGCGGTAAACAGGCGCTCCCATGTGCCGTGGGTCATCCTGACCGGAGTTTGCGCCCGGCAAAGGCGTCCGGGGGACGTGTTTCGACGGCGGGTGCGCGGCCTGTCTGGTTCATCGCGCGCGCGGCGCGCGGCCCCCGCTCGAAAGCGCGCCGCACGCATCTTCACCCGGTCGCTCTGCCCAAGGTACACTAGGACGTTCATGGAGCTCTCCCTCTACCGCAAGTACCGCCCGCAGACCTTCGCCGAGATCGTCGGCCAGGACCACGTCTCGCGCACTCTGCAGAACGCCGTGCGCAGCGACGCGGTCGCCCACGCCTACGTCTTTGCGGGGTCGCGCGGCACCGGCAAGACCAGCATGGCCAAGATCCTGGCCAAGGCCCTCAACTGCACCGGGCCCGACGCCGAGCACGTGGTCACCGAGCCCACCGTCACGCCCTGCGGCGTGTGCGAGAGCTGCCGGGCGATCGCCGCCTCGACAGCGCTCGACGTGATCGAGATGGACGCCGCCTCCAACCGCGGCATCGACGACATCCGCGAGCTGCGCGACAAGGTGGGCTACGCACCGGTCAACGGCCGCTACAAGGTCTACATCGTCGACGAGGTCCACATGCTCACCAAGGAGGCCTTCAACGCCCTCCTGAAGACCCTCGAAGAGCCCCCGCCGCACGTCGTCTTCGTACTGGCCACGACCGAGGCCCACAAGATCCCGGCGACGATCCTGTCGCGCTGCCAGCGCTTCGACTTTCGCCGCCCGCGCGTGCACGACATCGCCCTCGTGCTCAGCCAGATCGCCGCCAGCGAGCACATCGAGATCGACGACCCGGCCATACTCGAGATCGCGCGCCACGCCGAGGGCGGCTTTCGCGACGCCATCGGCACGCTCGACAAGCTCTCGACGTTCTTTGGCGCGGCGGCCATCAGCTCGCGCGAGGTGCTCGACGTGCTCGGCGTCATCGCCTCCGAGCTGCTCTTCGAGATCATCGACATCGTCATCGAGCGCGACCCGGCGTCGGCCCTTTTGTTCGTGCAGCGCCTGGCCGAGCGCGGCACGAGCTACCCGCAGTTCATCCACGACCTGCTGCGCCACCTGCGCCAGATCTTTCTGGTGCAGTATCTGGACGACGTCTCCGACGACCCCGCCACGCTGCTGGCGCTGTCGCAGAACCTCGAGATCGACGAGCAGCTCCTCGACCGCCTGGCGCGCCAGGCCCACCAGCTCCCGGGCCGCGAGCTGTTGCGCCTGATCGAGCTGCTGGGCCGCGCCCAGACCGAGATCCGCGGCGGTCTCGACCCTCGCCTGCAGCTCGAGATGGCGCTGGTCAGGGCGGCCCACCCCGAAGTCGACCACTCGCCCGACGCACTCGAGGAACGCCTGCGCCGGCTGGAGTCGGGCAGCGTACCGGTCGCCGGCGCGCCGCCGACGTCGGCGGCGACGCTCGCTGCGGCGGCGCCGGCCGTAGCCGCTGCGGCAGCGAAGGTGGCACCCGTTCCGCCGGCGCCGGCCTTGGTCGCTGCGACAGCGCCGACCGTGGCTGCTCCCGCCCCGACGACAGCCGCGCCGAGCCCGCGCGACGAGCCGCCCAGCGAGGCGCCGGCCGCCGGCGACGGCACCGACGAGCCCACGGGCGGCGCCGGCCGCGTCAAACGCGCCTGGCAGCTCGTGCTGCAGCAGGCCGAAACGCAGAGCGTCGGCCTCTACGCCGTCATCAAGGACGCCCGCGTGCGCGCCGACGGCGAGCGCCTCGTCCTCGCCCTGCCCTCGAGCCTTACGCTCGGCAAGGCCTCGAGCCCCGACAACCGCGAGCTGCTCACAGCGATCATCGCGCGCACTACGGGCGACGCCCCCGACTTGCAGTTCCTGCTCGAACAGAACCCGGCCGAACCGGCCGCGCCCAGGTCGACGCCCGATGCCGGCCTCACCATCGCTCAGCGCATCGCCCTCGCCAAGCGCGAGCTCGACGCCAGCGAGCTACCCGACGACGACTGAACGACCAGAAGGAGACGCAGGTCCATGAACCCGCAGTACCAGAAGATGCTCAGGCAGGTGCAGGACATGCAGAAGGCCATGGCCAAGGCCCAGGAAGAGCTGGCCGAGGAGACCGTCGAGGCCAGCGCCGGCGGCGGCACGATCACGGTCGTCGTGACGGGCGCGCTCGAGGTCCGCGAGGTCCGCATCGACCCCGCGGCCGTCGACCCCGACGACGTCGAGATGCTGCAGGATCTGGTCATCGCCGCCACCAACGAGGCGTTGCGCGCCGCCCAGGCGCTGGCGCAGACAAAGCTGGGCGGCGCCACCGCCGGCATCGACATGCCGAACATCCCCGGGCTGTTCTGAGGCCGCGGGCAGACCGCCGCGCGCCGGCCGTCGCGGGCGGCTCGCCGCGAACAGATCAACGCGGGCAGATCGACGTTGTGCCGTCTGCCGGTTTTCGGTTATCCTCTGCATAGCGGATGTTTTTTCTCCGCAATGCCGAGCCGATGACCGCGCGCAAGCCGGCCACGATTGCCCAGAGGGACCAGTGTCGCTAAGATTGCGTGTTGGCGCCCGACGCGATTGTCGCCGGCGCCGCGCCACTGTGTCCCATGCGAGCGTGAACGTCTGTGCTGCTAGGAGTGACCATCGTTGTATTCACCCGCGGTTGAGCGCCTGATCACGGAGCTGTCCAGGCTCCCCGGTATCGGGCCCCGTACCGCGCAGCGACTCGCGTTCCACATGTTGAAGGTCAGGCCCGAGGACATCTTGCCCCTGGCGGCGGCCATCGTCGACGTCAAGGAGAAGATCGGCTTCTGCCGGCGATGCTTCAACCTCGCCGAAGGCGAGCTGTGCACGATCTGCGCCGACGCGCGACGTGACGAATCGCTCATCTGCGTGGTCGAGCAGCCGGCCGACATCGTGCCGATCGAGCGCACGCGCGAGTATCGCGGCCTGTATCACGTGCTCGGCGGGGCGTTGTCGCCGCTCGACGGCGTCGACCCCGCCGATCTGCACGTCGCCGAGCTGATCGATCGCGTCGCGGACGGTGTCGACGAGGTCATCGTCGCCACCAACCCGACGATGACCGGCGAGGCGACGGCGCTCTACATCGCCGACCTCCTGCCCGCGGGGGTGCGCGTATCGCGCCTCGCGAGCGGGCTGCCGGTGGGCGGCGACCTCGAGTACGCCGACGAGCTCACGCTCGGGCGAGCGTTCACGGGGCGGCGTGAGATGCGACATGACACGGCCTAATCGATTGCGGAGGACGAGGTGAAGACGGCGAGTCCAAGCAAAGACGCAACCCAGCTTCCGGCCCTGACTGAGATCCGCTGGCACGGTCGCGGGGGCCAGGGCGCGGTGACCGCAGCCAAGATGGTCGCCGAGGTCGCCCTGGGTCAGCACAAGCACTTTCAGGCCTTTCCCGAGTACGGGCCCGAACGCTCGGGCGCCCCGATCGTCGCCTTCACGCGCATCAGCGACGACCCCATTCAGATCTTCTCGGGCGTCGAGCACCCGCAGATCGTCGCCGTGCTCGACCCCACGCTGCTCGGCATCGTCGACGTCACCAAGGGCGCGCCCGACGACGCCGTCGTGCTGGTCAACAGCGATCTACCGCCGGCCAAGCTGCGGGCGAAAGCCAAGATGAAGGGCCGCCGGCTCTACACGGTGGCGGCCACCAGGATCGCCGTCGAGACCATCGGCCGCTCCATACCCAACACGCCCATGGTCGGCGCCCTCGTGCGCGTCTCCGGGCTGTTCCCACTCGAGAGCGTGGTCGAGTTCCTGCGCGCCGAGTTCGGCAAGAAGTTCCCGCCCAAGGTGGTCGAGGGCAACGTGGCCGCCTTGACGCGCGCCTATCAGGAGGTCCAGGGCGAATGACCGAAGCCAAGAAGAGCGCCGCCAAAAAGAAGCCGGCCGCCGCGAAGTCCGCGAAGGCCAGGGCCGGCGCGACGACCGTCAAGGCGGGCAAGCGCCGCTGGGACATCGAAGGCATCGACGACTGGGGCGCGAGCCGGCACGAGCTCGGCGCCACGATTCCCGACGCCGGCAACTCGGTCGACAACGAGACCGGCGGCTGGCGCACTAACGTGCCCACCATCGACCCGGCGAAGTGCACCGGCTGCATGCTGTGCTACTTCTACTGTCCCGACGCCTCGATCGTCATCGAAAACGACGTGGCGACGGGCGTCGATCTCGCCCACTGCAAGGGCTGCGGCATCTGCGCCGCCGAGTGCCCCGTGGACGCCATCACCATGAGCGTCGAGGAGAAGGAGTAGCCGTGGCTACCGTAGCGCCCATCCTCGCGGTCACCGGCAACGAGGCGGTCGCCGAAGCCATGCGACAGATCAACCCCGACGTCGTGGCCGCTTACCCCATCACCCCGCAGACCGAGATCGTCCAGATCTTCGCCCAGTACGTCGCCGACGGCAAGGTCGACACCGAGTTCATCACCGTCGAGAGCGAGCACTCGGCGATGAGCGCCGTCATCGGCTCCGCCGCCGGCGGTGCCCGCACCATGACGGCCACCAGCTCGCAGGGCCTGGCCCTCATGTGGGAGCTCCTGCACGTCGCCTCCGGCTACCGCCTGCCGATCGTCATGGCCAACGTCAACCGCGCCCTGTCGGGCCCCATCAACATCCACTGCGACCACTCCGACTCCATGGGCTGCCGCGACACCGGCTGGATCCAGATCTACGGCGAGGCCCACCAGGAGGCCTACGACAACCACCTCATGGCAGTGCGCATCGCCGAGCACCCCGAGGTCCGCACACCGGTGATGACCATGACCGACGGCTTCATCGTGAGCGGCGCCATCGGCCCGTTGCAGGAGCTCGAGACCGAGCAGGTGCAGGAGTTCATCGGCCCCTTCACGGCGATCAACCCGCTGCTCGACAGCGCCCATCCGGTGACCGTCGGCCCGTTCGACGGCCTCCACGGCTGGTTCTTCGAACACAAGGCCGCCCAGCAGCAGGCCATGGACCGGGCTCTCGAGGTCGTCGACGACGTCGCCCGCGAGTACGCCGAGCTCAGCGGCCGCCGCTACGACCTGCTCGACCCGTACCGTATGGACGACGCCGAGATCGCCATCGTGGTGGTCGGCTCCACGGCCGGCGCGACGCGCATGGTGGTCGACAAGCTGCGCTCCCAGGGCGTCAAGGCCGGCATGATCCGCGTGCGCCTCTTCCGGCCCTTCCCGCACGCCGAGTACGCCAAGCTGCTCGGCCGTTGCCGGGTGGTCGGCGTGCTCGACCGCGCCGAATCGTTCGGCGCCCAGGGCGGTCCGCTGTTCCTCGAGGTACGCACGGCGCTGTACGACTGCGACCCGCGGCCCAAGGTGCTGCCCTTCATCTACGGACTCGGCGGTCGCGACATCTTCCCCGACAACATCGAAGAAGCGTTTGCCGCGCTGCGCAAGGCGGCTTCGGCCAAGAAGGTCGACACCAGACGCCGCTACCTCAACTTGCGTAAGGACGAGGTGTGACCATGGCGATCAGAAGCAACGGCAAGCCCAAGAGCGCAGAACCACAGGGCGCGAGCCTCTACGAGGTGATCAAGGGCATCGACTTCGAGAAGCGCGAGCTGCTCGGCAAGCCGCGCGGCCGCGGCCTGTTCGACCTGGTGCGCGGCAGCGACGGCGCCCTGCGCTGCTACGCCTGCACGCTGTGCGCGCGCACCTGCCCCACCGACTGCCTGCAGATCGACTACTGCCCCGAGCACCCCGAGCTGCCCTTCGACGCGGCGGCGGCCAGGGCCGCCGCCATGAACGCCCTGCCGCCGGGAGACAGCTGCGGTTCGGGGTCGGCCTGCCTGGTGGGCGAGGAGCCCACGCCGCGCATGCTGCTGCCCGAGATCGACATGAAGCTCTTCGACGCGGTCGCCGCCAAGCTGCGCGACGGCTCGGGCCTGATCGAGGCCCTGCACACCACCCAGGAGACCTTCGGCTGGCTGCCGCGCCGCGCCCTCGAGGAGATCGCGGCCGAGCTCGAGGTGCCGTTCTCACGCATCTACGGGGTCGCCAGCTTCTACAGCCAGTTCCGCCTCAAGCCCGTGGGCAAGTACCTGATCGACGTCTGCATGGGCACGGCCTGCCACGTGGCCGGAGCGCCGCTGATCGTCGAGGCCCTCTCTCAGGAGCTCGAGATCGCCGTCGGCGATACCACGCCCGACATGCTGTTCACCCTGCAGACCGTCAACTGCGTCGGGGCCTGCGCCCTGGCGCCGGTCGTGCGCATCGGCGACGACGACACCCACGGCCGAGTCACGCCCAACGCCGCGCGCAAGCTCGTGCGCAGGCTCCGCAAGGCGGAGGTGGCGTGATGGCCGCCGCAACGCGCGAGAAGCGCATCCAGAAGGCGTTGGCCAAGGTCGCCGACGCCACCGCCTACATCGCCGCCGACGACAAGGCCGAGATCCGCATCTGCGCGGGTACGGCCTGTCACGCCTCCGGGCGCGTGGCGCTGCGCGAGGCGATCGTCCACGAGCTCGCCGAGCGCGGCCTGTCGGAGACCGTCAAGGTCGTCGAGACCGGCTGCCACGGCTTCTGCGAAGAGGGCCCCGTCGTCGTCGTGCGCCCCCAGGGCGTCTTCTATCCGCGTCTCAAGCCGCGCGACGTCAAGGCGATCGTCGAGACCAGCATCGTCGGCGACGGCGTCGTCGAGCGGCTGCTCTATCGCGACCCCGCGACCGACGAAGAGCTCGCCCTCGAGCGCGACATCCCGTTCTACAAGCTGCAGGACCGCATCGTCCTGTCGCTGAACGGCAAGATCGACCCCTTCTCCATCGACGACTACCTGGCCCACGACGGCTACCAGGCGACGGCGCACGTGCTGGCCGCCGACGACCCCGAGGGCACGATCGCCCAGATCGAGCGCGCCGGCCTGCGCGGCCGCGGCGGAGCGGGCTTTCCGACCGGCAAGAAGTGGCGCTACTGCCGCGCCAACCCCGGCGACACGCATTACGTCATCTGCAACGCCGACGAAGGCGACCCGGGCGCCTTCATGGACCGTTCGGTGCTCGAGGGCAACCCCCACTCCGTGATCGAGGGCATGATCATCGCCGCCTTTGCCATCGGCGCCCACAACGGGCCGGTCGAAGGCTATGTCTACGTGCGCCACGAGTACCCGTTCGCCGTCGAGCGTCTGCGCCATGCCCTGCAGGTGGCCCGCGAGCGCGGCCTGCTGGGGCAGAACATCCTCGACTCTGGCTTCGACTTCGACATCCGCATCAACCAGGGCGCCGGCGCCTTTGTGTGCGGCGAATCCACCGCCCTCACCGCGTCCATCGAGGGCCACCGCGGCATGCCGCGCGGCAAGCACATCCGCACGGTCGCCCACGGCCTCTACGGCCAGCCGACCAACTTGAACAACGTCGAAAGCTACGCCAACGTGCCGTGGATCGTGCGGCATGGCGACGAGGCCTTCGCCGCCAAGGGCACGGCCACCTCGAAGGGCACCAAGATCTTCTCGCTGACCGGCAAGATCGTAAACGGCGGCCTCGTCGAAGTGCCGATGGGCGCCACCCTGCGCCATGTCATCTTCGACATCGGCGGCGGCATGCTGCCCGGGCGCCACTTCAAGGCCGTGCAGCTCGGCGGCCCATCCGGCGGCTGCCTGCCCGAGGCCCTGCTCGACGAACCGATCGACTTCGAGAGCCTGGTCGCCGCCGGCTCCATGATGGGCTCGGGCGGCATGGTCGTCGTCGACGACACCACCTGCATGGTCGACTTCGCCAGGTTCTTCCTCACATTCACCGCCGAGGAGAGCTGCGGCAAGTGCGTGCCGTGCCGCATCGGCAGCCAGCGCCTGCTCGAGATCCTCGAGCGCATCACCGCCGGCGAGGGCGAGCTCAAAGACATCGAGCGCCTCGAGCGGCTCTCCGAGGACATCATCGAGGGCTCGCTGTGCGCTCTGGGCGGCAGCGCGCCGTACCCGGTGCTGTCGACCATCCGCTACTTCCGCGACGAGATCGAGGCCCACATCGTCGACAAGCGCTGCCCGGCCAAGGTCTGCCGGCCGCTGATCCGTTACACCGTCAACGAGAACTGCACCGGCTGCTACGCGTGCAACACGGCCTGCCCCACCAAGGCGGTCAAGGGCGAGCGCAAGCAGTTCCAGAAGATCGACCAGAGACTCTGCATCAAGTGCGACACCTGTCGCCAGGTCTGTAACTTCGACGCCATCACGGTCGAGACGGGCGTGCTGGCTCCGGTGGGAGGGAGGTCGAAATGAGCCCCACGGCGACCGAGACCCAGGTAACGCTCACCATCAACGGCACGCTCGTGACCGCGACCAAAGGCGAGACCGTCCTGCAGGCGGCCAAGCGGGCCGGCATCGACATCCCGGCGCTCTGCAACGTCGAGGGCATGGCCCCCTGGGGCGCCTGCCGGCTCTGCCTCATCGAGGTCGAAGGCTGGTCCAAGCTCCAGGCCGCCTGCACGACCTGGGTCGATAACGGCCTCGTCGTGCGCACCGAGACGCCGCGCGTGCGGGCCAAGCGCGAGAGCTACCTCAAGATGTACCTCTCCGACCATGACTCGTACTGCGAAGCGCCCTGCTCGTCGGCCTGCCCGACCCATATCGACATTCCGGCGTTTCTCGAGCGCATCGCCGAGGGCGACCTGGCGGGCGCCTCGGCGATCGTGACCGACGACCTGCCCTTCCCCGGCATCCTCGGACGCGTCTGCCCACGCTACTGCGAGCCCGAGTGCCGCCGCGGACAGGTCGACGACCCGATCGCCATCTGCGCCCTGCACCGGGCGGCCGGCGACAAGAGTCCGGCCAGGCTCACGGCCGGCCGCGACACCGGCAAGCGCGTCGCGGTGATCGGCGCCGGGCCCGCCGGTCTTGCCGCCGCCTGGTATCTCACCCGTGCCGGCCACGCCGTCACCATCTACGACCGCAACGACAAGGCCGGCGGCATGCTGCGCTACAGCATCCCCTCGTTCCGCCTGCCCGAGGCCGTCCTCGACCGCGAGCTCGAGCCGCTCTGGAAGGCCGGCGTACGGTTCGTCGACGGCGTCGGCCTGGGGAGCGAGGTCACCCTCGAAGGCCTGCTCGAAGCCGGCATGGATGCCGTCTTTGTGGGCGTGGGTGCCTGGCGCGGCCATGCCCCCCACCTGACGGGCGCCAAGGCCGCCCTCGACGGCCTCGAGTTCCTGCGCGCCCTGCGCGACGGCAAAAAGCCGCGCCTGGGCAAGTCGGTCGCGGTGATCGGCGACGGCGCGACGGCGCTCGACGCCGCCCGCTCGGCGATGCGCCTGGGCGCCAAGAGCGTCACGGTGATCGCCCGCCACGCCCCCGACGCGCTGCCGGCCGGCGCCCGCGACTTCGTGGCCGCCTCCGCCGAAGGCGTCGAGTTCGTCTTTTCGTCGGAAGCCAAGAAGATCAAGACCGACCGCGCCGGCAAGGCCACCGGGGTCGAGTGCGTCGCCCTGACGCCCGGGCCCGACGGCAAGCCGCGGCCCACGCGGGGCTCGACCTTCGTCGTGCCCGCCACCGCGGTGATCACGGCCTTCGAGTACGCCCCCGACGTGGGCGACTCCGACGAGGAGCTCGGCTTCACGCCCTGGGGCACCCTCGAGGCCGACCAGTTCACCGGCCGCACCAGGATCCCCGGCGTCTTTGCCGGCGGCGACGCGGTGTCGGCGGCCAAGTCGGCGATCCACGCGGTCGCCGCCGGCAAACGGGCGGCCCTC
Organism: Actinomycetota bacterium; assembly: GCA_003164655.1. GTDB lineage: Bacteria > Actinomycetota > Thermoleophilia > UBA2241 > UBA2241 > Bog-752. Next base: position 12,085 of record PLTW01000114.1, read on the forward strand.
GCCATCGGCGCCTGGCTGGCCGGCGACGATCTCGACTCGCTCGAAGCCGACCTCGCGCTCTACGCCGGCCTGCCCTACCTCGAGCAGCTCCACGACGCCGACAAGCTGAGCGACGTCGGCCGGCGGCTGGTCGAGACCTCGCCGGTGTGGCTCGAGATGGGCGTCGGCGCCCCGCCGGCGGCGCGCGCCAAGATGCCGACCGTGCCGGCGGCCAAGCGCGTCGCCTCGTTCGACGAGGTCGAAAAAGGCCTCTCGCCCGCTCAGGCCAAGGCCGAGGCGGCCCGCTGTCTGCAGTGCGTCTGCCCGTCGAACGGCGCCTGCGAGCTGCAGCGGCTGGGCGTGCAGTACAGCGTCACCAGCAACGAGCTCGTCTATTCGGGCGCCCTGGTGCGCCAGGTCGAGCCGGCCCACGAGCACCCGTTCATTCGCCGCGACATGGACCGCTGCATCGCCTGCGGGCGCTGCGTACGGGTCTGCCGCGACATCGCCGGACCGGCCTGCTACGACTTCTCCGGGCGCGGCTTTGCCATCGAGGTCGCCACGCCCTACGGCGAGGCCCTGCAACTCGCCGACTGCATCACCTGCGGACGGTGCGTGACGGCCTGCCCGACCGGAGCGCTCACCTTCAACGAGCGCGATCTGCGTTCGTTTCGCAACGACGAGTCGCGCTGCATCATGTGCCACCAGTGCGTCGATGTCTGCCCGGCCGACGCCATCAAGGAGACCAACGTCTTCGAGCAGGCACGCGGCCGCTGGCACGAGCTCGTCGAGCAGGGCTCCAAGCTGGCCGGCGGGCACCGCATGTGCGCCGGCTGTGGCGCCCCGATCGTGGTGCGACAGGTACTCATGGGCACCGCCGACCCGGTGGTCGTCGCGGCCGCCACGGGCTGCCTCGAGGTATCGACCACGATCTACCCCTACACCTCGTGGACCGGCAGCTACATCCACACCGCCTTCGAGAACGCCGCCGCCACACTGTCGGGCGTCGAGACCGCCTTCCGCGCCCTCAAGAAGCAGGGCAAGATCGAAGACAACGTCAAGTTCATCGCCTTCGGCGGCGACGGCGGCACGTACGACATCGGCCTGCAGTCGCTGTCGGGCGCCATGGAGCGCGGACACCACATGCTCTACGTCTGCTACGACAACGGCGCCTACATGAACACCGGCTTCCAGCGCTCCGGCGCCACGCCGGTCGGCGCCTGGACGACCACGAGCCCGGTCGGCAAGGAGCAGGAAGGCAAGATCCAGAACCGCAAGAACCTGACCGACATCATGATCGCCCACGGTCTGCGCTACGTCGCCCAGGCCTCGCCGCACGACCCGCGCGACCTGGTGCGCAAGGCGGCCAGGGCCCTGGCCACCGACGGCCCGACGTTCCTCAACGTCATCGCCCCCTGCCCGCGCGGCTGGCGCTCCGACGGCGCCCAGTCGATCGAGCTCGCTCGCGAAGCGGTCAACACCTGCTACTGGCCACTGTTCGAAGTCGAAGACGGCCAGTACAAGCTCACCTACCGCCCGTGCGAGAAGCAGCCACTGGTGCCCTGGCTCAAAAAGCAGGGCCGTTTCAGCCACCTCTTCAAGGCTCCCGGCGAGGAGCAGCTCGAACGGCTCCAGGACTGGGTCGACTTCGAGTGGGACAAGCTGCTGCGCAAGTGCGGCGAGCCCGAGCAGACCGTCTGGGAGGTCGAACAGCAGGCCGCCTGCCTGCGGCCGCTGGCCAACAAGTAAGCAGCGCCACCGGCGGCCCGGCGCGCGACACTTGCGCTAGACTGGCGGCGGCTACCAGCCCGAACGCGCAGAATCGGCGGAGGGGCGGGGCGCGTACGCGCCCCGCCCCTCTCGCATCTGACGCTACTCGCCGACGATCTGCTCGAGCTGCGGCGGCGTGATGCCCTGACGGGCCAGCTTGCGGGCGACCTTCTGGGGAATGAGCTGCAGGAATGCCTCGTCGTAGCGGAAGCGCCGCCACTGCCCCTGCAGGCGCACGACGAGATCGTCACCTTCGACGCGCAGCGGCAGGCCGCGGCGTCGGGCCTCGTCGGCGATGAACGGACCGATAAGCGCCTGCCAGTCGTCGGCGGCGATCTCGTGGACCACATTACCGTGGTACTGGGCCGGGTCGAGCGCGCCCTGCGGGTCGAAGACCAGCACGCGCCCTGCGGCCGCCCCCGACATGAAGAACTTACCGGCGTAGGGCCGCGGCTTGAGGGCAAGCTCGCCGCGGGCGTCGGGCTTGGCCAGCCCCATGACCACGTGCAGCGAGTTCTCGCCGCCCGACATGAGGTACTCGAAGGCATACTCGTTGGGCGTGCCGAAGTGGATCGACTTCAGCCCCGGCGCGGGCGCCACGCCGTCGCCCAGCAGGACCTTGTTCTGACCGGCCACGGCGAAGCGCGAGCCCGAGTCCCAGATGCTGAGCGTGCCGCCGTGAGCCGCATACAGGCAGGTGTTGAGGCCGTCCTGCAGGACGAACAGATAGCCGGAGTCGGCCTTCATGCCGACGTGACACTGCGCCTGGCCGTACAGCCAGATCCGCGCCCCCTCGAGCAGAGCCCCCAGAAAGTCGCCGGACTCGCGGCCAAACAGCTCGAGCACCACGCCCTCGGCCGGCGCGCCGGCCTCGTCGGCCAGATTGACGCCCAGATAGCGCGGCCCGCCCAGGCAGCCGAAGCCGACCAGGTTGCGCCAGCCCAGGCGCACCGCCTCGCTGACGAAGCGCGCTCCGCAATCGAGCCCGAACGACTCGCTCGCAAAGCCGGCAAAGTCGATCACCAGAACGTCGCCGACCGGATCGGACGGCGGCAAGAGGTCGTCGCGCGTCGCGGCGGTGAGGCGGGCCCAGAGGCCGGCCGCCGCCGCCCGCTGCGCGGGAGGAGCGCCCGTCCTGCTCAACGTGTCGGCCACGCAGAATCCGGTCATCACCGGTGACAACACGATCGGCCTCGGTGCGCTCGTGG
>PLTW01000089.1 GCA_003164655.1 Actinomycetota bacterium
CCAGGTCCATCGTGTCGAGGACCTGGTCCATCATCTCGCGCTGCGACAGCGCGCCGGTGTATTCGAGCAGACGGTCGGCCAGGGTCGACTTGCCGTGGTCGATATGGGCGATGATCGAGAAGTTGCGGATGTGGTCGAGGTTCATCTTCAGGCCTTACACTAGCGGAAGGTCCGGGTCGGCGCTCGTTCTCACGGCACCGCCTCGGTCTCGTCGGGCGGCAGGCGCAGCGACCGGCCGCGACGCCGTAGCAGGTTCATCACCGACAGCTCCTCGACGCGCAGCAGCCGGGCCGCGCCCAGGTAGACGAGGCCGCCGCTGCCGAACACGGCCGCGACCACGACGATGAGCGCCACGAGGCCGCCATCGGCCACCGACCGCAGTCCGTGCCACAGGGCGTACGAGACGACGGCCAGGGCGGCCGAGCACACCAGTATCTTGCCCAGGCTCACGAGAATGCGACGCCCGTCGACGTAGCCGATCTGGCGCCGCATGAGCACCAGCAGGGCGACGAAGTTAAAGGCCGACACGATCGAGGTCGACAGCACGATGCCGCGGGCGCCCAGCGACGGGTACAGCGCCCAGTCGAGCAGCGCGTTCAGGGCCAGGTTGACGAGGCCCACGTAGAGCGGCAGCCACGGACGCTGCAGGCTCTGAAAGCCGCGGTTGAACATGACGTTCACGTTGGCGAAGGCCATGCCGAGCGTGAAGAAGGCCAGAATCGGCGCCACCGCCGCCGTGTCGGCCGCCACGAACTGGCCGTGCTGATAGATGAGCTGCACGATCGAGTGCGGCACCACCACGAACCAGGCGACGAACGGCAGCGACACGAAGAAGATCTGCCGCACCCCGAGCGACAGCGTCTCGCGAAAGCGCGTGATGTCGAAGTCGGCCGCGTAGCGCGAAAGGGTTGGGAACAGCACCGTGCCGATGGTGATCGCGAACATCCCCTGGGGCAGCTGGTAGAGGCGAAACGCGTAGTTGATCTGGGCGGCCGCGTGGTCGCTGACGAACTGGGCGAAGAAGAAGTCGACGAGGGCGTTGAAATTGAGGATGCCCAGGGTGATCGTCACCGGCACCATCAGCACCAGCACGCGGCGCAGCAGCGGGTCGCGCCACTCAAAGCTGACGCGCCACTTGAGATCGATGCGACGCAGCGGCGGCAGCAGGAGCAGAAGCTGGGCCACGGTGCCGAAGAAGGTGCCCCAGGCCAGGGCATAGATGCCCAGCGAGCCGTGGCCCGAGAAGAGCACGATGAAGGCGATGATGACCAGGTTCCAAACGATCGACACGACCGCCGGCATGGTGAAGCGCTCGAACGAGTACAGCACGCCGATCACCACGCCCGAGACGCTGAACAGCAGCACCGTGGGCAGCAGGATGCGCAGCATCTCGACGGCGAGATGGCTCACGTAGGCCTGGTCGGCGAACTGCGGGAAGAAGATCTTGACGATCAGCGGCGCCCCCAGCATGAGCACCACCGTGGCCGCGCCGACCACGACTATCATGAAGCTCAGCAGCGACGACGCCAGGCGGTAGGCGCGTTCGTGTTCGCCCTTCGAGAAGAGGCTGGTGAAGACCGGCACGAAGGCAGCGCTGATCGCCGAGTCGGCGACGAGCTGGCGGATGAGGTTGGGGATGACCGCGACCGAGGCGAACGTGTTGATCTGCACGCTCACGCCGAAGGCGTTGGCCGTGAGGACCTCGCGGGCGACCCCCACGATGCGCGAGATGCCGGTCGCGCCGGCCACGACCACTGCCGCCCAGGCGAGCTTCTTCTGTCTTTCAGTCACGGGTCATAAGTTCGCCGGGGGGGTGGCCTTGCCTTTTGTCCGCCGGCCGTGGCGCTCGTGTGACGGAGGCATGCTCGCCGCGGCCGGTGGGCAAAACAGCGACCTAGTCTAGCAGACCGGCGCGCTTGCCCGTCTCGCGACGCCTGTGCTAGCATCACTGGCCTGCTCGCAGCGGCGAGCAGCATCAAGCCTCGATCACGAAGGACCGACGTGCCCAACATCAAGCAGCAGAAGAAGCGCATGCGCTTGGCCGTTCAGCAGCGGCTCCGCAACCGGCAGGTCAAGTCGAGCATCCACACCCTGTTCCGCAAGCTCGAGACCAGCCTTGCCGACGACGATCAGGCGACCACCACTGCCGTTGCCGCGCAGCTCGCGTCGAGCATCGACAAGGCCGCCGCCAAGGGCGTCATCCATGCCAACAACGCGGCCCGCAAGAAGAGCCGCGTCGCGCGCATGGTCGCCGGCCACACCGCCTGACAAAAGGCCCCACGCCCGCCGGCCCGCGGGCAGCCCCGCCGGCCTCGTGTTGCCGACCCTAAAGCCGCCGCTGCCCTGCCGGGCAGCGCGCCGCACGCGGCTCTAGCGCGCCGCCAGCACCTGTCCCAGGGCCAGCTCGAGCGTAAACTCGGGGTCGAGCTCACTGCCGCCCACCATCGCCGCCTGCGCGTCGGCCAGCGCCGCCAGGGCGCGCTCGAGTGTGCGCCGCTCAAAACGGGCGCGCTGTTCGAGCAGCTTCTGGGCGGTGAACGGTTTGATGCCCAGCGTTGCGGCGACCTCGGCGGCCGGCATCTCGTGAGGCAGGTCCATGGCGCTCGAGAGCTGGCCGACGTAGCGCACCAGCGAGTAAAGCGTGGAGCGCGCCACCTCACCCGAGCTCTTGCCGCCACTGGCGTAGAGTCCTTCGAGCACGCGAAAGGCAGCCGGCGCGTTGCGCCTGCCGACGGCGTCGGTCAGCTCGTAGATGCGGGCGTCGAGCGTCGGCGAGCAGACCTCGTCGATGTCGTCGCTGGTCACCGGCCGGCCCAGCGTGTAGGCGGCCAGCTTGGCCAGCTCGTTCTCGAGAAGATCGGGGTCGGCGCCCACCTGGGCGACGAGGTGGCGGGCCTCGGCCGCGCCCAGTCGCGCGCCGCGCGCCTGGGCGCGGCCCCGCACCCAGTCGGCCACGTCGGACTGGCGCTTGGGCAGGTCGTAGCGCAGCACCTGGCCGCTCTTTTCGAGCAGCTTCGTCAGGCGCTCGGTCTTGCGGAACGTCTCCCCCACCAGAGCAAGACAGACGCCCGGCACCGGGTCGCTCAGATAGTCGGCGACGCGGTCGCGGTCGGCCGCCTTCCAGGCGTCGGCGGCGGTCACCAGGAGCAGACGAGTACCGAGCGTGAAGGTGGCCGTGTCGGCCGCCTGGAGCACGTCGGCGACCGTGCTGGCGCGCCCGTCGAACAGGCTGATGTTGAGGTCGCTCGACGTCTGTTCGAACACGCGCTTGCGCAGACGCGCCGCGCCGCGGCGCACCTTGGGCTGGTCGGTGCCGCAGATGAGGTAGGCGGGTTTTAGGTCGGGGAGCTCGTCCATGAGAGTCCCCTGATATGATAGCACGCGCCGCCGGGGGCGACCGGGCGCAGCCCGGTCGCCCCCGGCGGCGCAACGACCCGACATCCGCGCCCGCTGGAGGCTCCGATCGAGGCGCTTTCTCACGCCGCGTCGCTTTCGCCGATCTGGGCCATGGCGATCGCCAGCCAGACGATCAGGCTCAACCCGGGCCTGCTTATCGCCTTCGTCGGGCTGAGCCTGGCCAACCTCGCCCTGGTGGTCGCGGCGCTGGTCAGCCTCATCCCGCGGCCGACCGCCGGCGTGCGCTTTCACAACAAGTGGGTCTGGGCGGCGCTGATCGTGCTGGTCAACTGGCTCGGGCCGCTGGTCTACTTCGCCGTGGGGCGCCTCGACCTGCCGCTGCCCGACGACTCGGGCGCTGCCGGCGTGCCCGCCGCCGAGCGCGCCCGAAGGGCCGTCGAACTGCTCTACGGGCCGCCTCCGGAGCAGCGGTGAACGACGCCGGCGCGGCCGCCGCGGTCACTGTGCCGCCCGCCCCCGGGCCCTCGGCGTCCGCCGCGGTCGAGCTGCGCGGCCTGACCAAGCTCTACGGTCGCAAGGCTGCCCTGGACGGCGTCGATCTCACCGTGGCAAGCGGCGCGATCTTCGGCTTTCTGGGCCCCAACGGCGCCGGCAAGACCACTACGCTGCGCATCCTCGCCGGACTCGCCCGACCGACCGCCGGCAGCGCCGCCGTGCTCGGCCGCGACGTGCTCGACGCCGGCAACCAGATCAGGTCGCAGATCGGCTTTTTGCCCGACGTGCCGGGCTTCTACGGCTGGATGACGGCGGCCGAGTTTCTGCGCTTTGCCGGCGGCCTGTTCGACCTGGACGACGCGACACTGCGGGCCCGAGTCGCGGCCCTGCTCGAACTCGCCGGTCTGGCCGGCGTCGAGGCCCGCATCGGCGCCTTCTCGCGGGGTATGAAGCAGCGCCTGGGCGTCGCCCAGGCGCTGATCAACGCCCCGCGGCTGCTGTTGCTCGACGAACCGACGAGCGCGCTCGACCCGATCGGCCGCAAGGACGTGCTCGACATGATCGCCGCCCTCGCCGGGCGCACGACCGTGTTCTTTTCGACCCACATTCTGGCCGACGTGGAGCGCGTCTGCGATACGGTCGCCGTGCTCGACCACGGCCGCGTCGTGGCCCAGGATACGATCGACGGCTTGAAGCAGCGTCACGGGCACGGCCAGCGCCTGCTGGTCGAAGTCGACGATCCGGCCCGGCTGGTTCAGGCAGTGGCCGCGCTGCCCTGGGTCGCCCTGGTCGAACGCAGCGGCGCCACCCTGCGCCTGACCGTGAGTGACCTGCCGACCGCCGAGCGGGCGCTGCCCGCCGTAATCGCCGCCGCCGGCCTCGGTCTGCGCCGCCTGGAGGCCGACGAAGTGAGCCTCGAAGAGGTCTTTGTGGAGCTCGTCGGGGAGCGCCGCCCGTGAGCGCCTTCTCGACCTTCCTGGGCAAGGAGCGCCGCGAGACCTTCAGGACGTGGCGTCTGTGGATCTTGCCGGGCATCACGCTGGGTCTCGCCCTGCTGTCGCCGGTGCTCACGAGACTCACGCCCGAGCTGCTCAGAGCCACCGCCAACTCGCAGCCCGGCGTGGTGATCCACGTACCGCCGCCCACGGCGCGCGACTCCTACGTGCAGTTCATGGGCAATCTCGACCAGCTGGTGATCATCGCCGTGATCATCGCCGGCGCCGCCACGATCGCGGCGGAGCGCCGCGCGGGGACCGCCGTCCTGGTGCTGACCAAGCCGATCTCGCGGGCCGGCTTCGTGGTCGCCAAGGCGATCTCGCAGCTCGCCGTGCTGGTCTGCGCCACAGTTCTGGGCGTGGCGGTGTGCATCGCCACGACTGTCGCCCTGTTCGGCGCCGGATCGATCGCGCCGTTCGTCGCGGCCGCCGCGCTCTGGCTGGCCTTCGCCGCCATGATCCTGCTGCTCATGGTGATGCTCTCGGCGGCCATGAGAAGCCAGGCGCCGGCCGTCGGGGCCGGCATCGGCCTGTGGATAGGTCTGCTCGTGTTCACCGGCTTTCCGCTCATCCGCGACCACAGCCCGGCCGGCATCATCGCCGCCAACGACGCCGCCCTGACCGGCCGCGACGTCGCCCTGCTGTGGCCGCTCGTGACCACGGCGATAGCCGGCGCCGTTTTCTTGGCCGCCGCGATCTGGTTCTTCAGGCGGCGCGAGCTGTAGCACCGCGCGTCGCGTCGCACGCGGCGTGACCGGCGCGCGTGCGCCGTGCGAACCGCGGCGGCCGCCGGCGGCGCAGGCGTCACGGTGGCCGCGCCGCGGCGACCGTCAGCCCGTGGGGCCCGGCGGTCAGCGTGACGTCGCCGTTGCGATCGGTGCGCAGCAGGGGCACGCGGTGAGCCTTCATCAACGCGAGCATGGCGGCGGTCGGGTGACCGAAGGTGTTGGGCCCGACCGAGACGAGCGCGAGACGCGGCGCGAGCTCGGCCAGCAGACGATCGTCGAGGCCGCCGACCGAGCCGTGATGAGGCAGTTCGACGATGGCGCAGGGACCGAGGTCGAGAGGTTCGAGGGCCTCGGCCTCGGCGTCGCCGGGCAGCAGGACGCTCTGGCCGTCGAGGGTGACCACGACCACCAGAGCACAGTCGTTCTCGTCCTGGTTGTCGGTGCCGCCGCTCTGACCAGTGGGCACGACGGCAAGCCGGCCGTCGGTGATGGGGATCGACAAACGGACAGTGCAGGCGTGCACCGGCACACGGGCCGTTCTGAGCTCGGCCACGACCCGGTTCAGGGCCGCCGACGGCACCACCGGCTGCGGCACCAGGGCCTGGTCGATGGGGATCTGGCCCAGCACGTCCGACAGGCCGGCGGTGTGATCGGCGTGGCCGTGCGAGAGCACGAGCAGGTCGATGCGCCGTACGCCGTGGCGGCGCAGGCACGCGGCCAGGGGGGCCGGTCCGGCATCGATCAGCACGGTGGGTCCGTGGGGCTCCTGCAGCAGCGCCGCGGCGCCCTCGCCCACGCTCAGCACGGTGAGAGTGGGTCGCGTCGGCGCCGCCGGGCGCGCCGGCGCCGCGACCAGGGCGACCGCCAGCAGCGCCAGGGCCACGACCACGAGTCGCCACCGCCGGCGCCGCTCCTGGACGTACCGACCGATCGACACGCCGGCGCGATGAGCGAGCAGAGCGACGCCGACAAGCCCGGCGCCCAGCAGCGCGGCGACGAGAAAGCCGAGCGAGAGTCCCTGCCACCGGTAGACGGCAAACGACGGGTGTCCGAACCAGGCGGCCACGGTGAGCAGAAAGCCGGTGAACAGACCGGCGACGACGTTGAGCGGCGCCGACAGACCGGGCCAGACGAACCCCACGAACACACTGAGCATGCCGAGGAACATGATCGGGCCGAGCACGAAACCGCCGACGATGTTCGCCGGCACGGCCACGAGCGACGCCTGACCGAAGGTCGCCATCGACACGGGCGCCGTCGAGAGGCTCGCGGCGGTCGTGATGGCCGCCGGTTCGCCCAGCCAGCGCGGCAGAACGGCCAGGGCGTGCGTGAGCGGCCGCGCCAGCAGCAGCAGGCCGGCGACGGCGGCAAACGAGAGCTGGAAGCTGACGTCGAACACCACCGCGGGACTGCGGCTGAGCATGAACGCCGCGGGCACGAGCCACAGAAACCAGCCGTCGGAGGTACGCGACGAAAGGCCGGCCAGGAGCGCGACGACCCCCGATACGCCGGCCCGCACGATCGACGGCGTCGCCCCCGTGACGATCACGTAGAGGATCACCGAGGGGATGAGNNATGTGCAGCAGGCCGCTGCGCCGCATGTCGTCGATGGGGCCCGCGGGGACCGCCTGCTGGTCGCCCAGGACCATGGCTTCGAGCACCTCGCGGACCGGCGAGCCCAGGCCGCGACGGATGTGGCTGCGGGCGGCGAGGCGCAGGCGGTCGATCAGACCGCCCAGGCCGCCCCGCCGCCCGGCCAGGCGCAGCGAGGCGAGCGGCGCGGCGAGCACGACGTGCTCGCCGCGCCGCTCGAGGTAGCGCCCGTAGTCGAAGGCGCCCGGCTTGGCCGCCGGCAAGGCCTCGATCTGGGCCGCCGGCAGTCTGAGGCGCGTGCCCTCGACCAGCGGCCCGAGCGAGGTGAAGGCCGGTGCGGCCGCCGTGCCGAGGTCGAGGGTGAGAGGCGCCCGCTCGGCCACGGCCGCGCCGTCGACCGCCGTGACTTCGACGTCGAGCGACACACGATCGCCACTGATCTTGGGCAGCGTAAGAGCCGTCGCCTGGAGAGCCGCCGTGTGCCCCACGAAGCCCGTGAGGCGGCTGTGCGACTGGGCGTCGAGGCGCGCCGCGCCGACCGTCAGGCCGGCGACCGCGACCAGCGGCGCCA
>PLTW01000101.1 GCA_003164655.1 Actinomycetota bacterium
GACTTGCGGAACTCTACACTAGATGAGCGAGCCAAGCTCAGTCATGGCGTGCGTCCACGTCTTCCTGGCCTCGGCCTTCCCGCGATCTGCCAGGCCGATATGATTGGTATAGCCGATCTCCAGGTTCGCTTTTTGCAGATCGGTGGCCGCAGCAGCCAGCATCGAGAAGCCGTCGTCCCCCAGCTGGTGGAAGACAGTCTCCACGCCTTTCGTCCCTTTGACGAGAAGACGCTTGTCGGCCATGGCCTTGAACCACGGCAGCATGCTCAGACCGATGCCGTGGATCTCCTCCGCCAGCGGCTTCTCGCCCTGCTCCCAGGACTTGAGGTAGAGGTTCTCGATGCCCGCCTCCGCCTTGAGGCTCGCCAGTTGCGCCTGCTGGTCGGGGTCCGTGGAGCCGATGAGCGGCTCCATTTGCGCCTCGATCTGGTTCAGCCTGGACTCAGCCTTGTCGAACGCGGTCTCTTGCTCCATGTACATTTTGCCTATGCCCTCGATTGTTGCCTTGTAGGCCTTCTTGTGCTTGGCGTTGACGTGGGCGCTGGCCGTAGCCGGCACGGCCAGCAGCAGGCCGGCGGCCACGACCACCAGGATGACGGTCGCCAGACGGCCATGCGCGCGGCTCGACGGTTTCAGCTTGCGTGGCGCGACACTGCTCATGGCTCTCTCCTTCTCATGCTCCCGTGCGGCTTCGGCGCGGAGCATGAACTGTCGCGGGGGGCCGCTCAGGGGAGTCGTCGCCCGCGGTTTGATGAAGACCTTTGGCTCGACTCAGGGAGCGGCAAAGGATGGGAGACCAATGACGAGCGCACCCACCCGGATCGAGTGGGCAAAACCATACAACCGCTCGTGCGCGAGTGGAACCACAAACGAGGCCAGCGTTGTCTGGGCTGGCGACAGAAGTGCGGCGTGGACGGCCCGTGCCGCCGCCGCTCGGCTGTGGCAGTGCATGCCAGCCGTCGCGTCGGCCTTCAGCGGACGCGCGGCAGTCTCACCTCGGAGAGCGCAACGCGGTGAGCCCCCCGCCCCGACTCGCCCCCTACTTCACTTTGATCTTGGCGCTGCCGGCCTTGACCTGCGTGTTGCCGGCCAGGTCCCTGGCGCTGACCGAGTAGCTGTACGTGCCCTTGGCCTTGGGGGTCCACTTGAGCGCGTACCAGGTGGCGGTCTGCTTAGTGCCGAGCTTGAACGTCTTCGCGACCTTGTGCCTGGCGTTCTTGACGACGAGCGTGACGGCCGTCGCCTGAGGGCTCAGGTTGTCACTCACCCGGTACTTGAGGGTGATCGGCTTGCCCTTGCGGCCCTTGGCGGCCTTGCCGGCCGTGGTCGGGCCGATGGTGTCGATGTGCAGGATAAGGGTCTGCGTGGCGCTGCTGTTGCCGGCCAGGTCGCTGGCCCGGTAGGTGAGGGTGTGGGTGGCGTTGGGGACGGCCGGCAGCAGCACCGAGGCGCTGGTGGCGGCGACCGTCTGGGCGGCGCCGTCGAGGGTGTAGGTGATCGCGGCCACGCTGGAGCCGGCGGAGTCGTCGGCGGCTCGCAGAACCACGGTGGCTGCGTGATTGAGCCAGGCGCCGCCGCTGACCCCGGAGGCGCTCATGGTGGGCGGCGTGGTGTCGATCCTGACGGTTAGCGTGCCGAGGCCGCTGATGTTGCCGGCGTTGTCGAGAGCGCGGTAGTCGTAGACGTGCACGCCGTCGTTGGCGTGGTTCGCCGGTCCCGCAACGACGAACTGGTTGCCGGCGGCATCGGCCCATGCTCCCGAGCCGTGCGGTGCGTACTGGGTCTTGGCGATGCCCGAGCCGCTGCCGTCGTCGGCGTGCAGGGTCACGGTCACGTCGGATGAGTTCCACCAGGCGGCGTTCGGCGCCGGCGCCAGGGTCGCCGGCGTGGTCGTCGGAGCAATCGTGTCGATGCGCACGACGGCGGACTCCGGCGTCTCCTGGTTGCCGCAGTTGTCGGTCGAGTAGAAGTAGAGCGTGTGGCTGCCGTCGCCGGCGATGTTGATGGGCCCGAGGCCGGCCGTCCAGTCGCTCGGCGGCAGGCCCAGCGGTGGCTGGTCGAGCTCCCACCAGGAGCCGGCGACCCTCGAGGCGGTGTCCGTCGCCTGCAGGGTCACCTCGACCGCCGCATTCTGCCAGGTAGCCGGCACGCCGACGGCCGTGGTGACCGGCGCCGTTGCGTCGATCTGCACGGCGCGGGTCGCCGTCGGGCCGTAGTTACCGGCGTTGTCGCGGGCACACACGTGAAAGTACCAGACGCCGTCGGGCGTCGACGGCAAGGTCACCGTGGTCTGGCCGGTAGCGTGCGTGAAGGCGGTCGTGACGTCGATCGTGGTGCCGGCGTTTTGGTCGAGCAGGTAGACGTAGTCCTTGAGGCCGAACCCCGGGGTTGGGTCGGTGGCGGCGTTCCACGAGAAGGCCGGCGTGTTGGACACATACCAGAGCGCCGGATCGGGATGGGTCGACGAGGTCAAACCGGTGACGGCGGAAGGCGGCTGGGTGTCGGGCGGCGCGCCGACGCCGTCGGTGTTGGTGTACAGGATGGCGCCGACGTTGCCGTCGGTCCCCACCACCCAATCTGCGCCGAGAGGGCCGACGACCGCCCCGGTCAGAAAGGCGCCGGCCCCCGAGTCTTCGGGCGTCCAGGTAGACCCGCCGTCGGCGCTGTAGTCGATCGTTCCGGCGCCCCCGACGGCCAGGATCCTCGAGCCCTGGGCGTTCACGCCTACCAGACTCGCGGTGGTATGCGACGTCTCGACAGTCCAGATCTGGCCGTCGCCGCTGTGCAGGATCGTACCGCCTGTGCCGACCGCCCAGAGGTCAACGTTCGTGCCGGTAACGACGCTCGTCACGCCATAGAGATCCTTGTAGACCGGCGGCGTCGCCGCCTCCAGTGCCCAGTTGGAGCCGCCGTCGGTGGAGAGTTCGATGAGACCGCCCGAACCTACCGCCACCGCGTAGTTTGTTGATCCAAGGCTGTACGTGGTCACCGCATGCAGGTCACCGATGTCGTGACCGTCTGATTCGGGGAACCAACCATTGCCGCTGTCGCCGGACAGGCACGTCTGCCCGCTCTGGCCGACCGCGACGACGTACCTGGCGCCGTAGGAGACGCCGTTGAGGTTGGCGTTGATCTGATACATGTGCTTGTTCGTCCAAGTCGTGCCGCCGTCGGTGGTTACGAGGATCGTTCCGCCCCCGCCGACCGCGCAGGCATCTTGCGAATCGACTGGGGATGTGGCCACTGCTCCCAGACCGTAGCTCGTGGTCGAGGCCACGGACAGCCACTGCTTCGAGATCGGGTCCCACGACAAGACGCCGTTCGGGCCCACCGCCAGGGGGACGCCGCCCATCAGCGCGACCGCAGCGACACCGCTCGCGACCCCCGAGGGCGCGCTCGTCCACGTGAGGCCATCGGTCGACATGATGACGGTCCCGATGTCGCCCACCGCCCAGGCGTGGGTGGTGCCGGAGCAGGCCACCGCCCTCAGGTGGTCGGTAGTGCCCGACGTCTGTTTCGGCCAGGTCTGGCCGCCGTCAGTTGAGCACAGTACGACGCCACTTGTGCCGACCGCCCACACGCAGGAGGCGTTCGCCGCGGCAACTCCCAGGAGGTTCGTATTCGATGCTCCCGACGCCACGTCGGCCCACGTGCCGCCTCCGTCGCTCGTGCGCTCCACGGCGCCGCCGTCGCCCACGGCCCAGGCGCTCAAGGCACCGCTGCAGGCCACCCCGTGCAACGTCGCGACGGTGCTCGAGGCCTGCGTGGCCCACGTGCCGCCGTCGCTGGTGTGGGTGATGACGCCGCCGTCGCCCACGGCCCAGGCATCCAAGGCACCGCTGCAGGCCACTCCGTGCAGATTCGCGCCGGTGTTCGAGGTCTGTGTAGCCCACGTGGCGCCGTCGCTGGTGTGGGTGATGACGCCGCCGGAGCCGACCGCCCAGGCGTTGGTGGCACCGGAGCAGGCGACCGCGTACAGGGGGACACCGGTGTCCGAACTCTGCCCGGACCAGTGGGCGCCGCCATCGGTGGTGTGCACCACCGTCCCGCCCGTGCCGACGGCCCAGGCTACTGTCGTGCTGGCGCAGGTCACCGCATTGAGGTCAAAAAGCGTATTTGAGTTCTGCGCCGCCCAGCTGAGCCCGCCGTCGCTGGTGTGCAGGATCACGCCGCCGCCGCTGACCGCCCAGCCGATCTGCGTAGTGGCAAAGGCAACGCCGTTGATCTGGTTGCCCATGGGCAGCGGGCTCTGCCAGACCCAGCCGCCGTCACCGGTGGAGACGAAAGCGGAGGCGAGGCAGGCAGGATCAGCAGGCCGCCCAACACGACCAGGGAAATGAAAGCCAGGAGGCGCCGGCGCGGTGTCCGCGCCTGACGAAGGTGCACAGGTGTGGGCGCGTACTGCATTCTGGTACCCCCCATCGCAGAGACCGACATCGCTCGCCGGCCGCGGTCGTGCGACCGACGTCACAAGCAGTTGCCGCGGGACGGAACGCCGCTACCCAAGCGATCGTCTGCACCGCTGCCTGACTCGCCGTCAAGCGCGATGACCGATACGGCCCCCAGCCGGATCGGCGTC
This sequence comes from Actinomycetota bacterium, assembly GCA_003164655.1. GTDB lineage: Bacteria > Actinomycetota > Thermoleophilia > UBA2241 > UBA2241 > Bog-752. The sequence continues at coordinate 4,580 of PLTW01000101.1, forward strand.
TCCGTGGCGCGCCATGTGAAAGCGCGCACATGGCTTCATGCACGTACTACATCTGTGCTGTTCCCAGGTCAAGGTCTGCTCGCCCCGCGCGTTGCGCCGGGACAGCGCTGATCAGCCTTGTCAGACTCCGATTGCGGGGAGCTGCTGGGTGACGCAGTGGACTCCACCGCCGCCGTACCCGATGACCGGACACGGCACGCCGACGACCTCGCGGCCCGGGACGATCTCGCGCAGGCGGTCGAGCGCGGCCTCGTCATCCTCGGTCCCACTCGTGGGAACGACGAGGGCGCCGTTGGCCTGGTAGAAGTTGATGTAGTTCTCGACGATGGGCGTGTCACCTACCAGTACCGGGCGGCTGCGCCGGTCGAACTCGATGACTTCGATCTCGCGGCCCCGAGCGTCGGTCGTCTGCAGGCGCTCGCGGTTCTCTGCCAGGTTCTCGAAGTCGGGGTGCCGCGGGTCGCGGATCATGTGGAGCAGCACGCGGCCGGGGTCGACGAAGGCAGCGACGCCATCGACGTGACCGTCGGTGTCCGGGTCCTCGTCGAGGCCGAGACCCGACTTGAGCCAGATGACCTTCTCGACGCCGAGGTAGTCCTTGAGGAGCTGCGTCATCTCATCCTTGGTCAGATCGGGGTTGCGTGAGGGATGCAGGAGGCAGCTCTCCGTGGTGATGAGCGTCCCCTGGCCGTCGACGGTTATGCCCCCGCCCTCGAGCACCATCGGAACGGCGAAGCGCTCGCAGCCGAAGTATTCGGCCAGGCGCCGTCCGATGGCCGCGTCGTTGTCGTAGGGAAGGTACTTTTCGCCCCAGGAGTTGAAGGTGAAGTCGGCGACGGCGCGGACACCGTCCGGGCGCGTGATGAAGATGGGGCCGCTGTCGCGCAGCCAGGAGTCGTCGATCGGCATCTCGACCACTTCGATCTCGTTGCCGCAGTAACTGCGCGCCACGCCGCCCTCTCCGGGCCGCGCGAGCATGAGCACGGGCTCGAAACGCCTGATGGCGTGAGCGACGGTCGCGTAGCTCGCCTTGGCGAGCAGGTAGTGTTCGCCCCAGAGCTCGCCGCGGATCTCGGTCGGCCAGCCGATGATGCAGCGCTCGTGCGGCTCCCATTCGGCCGGCATGCGGAAGCCCAGTGAGGCGGGCGTCGATCCCTTGAGACTCTCGGTCGTCGGGCCGTCGGCTGCTGGCGACATTGCTGCTCCTTTGCGTTCGAGCCGCCCGGCGTAGGATGAGGCAGCCCACTTGCATTTGCATTGAGGTATATTTACTGTACGACCAACCAAAGCACGGACGCAAGACCGGCGTTCGAGGGGAGACACCAGGTGGCAGTACGCAAGAGGCCGGCGCAGGGCAGGGACATCGCGACGTCGGCGACGGCCAAGCGCATCCTCGAGGCCGCCCAGCGGGTCCTGTCGGAGAGGGGCTACTCGAAGCTCACCCTCCAGGCCGTCGAGGAGGAATCCGGCGAGTACCGCGCGCTGGTCGCCTACTACTTCGGAAACAAACAAGGCCTCGTAGAGGCGATCATCGAGGACCTCATGCGGTCCGAGGACGCGGCCCTTCGCGAGCGGCTGGAGGCAGTCGAGGAGGGTGAGCCGCGCGTGCGGGCGCTCATCGACGAACAGCGGCAGATCTCCGCCGACTGGAGAGGGTTCCGCGCTTTCTACGAGCTCCTCCCCCGCATCATGCGCGATGAGCGGCTGCGCGCGGGTCTATCCGCCGACTACTCGGAGGCGAGGGAGCTCAACCGGCAGACGATGGCGGCCGGTCGTGCCGGCGCCCCCGATCTCGACAAGCTCGCCGCGCTGAGCGTCGCCATCGTCGAGGGACTCGCGGTCCAGTACGCGGCCGACCAGGAGCACTTCGACCACGAAGGCACCTACCGGCTCTGGGAAGCCATGGTGCTGGCCTACCTCAAGGCCGGGCCGCCGCAACCGTAAACCGATCCCCGGGGGAGATCTTGCGAACCGATCTGCACGTCCAAAATTTTGATTGTTTGTCCAATCAACACACCATCGGCGCCGGCTCCATCGGCCGGGCACTGCCGACATGAGCGCGAGGGAGGAGAGCATGAGCACCGACTTCTCGAGCGAGGCGGCGGCGAGGAGCCTGAAACGATCTCAGGTCCGCCTCATCACCGTGTTCCTCATGATCTACATCTTCGTGTCCGGCGGCTCGTTCGGCATCGAAGACATGGTTTCGTCGTCTGGTCCGGGCCTGACCATCCTCATCCTCCTGCTGCTGCCGATCTTCTGGAGCATGCCCATGGCGCTCATCGCCAGCGAACTGGGTTCGGCCCTCCCGGGCGAGGGCGGCTTCTACGTCTGGGCGCGCCGCGGGCTGGGCGACTTCTGGGGCTTTCAGACAGCCTGGTGGTGGTCGCTCTCCACGTTCGTCGACTCGTCTGTCTACATCGTGCTGGCCGTCGGCTACCTGCAGAACTGGATGCACTTCGACAAGACCTGGTTCTACATCATCGGCTGGACGCTGATCGCCGTCTTCACGGTCGTCAATGTTCTGGGCGTCGACCTCGTGGCGGTCGGCTCCGCGCTCTTCTCGGTGCTGGTCATCGCGCCGTTCGTCGTGCTCATCGTCGTCGGGGTGGCGAAATGGCAGTTCAACCCGTTCACGCCGCTCACGCCGCCGGGCGTGCCGATCTTCGGCACCAGCGGCGCCATCGGCGTCGGCCTGGCCATCGGCGTCTGGATCTACTCCGGCTGGGAGTCGATGTCGACGCTGTCCGGGGAGATCCGCAACCCGCAGAAGATCATCCCGCGCGCCCTCATGCTGGCCGTGCCGTTCATCATCGCCCTCTACGTGCTGCCCACCGTGGCCGGCCTGGCCGGCTACGGACACTGGGCACACTGGGCGACGCAGGCGGGCGGCGGCTACGTCTCGTTCGTCGAGGTCGGCCGCAAGCTCGGCGGCTCGGCGCTGGGCGTCGCGCTGCTCGCGTCGGCGCTCCTGGGCAACCTCGCCCTCTACCTCACCGCCCTGGCCTCGGGCGCGCGCCCGTTCTACGCGATCGCGGCCGACGGCCTCTTTCCCAAGAGCGTAGCGCGGGTCTCGCGACGCTGGGGCACGCCGGCGGTCGCCATCGTCTTTCTGGCCATCGTCAACGCCATCCTCATCATCGGCCCCTTTCAGAACCTGGTGGTCATCGACGTGATTCTGTTCACCTCGTCCTACGTGCCGATCTTCATCGCCGCCGTGCGCCTGCGCACGAAGGAACCAGGCCTCAAACGTCCGTTCCGCGTGCCGTTCGGCACAGCCGGCATGGTCGCCATGATCGTCCCGCCCATCCTCATCGTTCTGTTTACGATCTACGTGAACGCCATCGACCGCAGCACGACCATCTTCGGCATCACCGGCTTCAAGGCGTGGGGCGTCAACGTCGGCTGGTACGGCATCGCGGGCACCATCGCGCTGATCTCGGGGCTACCGTGCTTCTACATCTTCCGCAGGATCTACGGCGGTCCGACCGAGCCCTCCGCCGAGGCCGGCAACGACGCGCTCGCGCTGGCCGAAGCGGAGGCGGCGGAGGAGGCAGCCGCGGCCGCGGCCATGACGACGTGACGCGAGCCGACTTGGCGCGCCGGCCAGTACGATCAGCAAGCCGGACAACTTGGCGAGAGAGCCGAAGAGCTTTGCCGGGACAACTGCGCCCGTCTCCCGGGTCGGCTACCGCGGGTTGAGGGCCGGCGGCCTTGCCGCCGGCCCTCAACCCCCGCCGCTCTACGCTACGTCGGTCGCTCGCAGACTACTTTTCGTGCTTGCGCGCTCCGAAGGCGTGCTTGAGCTCCTTCTCCTGAGCCTCGGTGAGGTTGGAGCGGACGAGCTTGGCGCCGGTTCCCTTGACGGCAGCCAGGAACTTGTCTTCGGTCATCTGGCCGATGAGCAGGAACCAGCCGGCCTTGCCGGCGGGTACAGCGTCGCCCATCTCCTGNNAACAGCAGGCCAAAGAGCATGCCCCAGAAGGCGCCGCCCATGGCGCCCGCGCCGACCAGGTGGGTGTCGTGCTTGACGTGGGGCTTGCCGTCGGGGTCGCGCACGACCTCGGCAGCGTCCTGCAGCTGGACGATCATGTCCTTCTGCATCTCGGCCAGCTTGAGGCCGAAGCGGTCGGCTTCGAGCTCGTTCTCGAAGCCGAGGACCATCAGTTCACTCATGTGCGCTCCTTCGCTCTTGGTCGTGTGTGCGATTGCGAGAGCCTACTTGCTCGCGCCCGCGTTTGCGATAGCGGGCGGACTCGTCGTCCGAGGCGCCGGCTGGTCGCCGTTGCCGACCCTGTATCCTGCCACCGCCCCCAGGGCTCTCCCGCGGTTGCCACGCGGGCCATCGGTGGCGAGTAGAATCCTCTGCAACAAGGGCCCGCGGCCGCAAGAAAAGGAGTGGTGGGGTATGGGCGAGCAATTCAAGGGCGTCATCAACGTCGACATCCGCGACTCGACGCCCGATTGGACGCCGTTCGAGCCGCCGAAAGCCCCGGATGGGGCCCCCAACGTCGTCTACATCGTGCTCGACGACGTCGGTTTCAGCGCGATGAGCTGCTACGGCGGCCCGGTCGAGACTCCGAACATCGACAAGATAGCGGCCGACGGCGTGCGCTACACGCAGTGGCACACCACGGCGCTCTGTTCGCCGACACGCTCGTGCCTGCTCACCGGCCGCAACCACACGCGCAACTCCATGGCCTGCATCACCGAGGCCGCCGCCGGCTTCCCCGCTGCCAGCGGGACGATCCCGCCCGAGAACGGCATGCTGTCCGAGATCCTCGGTGAGCGCGGCTGGAACACCTACATGGTCGGCAAATGGCACCTGTGCCCGGAAGACGAGATGAATCTGGCCTCGACGCGCCGCAACTGGCCGAGCGGTCGCGGCTTTGAACGCTGGTACGGTTTTCTCGGCGCCGAAACAAGCCAGTGGTATCCCGACCTCGTCTACGACAACCACCTGGTCGACCAGCCCAAGTCGCCGCACGAGGGCTACCACCTCACCGACGACCTCACCGACAAGGCGATCGAGTTCGTCATGGATGCCAAAGCGGTCGCTCCCGACAAGCCCTTCTTCTTGTACTACGCGCCGGGCGCCTGCCATGCGCCGCATCACGCCCCCAAAGACTGGATCGACAAGTACAAGGGGCGCTTCGACGCAGGCTACGAGGCGATGCGCGAAGAGACTCTGGCGCGCCAGAAGCAGCTGGGCATCGTCCCGCCCGACACGCAGGTACCGCCGATCAACCCCATCGGCACGCCTGAGACCCGAAAGGGCCCCAAGGGTCAGCCTTTCCCGCCTCTTGATGCCACCCGTCCTTGGGACTCACTCTCCGCCGACGAGAAGAAGCTCTTTGCGCGCATGGCCGAGGTCTACGCGGGCTTTCTCGCCCACGCAGACCACAACATCGGCCGGCTGCTCGACTTTCTCGACGAGACCGGGCAGCGCGAGAACACCCTCGTCATCGTCGTCTCCGATAACGGCGCCAGCGGCGAAGGCGGTCCGGACGGCTCGGTCAACGAGATGAAGTTCGCCAACGGCATACCGGACGACATCGCTTCCAACCTCGCCATGCTCGACGAGCTCGGCGGCCTGAAGACCTACAACCACTACCCCAACGGCTGGGCGATGGCCTTCAACACGCCGTTCAAGATGTGGAAGCGCTACGAGTTCAACGGCGGCACGGCCGACCCGTGCGTCATCTCGTGGCCGGCCGGAATGAAGGCCAAGGGTGAGATCAGGGAGCAGTACCACCACGCGATCGACCTCGTGCCGACGATCCTCGATGTCCTGGGCGTGGAAGCACCCGAGGCGATCAAGGGCCACGTGCAGAGTCGCTTCGACGGCATCAGCATGCGCTACAGCTTCGACGACGCCAAGGCCGACGGCGCCCGCAAGACCCAGTTCTATTCGATGCTGGGATCGCGCGGCATCTGGCACGAGGGCTGGAAGGCCATCACCACCCACCCGACGATCAGCGGCTGGAGCGACTTCAACTCAGACGAGTGGGAGCTGTACCACACCGATGCCGACCGTGCAGAGCTGAACAACCTTGCGGCCGCGCATCCGGAGAAGGTCCGCGAGCTGGTCGGCCTCTGGTTCGCCGAGGCCGGCGCCAACGCAGCGTTCCCACTCGACGACCGCTCGGCGGTCGAGATCTTCACGACGCCGCGGCCACAGCTCTCCCCGCCGCGCAACCGTTACGTCTACTTCCCCGACACCGCCGAAGTCCCCGAAGCGCAAGCGGTCAATATCCGCAACCGCTCGTTCACGATCGGAGCGCTGGTAGATATCCCGGCGCCGGGGGCGCAGGGCGTCCTGTTCGCCCACGGTTCGCGCTTCGGTGGCCACGCCCTCTACGTCAAAGACAATCGCCTGCGCTACGTGAACAGCTTCGTCGGCATGGTGGAGCAGCAGATCGACGCCACCGAGGACATCCCGACCGGCGACAAACTGATCCTCTCGGCGTCGTTCAACAAGGACGGCGAGGACCCGCCCCATGTGTCCACGGGCATCCTGTCCCTGTACTACGGCGAAAAGAAAGTCGGCGAGGGGCGTATCAAGACCCAGCCGGGCAAGTTCATGATCGCAGGAGAAGGGCTGGCCGTAGGCCGCGACGTCGGCGAGCCGGTGACGGACGACTATCCCGGCGATGCCCCCTGGCGTTTCGCGGGCGGCACCATTCATCGGGTCGCCGTCGACGTGAGCGGCGAGCCCTACGTCGACCTCGAGCGTGAGGCGGCCGCCATGATGATGCGCGAGTAGCTCCGCGCTGTTCGGGTGCGGGTCGCGTGCATGCGCGCGACCCGCACCCGGAGGGGTGCCAGGTGCTCGCGAGCGAAAGGAGGAGGGTGGCTTGAGTGCCCTGCCTGCCGGCACCGCGTACACGGAGAGGCGGCCGGTGCGCCGGCTCGGCCAGGGTCTTCGCCGGCGTCGGCGCCTGCGAGTAGGCCTTACCCAGCTGGGCTACGTCGCCATCGGCCTTGCGGCAGGACTGCTGGTGCCGCGCATCCACGTGTGGTTCACGGTGTCGCGCGGCGAGTCCGCGCAGATGCTGTTCGCCGTAGGGGCGGGTCTGATCCCCTTCATCGGGGTCGTCTTCTCGCTGCTGTTCTTAGTCGTGCAGTTCGGCTCGACTGCCTTTACGCCGCGGCTCAATCTCTTCCACAGCTCGCCCGTCGTCTGGCACGCGTTCGGGTTCTACATGGGCATGATCGTCTACTCCTTCGTCGCCGCGTTCAGCCTCGGGCGCAGCGACAACGTCACCGGTCTGGTCCCGATCGTCACCGTCGTGCTGCTGATGGTCGCGGTCGTCCTCTTTCGCGCTCTGCAGATGCGCGCCTTTGGCTCCATCCAGCTGGCCTCGACCCTCGAGCAGGTCAGCCGCCGCGGGCGTCGGGTCCTCGACGGCGTGTACCCGGACAGACCGCTGAACGACGATGGTGAGAAGGCGAGCCCGCACGGCCTGCCCTCCGGCCGTCACGACGTGATCTGGAGCGACCGACCGGGCGTGATCCAGGCTATCGATGTGCCACGCATCATCGGCGGCGCTCGCGAGGGCGACGCCGCGGTCGAGTTCGTGGTTGCCATCGGCGAGACGGTCCAGCAGCAAGCTCCCGTGGCCGTCGTTCATGGAGCCACCGACATGGCGCTCGACACAACGGTGCGAAGGGCGATCCGCACCGGCGCTGAACGCACGTTCGAGCAGGACCCCACGCTTCCGTTTCGCGTGCTTGCCGACATTGCCCTGCGCGCCTTGTCTTCGGGAATCAATGACCCGACCACGGCGGTGCAGGTCCTCGACAGCGAGGAGGGCCTTCTGCGAATGCTGGTCGCGCGCGACCTCGACGTCGGCGAGATCACGGGGCCCCGCGGCAACGTCCGGGTACTCCTGCCCCTGCCGAGTTGGGGGGACTACGTCGGCCTGGCCGTCGACGAGCTCATCGACATGGGCGCCAAGTACGTACAGGTGCGGCGCCGCCTCGAGCGTCTGCTGCGCGATCTGCTCGCCCTGGCGCCCGCCAGCCGCCGGGCGCCGCTGCAGATTCGTCTGGACTGTCTGGTGTCCGGGCGGTCGACCGCTGAGTCGGACACGCCCAGCGCACCGAGTGACCGCTCCGAGAGGCAGCCATGACCTCGTCGAGGGGGCGGGCGCACCGCCGGCCTACCGGCCTAAGGTGACCTGTCCGAGCGGAGCGTCAGCCTGTGAGACGAGAGACAGGTGCCCGTAACTTCTTTGTGTGTGTCGAGGTCGTCAAGTGCTCTGATTCCTGACCCTTCGTCGAACGCGCTCGATCCACAGGGGGTCGACGAAGAAGAAGATGGCGAGCCCGAGGTAGACCACGACGGCGACCACCGGCAAGAACACGCCGACGACCGTAGCGAGCGCCTGAAGAACGACGGCGGTGCCGCGGCCCCGCGTGAACCCTCGGAGCTCTTCCTCGACCCGGTCGTCGGGGGCAAGCTCGTCGGTCTTGTCGACGTGGCGCACGACGAGGAACGTCATCAGCGCGGCAAGGGTCAGGTTGGCGCCGAACACCACGACGGCGAGGCGCTCGGGGCCAAACCCCGGCAGAGGCTCGGTCACCCGGTCGATGGGCAGCACCGACGCGAAGAGGTGCGTTGCCAGGATGCCCGTCGTAAACGGCAGCAGCGACACGAACAGCAGCAGCACGAGGTTGAGGCGCATCAGCGTCGCATCGACTGCCTCGATGAAGTGGCTGATCGTGCTGTGGGCGACCCAGATGCCGCCGATGAAGGCGAAGCTGACGAAGTAGCCGAGGTATCGCGGCCACTCCTCGCCCAACGTGCTGGCCAGATGCTGCCTGCCGGCCGGCACGTGGAGCTCCAGCACCAGGAGCGTGATGACAATGGCGAAGACGCCGTCGCTGAAGGCGTCAAAACGAGCCTTCGCCTTGGCGCTGAGGAGCAGGGACACCGGGCTCATGGCGCAGACCTCCGAGATTGCGTGACTCGTAGTCTATAGCCGAGGCCGGGATGTCCCTCACGAAGGCATGATCGGCCGCCGCTCCGCCATCGAGGGGCCCACCGTCGCCGCCCGCCTTGCCGCAGGCATGCCAGGCTCGAAGTTCGGCGTCCCTCGGCTACTATCGTACGTGGGGCAACCCGTCGCGCTTGAGTACATTTCTGGTCAGCAAAGCGCTCACTTGACATGCCAGGCGGCGCGCGTACACTCCGGCCCGAACCATGGGGGCGAGCGGCAGCCCGGTCTGGGCCGCGAGCCGGCCGGCGGGCACCAGGCGCCGGCCACCGGCGAAGCCATGGGGCTACTCACGAACGGAGGCCGTCAATGAGTATGCGAAGGTTGAACCGGGCCGAGGCGCTCACGATCGGACTGGCGGTCCTGGCCGCCGCCATGGCGTTCGCGCCCGGCGCCGGCGCCTCGACGCCCAAGTCGGTGCTCGTCTTCTCGGGCGGCAAGGGGTTCGCCAGCATCTACCAGACCGACTCGACGGCAAAGGCCTGACGCGCCTGCTCAGCGGCAGCGCAGCGCCGTTCTCGAAGCGCTACGGCAGCCCTTCGCTCTCGCGGAACGGCAAGCTCCTCGCCTACACGCTTGGCTACAAGCTGTACGTGCTCAATCGCTCCAGCGGCCACGAGACGGGTCCGCTCTCGACCGCGGCCTGGCTCGCCCGACTGAGCCCCGACGGCAAGAAGGTCGGCGACCTCGAGCAGTACTCGAGCGGCTACCTCGCCGTCATCACGTTCAACGCCAGCGGCGCCGGCACGGACCACGGTCGCGCAGGTCTCGGCACGACGAGCAGCTTCGGCTTCACAAATGACGATCGCGTCCTCGGCGCGGTCAGCGACCAGTACGACAGCGCGGCGAACCGCTACGAGACGGGCATCGGCCTGCTGGCGCAGGATGGCACGGGAGTCGAGACGTGGATCGCCTCCACCATGGGCTACGACCTCTTGGACCCGGCCCTCTCGCCGAACGGCAAGCTGCTCGCGGTCACGCGTTCGGCGCCGGGCGCCACCGCAGGGCGAATCGCCATCTACGACTACGCGACGGGCGCATTCGTGAAGACGCTCACTACAGGCAGCAAGGACTCGGGGCCGGTCTGGTCGCCGGACGGAAAGCGGATCGCGTTCGTGCGCGGCGCCTCGACACCCCACTCACGCATCTACACGGTCTCGGCGACGGGCGGCGCGCTCAAGTCGATCGCCACGGGCCGCTCGGTGACCTGGGCGAAGTAGCGGCCCACCACCGGGCGGTCCCGCCCGCGTCCGCGACACGGCGCGTGAGGGCTCCGACTTTCGTGACGCTGCCCGGTCGCGCGTGTGCGCGACGGCGGAATCGCCAGCCTGATCTGGAGCACCGCCAGCGCCGCCGGCGCACCCCGGCGCGGCGCCTCAGCCCCCGTACCGGTTGTGATGCGTGAAGGCCGCGACCTCGCGCCGCACGCGCAGGTACGGCGGCGACACTGACTCCGGGTAGCCCAGTCGACAGGAGAAGGCGATCACCAGGCGCTCCGGGACGCCGAGGATCTCTTTGACCTCGCCGCCGGAGCTCAGTGAGCTGACGATGTGCATGGCGATGCCCAGCGACTCGGCCGCCAGCCACAGGTTCTCCATGACGCAGCCGAGGCTCACGATCCCGAGGAAGTCGCCCTCGGAAGCGGGCGCGCGGCGGCTCGGGTCGTAGACAACCACAAGCAGCAGCGGACTCGCCGGCAGCGGCCGACGCATGGCGGCGATCTCCTCGGCGCTGAGGTCTGCGAGCCTGAAGTCGGGCTTGCGCCAGGACGGCGGGAACATGATGCCGAGGATCCCGGTCTTGCGCTGCGATAGCTCCTCCTCGGAGAGGGAGAGCTGGGCGTAGTTCTCGCGGACGAACGTCTCGGAGACGGGACGCTCGATGTGCGCGATCGCCTCGAGCACTTGTGGATCGTCGACCACGACGATCTCGAAGTTCTGCATGTTGTGGGCGCTCGGCGACCAGCGCGCCGCCTCGAGGATCTGCGCCAGCTTCTCGGGCTCGATCGGACGCCTGGGGTCGTAGGGCGCCCGCAACGACCGCCTGCTCTTGATCAGCTCCGTCATCTCCGTCATCACGCCCTCCACGCGTCGTGCGACCTACGTACCCATAGTCAGTACCGACCTGAAGCGCACCGTGGCCGACATCATCTTCTCGAAGGCCTCCGCCGCCTGCTCGAGAGGGAAGCCCTCGATCATCGGCATGATGCTGAAGCGCATGCTGAACTCCACCGCGTCCGCAGGCCGCTGGCCGTGCCAGCCTTTGATGGAGCGGCCGCCACGGAAGAGCTGGCCGGGGTAGAAGCAGAGCGGCTCGGTCAGGCCGGCGACGATGATCAGCTGCCCGTCCATGCCGAGGCCGTTGATGAGCCCGGCGATCGCCTTCACGTTGGGGGCCGTGCAGAGGATGACTCTCGCGCCGCCGAGCTCCTGCAGCGCTGCGGCGGCGTCCGCCGCGTCGGTGTCGATGTAGAAGTGGGCGCCGAGCTCGCGGGCCAGTGACTCTTTCTGCGGCCCGCGAGACAGGGCGACGGTGCGGTAGCCGAGGCGGCTCGCGTATTGCAGCGCCAGATGCCCGAGGCCGCCGATGCCGTGGATCGCCACGGTGTCGCCGCCGTTCGCGCCGCTGTGATTGAGGGCGCTGAAGGTGGTGGCGCCCGCGCACAGCAGCGGCGCCGCGTCCACCGACGAGAGCTCGTCCGGGATACTCACCAAGGCCGACGAGCGCGCGACCATGTACTCGGCGTAGCCGCCGTCGACCGAGAGGCCGGTGACGCGGGCATCGGTGCAGCTCTGATAGTCGCCTTGGGCGCACGCCTCGCAGGCCATGCAATGACCACCGCTCCAGCCGACGCCCACGCGGGTTCCCACGTCCCAACCGCTGACGCCGGCGCCTCGTTTGGCGACCGTGCCTACCACCTCGTGTCCGGGGACGCGCGGATACGAGAGGCCCGGGTAGCGGCCGTGCATCGGGATGGCGTCGCCGTGGCAGACCCCGCAGGCCTCGACTTTGATGAGGACCTCCCGCTCACCGGGCTCCGGGATCTGCGTCTGGACCATCACGAGATCGGCACCGGGGCCGGCTACCTGAACCGCGTTCATCAAGGGCATGGGTAGGTTCTCCTCGATTCAAGGGGGCGGCAACGCTGCTTGTCATGATAATCCATGGTTCGTGTACTACTTACGCCATACCCACGCCACCCTGGCCCTGCAGGCCGGCGTGCGCCCCAAGGTCGTCTCCGAGCGCCCTTGGCCACGCCACCGTCTCGATCACGCTGGACATTTACTCACACGCCATCCCGACGAGGCCGGACGAGGCGGCGGCGCGGATCGCGGGGCTGGTATTCACGGGCAAGTAGAGCTCCGGATTCCGTGCCTCATCCATCGACCAGCCTCAGCCGTGAGCAGCCACCGGCGCGGGCGCGTGCAGAAGCTCGGCCGGACGCACGCCGATCCCGGCTCTGGTGAGCGCGTCGGCGGTGCGGTTCACGGCATCGTGCTTAGCCAGGTAACCCGCTTCGAGGGCGGGCATGAGCCCGCGCTCGTCGATCTCGTCGCGCGAAAGAAAGTAGTCGAAGATGTCGCTGGGGTGCGCGCTCACGGCTTCGTCGGCGGGTTCGCCGCCCTCGTGCTTGGCAGACAGGTTGCGGACCGTCGCGGCGGCGGCCACAAGCTCGTCGCGGCGCTCGTAGGGCTGCCGCACGATCGACTTGTACGCCTCGGTGACGTGGTGCTCGAAGCGCACGGCGCCGGTCAGACCGAGGCCGTCGCGTACGTATGCCGACGTCTCCAGGGTGGCCCTGTCGACCGAGTTCGACAGGTTGAGCCCGGCGAGACTGGTCGAGCCGTCGTCGGCGGCCAGCAGGCTCGCGCCCATGAGCAGCCAGAGCACCGAGAAAGGGTTGTCGATGCCCATGAACACCGAGACCTTGAACTCGATCTGAACGCCGAGCTTGTGGAGCAGCAGGGCGACCAGGACGGTGCCGGGATTGACGTTCAGCACCTGGCGGATGCCGTACTTCGTCAGGTAACGCAGATGCTCATCTGCCCAGTGCAATGGATACCCATTGGGCTGCCCGATGCCGCCGAAGTAGCCGGTGATCGTCTCGGGGCCGCCGAGCATCACGTTGCTGCCGTCGATACCGCGCGTGTCGAGGGTCTCGACGTGTGAGGCGCCGATGAGCTGCATGGCCGCCGCAACGGCGACGATGTCCTCACCCGCGCCCGACTGTTCGGCCATGTTGCGCACGCGGATGTAGCGGCCGGGCATGAGCTCGCGACGCTCGATCGCCTGTCGCGCCTCGGCCATGAGCCAGGGGAAGTACTGCAGGGCGCTGATCTCGAGCGTCACGGCGTGCTCTTCGTCGGTGCCGGCGTCGTCGGCACGCTTGCCGAGGACCCGCTGCCGATACTCCGCCAGCGACGCGAAGGCGCCGGTGTCGCGCTGCTCGCGCAGCCACTCGAGGCCGTCGAGGTAAGGCGAACGTTCGTCGCGCAGGCGGCTCAGCCTCGTCTCGAGACACTCGGCCTCCGCCGCCTTGCGGTTGATCTCGGCGACCCCGCCATAGCGGTCGACCAGGTCGAGCAGACCTTCGACCAGAGGGTTGTCGGGACGTGCGAGCAGGGCGTTGACCGCGGCGATACCCGCCGGAGCCAGCGCCAGGCGCTCGCGCAGCACGGACCTGGCGTCGCCCAGGTCCCGGGTAGAGCGCCCGTCGTGCGTTTGGTCGGGAACTTGCTTGTCGAGCGCCATTTCGTGCCTCCAGCCAGGGGCCCGGCCGCCACGCAAGGCAGCCTTGTGATCGCCGCCGACGCCGGCACACCGAGGTCGGCGGTAGCGACGGACTTCGTGCGGCATGATGACAGAATCATTGACGAAACGTCGCTTCTCATATCGGATTCCGCAGATTCTGCGGAAAGGCACGCAGGCGGTCGTGGCCGCGGCCTGGAACGCGGCGGGACTCTGCTCGACGTACCGCAGAATCTGCGCTCGATCTCAGCGGCACGCACTCGTCGCGCGGCCGCGCGCCATGTCCGGGCAGCCTAGCGTGAAACGACCGGCCAGCCGGCGAAGGGCTTGACCTCGGAGAGCACCAGCATGGTCTCGAGCTTCGACACGCCGGGGATGGCGGCGAGGTCGACCCTGATCAGCTCGCGCAGCGCCGTCAGGTCGCGCACGGCGACGCCGACCAGGTAATCGTATCCGCCGGTCACGTGACTGCAGCTGCAGACCCCCGCGGCGTCGCCGATTCGCTGCTCGAACTGCTCGATCGAATCGCGGCCGTGCACGCGCAGGCGCACGCCGATCACCGCCTGTATGCCAAGGTCGAGCGCCTCCGGAGCGACGACGGCGCGATACCCGCGTATCTGTCCGCCCTGTTCGAGGCGGCGCACCCGCTCAAGCATGGCCGAGGCCGACAGGCCCAGCGACTCCGCAAGGTGAGCGTTGGTCTGGCGACCGTCGCGTTGCAGGGCGATCAGGATGTCGCGGTCGAGGGAGTCCACGGGCACCTCCGCGTGACCAGTCGGGGCAGCGTCGCGACGAACTATATGCGATGCGGCAGCAGGAGGCGGCGCTGATTGCCGGGCTGGTGTTCACTGCCGAGTAGTCGCCTCGCGGTCGCTCCCCACTCGACCAAGGGAGCGTGCCTGGTGCCAGGCTTGCCGGCAGTCCCTGAGGGCACAAGGCGGCA
>PLTW01000172.1 GCA_003164655.1 Actinomycetota bacterium
CACCACTGTCGTGTTGCCGGCGCCGTTGGGACCGAGGAAGCTGAAGACCGCGCCGTAATGCACGGTGAAGGAGACATCGGCGAAGGCGGTGCGGTCGCCGAAGCACTTGCTGAGCCGCTCGACGAGCAGGGCCTGCTCGGCCTCCGGCCTGCCCGGCATGTGCGTCACGCGGGACCGATCCTGTCTTGCGGCGGTGTGCTTCACGACGTACCTCGGTGTTCCTGCAAAGAGGTGAAGTATAATATGATATCAGTTTATATGCGGGCGTCGCGTGAGACAAACCAACTTCGATGCCGGCTGCGACGCGCCGGTCTCATCCCAAAGAGGGGCGCATCGATGCCTGAGAGAAAGAGCCTTCTCATCCGCGTGGACCCGGCGGTCCACGATGCCCTGGCCCGCTGGGCAGCCGCCGAGCTGCGCAGCACGAACGCACACATCGAGCTCCTTCTGCGAAGCGCCCTGTTTCGCGCCGGCCGTCTGCCCCAAGAGGTGGGGGAGCTACCCCGGCGAGGGCGGCCGCCGAAGGTGGAGTCGGAGCTCATCAGGCGAACACGAGCCTGACTCGGATAGCCATGGCAGGCGCAACCTGACTGCGGAACCGGCGGACCGGTGAGTATTGCTGCTGTTGGCCCGGTCGCCGACCAGGAGCCGATCGCGAGCTCAGCCTTCCAGCCGTCTCAGAACTCGACCGTGCCCGACCACCCGAAGCCCCTCGCGAACAGCGAAGGCGGCGTCACGAACGAGAGCGGAGTAGTCGACCTTCGGATGGTAGAGGAGGATGCACCGCGCAGCGACTCTGGCCAAGCTCGACCTCCGGTGGAACGCTGCGGGCTGGCGCATGGTGACGAGGTGGCGTCGGGCTGCCAAAATGACCGTCATGTCAGTGGCTTTCATAATGGATCCTCCAGATGCTGCCCAAGCACCAGTGGGTGTCTGAGGGGGCAGTTGCCGGGATGGAAACAGTCGGGGGGTCGCCCGTTAGAGACACCAGGGCGCGAGCGTTCAATGGGTGGCTACGTCTTACGGAGGTTCATGATGACATCCCGGCGGCGGGTCAGCCGCGGGCTCTGGGCCACGGGCAGGCGGCCGTCCCGGCCGCGGCTGACGACCGTCCTGGTCACAGGCGCGGCCTGCGCCCTGGCCGCCGCGTGCGTCTCGGCATGTTCACGAAGTCCCGTCGGGACTAGTGGGGTCAGGGTCACCGGCACCGCATCGCCGCCGCTCACCGTGCTGACCCGCGATGCCGGCGTAAGCAAGGGGGACATCTTCATCGCCCCGGCCGGAGGCGGCTACCCGGCAGGTCTGGAGATCGTCACGACCTCCGGGAAAGTGGTCTGGTTCCACCGGCTGCCCGCTGCGGACGTCGCCACCGACTTTCGCACGCAGACCTACCTGGGCCGACCGGTTCTCACCTGGTTTCAGTCCGGTGGTCAAGGGGCTCAGGGAGGCCCCGGGGGTAAGGGCGGCCCGAACGGTCCCAGCGGCACCGACTACATCTACAACGACCGCTACCAACAGATAATCACGGTCCGAGCGGGCAACGGAGACGCGACCGACTTCCACGAGTTCCTCATCACGCCGCAGAACACCGCGCTAATCACGGCCGATACCGTCACGACCGCGAACCTGACCTCCATCGGCGGCCCCGCCGACCAGCGCGTCATCGACGGCGTGGTCCAGGAGATCGACATCAGGACCGGACGAGTGCTGTTCCAATGGGACAGCGCCGCCCACGTCCCCTACGCCGACAGCTACGTGCCGCGGCCGTCCTCTCCGAGCACGCTCTGGGACTGGTTCCACATCAACGCCGTGCACCTCGACACCGACGGCAACCTGCTGGTGGACTCCCGAAACACCTGGACCGCCTTCAAGGTGAACCGCCAGACCGGCCAGATCATCTGGCAGCTCGGCGGCAGGCACAGTTCCTTCACCCTGCGAGCCGCTCCCGGCCAGGCCCTCGACCGCGACGGGAAGATCTTCGCCTGGCAGCACGACCCCGAGGCCATCGGCGGCGGCCAGTACACGTTCTTCGACGACGAGTCGGGCGGCCTGCTCGACTCCAGCCGGGTGGTGACGGTGCGACTCGACCCCGCCACCCACGTGGCCACCCTAGTCATGTCCGATGACCAGCCAGAAGGCCAGGTCGCGCAGGTCATGGGCAACGCGCAGACCACTCCGGGCGGCGACCTGTTCGTCGGCTGGGGTGGGCTGCCCTATCTCTCCGAGTTCAGTTCGTCGGGGAAGCTGCTGTTCAACGCGAAGTTCCCGACCGGGGTCAGCACCTACCGCGCCTACCTGCTGCCCTGGAACCCGCATAGCTGACTTCGCCCCAACTGGCGGCGGGGACGCGTTGCCGATCTGCCGATAGCATCCGGTCTTGCGCCCGCTGAGCCGCCCGCAGTCGTCCCCCCAGCCCTGCCGTCTCGCCACCATCTCGCAGGTTAGCGCCTGAGCTAAGGATGTCACCACGTCAGTCGCTGGTGCACCTGACTCCACGACATGTGCGATAGGTAGAAGTGCCGCACAGAGCCATGGCGCCGCCGCGACGCCGACGAGAAGACCGATCGCCAAGGCGGCGACCAAGCGGGTCGGCCTGCCCGGGCTTTCGCTCCGCGGGCCTGCGACATGCCCACGCCGGCCAGGCGGCCGACAGCGCTGCGGCCGCGCATGTCGTGCGCGACACGCTCGGCCGGGCGAACCCCGCCACTTCCTCGCCCTGCCTGCGCGCGTCCTGGCGGTTCGCCGGTGCGCTGTCCGGCGACGGTGTAGAGTGTGCTGACGCCGCGCCGTAAAGTCACGGGGGCGGTTGCCCGGTGCTGAAGCCGCCCCCAGACACGGGTGATAGCAGATGAAGCAATACCCATCCCCAGCCGACAAGCCAGACGCGCGTCGCTGCCTCTACCAGCTGCTCGGCCTGGCCTTCATCCTGCTGGGCCTCGCCTTGGCGCTGCCCGTCGCTGCCCTTGCCTGCGACTCCGGTGGTAGCGGCTGGACCTTACGATCAGCGCCTCTCCCGACCGGCGCACAAGGGAAGCTGCCCGCTTCCATGAGACCGACCCTCGCAACGGCGCCCTGCAGCGCTCCGATCCGCCGCGTGGGAGTCCCCGGCCCACTGCTGCGCGGACCGGATGCACTCCAGGGGACGAGCGTGCCGAGCACCAACTGGGCCGGCTACGACGCCACCGGCGGTGGCTTTACGAGTGTCACGGCAAGCTGGGTCGAACCGACCATTCCGCCAAGTTCTGCTGAGACCTACGCCGCCTTCTGGGTGGGCCTCGATGGCGACGGCAGTAGCACCGTCGAACAGACCGGTACCATGGCCTACAGCCAGAACGGCAGTGTCTCCTACGACGCCTGGTATGAGATGTATCCGGGCGCCGAGGTGCTCATCCCCAGCCTCACCATCGGCCCCGGTGATCTGATGACGGGCACCGTCACCAGCATGACTAACGGCGCCTTCACCCTGAAACTGACCGACGACACGACGCACCACATCGCAACCGAGTCTGAGTCCAACACCGACGCCAAGGACTACTCGGCTGAGGTTATCGCCGAGGCGCCGACCGACGGTCAGACCGACAACCTGCTGCCGCTGGCCAACTTCGGCACGGTGGACTTCACGGGTTGCACCTTCAACAACCGGCCGATCAGCGCCTTCGACTGGAATCAGATCAATATGGTCTCGGACGGCGGCTCCACCTTGGCCAGCGCCTCGGCCTTGGGCGCCGACGGCGCCAGCTTCTCGGTGACCACGGCGCTGACGCCGGTGACCATCACGAGCGTCGCGCCCGCCTCGGGCCTGGTGGGCAGCGCCGTGACCTTGAGCGGCAGCGGTTTCAGCGGCGCCACGGCGGTCAACTTCAATGGTACCGCGGCCACCTTCACCGTGAACAGCGATACACAGATCAGTGCCACCGTGCCTTCCGGCGCCACGAGCGGCCCGATCAGCGTTACCACCCCCGGCGGCACGGCCACCAGCGCGACCAGCTTCACGGTCATCCCGGCGCCCACGCTCACGGCCTTCACGCCCAGCGCAGGCTCGCTGGGCGACAGCGTCTTCCTGAGCGGCAGCGGCTTCGGCAGCGCCACCGCGGTCCGCTTCGGCGCCACCGCGGCACACTTTGTCCTGAACGGCGACACCCTCATCACGGCCACCGTGCCGGCCGACGCCAGCACGAGCAAGATCACCGTCACCACCCCCGGCGGCACGGCCACCAGCGCAACCAGCTTCACGGTCCTGGCGGTGACGGCGAAGCTGACACTCAAGCTGAAGGGCCTCTCAAGCGGCGCCCTGAAGCTCGGCGGGCGCCTGACAGCGACGGGCACAGTGACGCCCACCAGCCTCGCCGGTAGCAGGGTCGCCCTCACCGTGCAGCGCAAGCGGGGCAGCACGTGGCACGAGGTCGAAAGCCTGGCGCGCACGGTCAGCGCCCACGGCGCCTGGAGCTGGGCCTACAAGCCAGCCAAGAGGGGCAGCTATCGCCTGCGCGCCGCGATCGCCAAGACGGGCACGAGCACGGCCGCTGCGACCAAGTGGCTGACCTTCAGGGTGAAGTAGCATGCACGAGGCAAGGCCAGAGCCCATGCGGAGTGGCATCCCGCACAGGTCTATCCCGGCCGCCTATCCCGATACCTGAGGCGTATTGGCGGCCAGGGTCGCATCGCGCGCCTGAACGATGCCACCATCGCCTCGAGCGTCGGCAGCGGCGATGCACCGGTGGTAGGCTCCGCTTCCCCTCACCTCGCGAAAGTGAGAAACCATGGAGCCGCTCAAGGTGACCCTGAACAGGGCCAGAGAGACCAAGAACACGGTGCGCTACGAAGAGCCTGAGAGCGACCAGCCACTGGTGATCGGCACGCTCTACGTGCACAAGTGGGCGGCGAAGCGTCTCGAGGACCCCGAGACGATCACAGTCACGATCGCGCCGGCCTCACCCGCGGAATGATCATCGTTGACTGAGTTCGACCTCGTCATCTGGGAG
>PLTW01000038.1 GCA_003164655.1 Actinomycetota bacterium
CGCGGCTTGGCGGACGGCTTGCCCTGGCCGGCCGGACCGTTTGAGTAGAACGGGTTGCCCCACAGAAAGCCGACCTGACGAGTGGTGCCCTTGTAGCTGCCGAAAAGGATCAGCAGGCGTGCTTCGTTGGGCTGCAGGGCGAAGAAACCACGAGTGGACAGGCCTGCCAGGACGAAGAGCGCGCCGATCAGAAGAGCATCCCAGCCTGCCGAGAGAGCGTCCCAATCTGCCGTGACCCTCGCGATGATCAACGCCACCCAGGCGGCGTAGAGAGCGATGGTGACCGGCAGCATGAGCCAGCCGCTCAGCGCTCGGGCTTCACACTCGCTGGTCATCGTCATCCCATCGAGCCGATGATGAACTCACAATGAATTCGAAACAATATCACTACGACATCAGCATTGACAACACTGCGGCGTTGGGCCCACGGGAGGGGCAGCCCCAGGCCCTCGAGCAGATCAATGCGCGGTCATTGAGCACTCAACAATCTGACGGACCGTGTACCTGGGCCGACGTCTGCACGTCGTTGCCACCGCACACAGGTCTTCAAGACCCGTGCGCCCCGACAACCCCCTGCAGGTACGTCGCATCCGATATGCACCCACCCGCGTAGCCCGGCAACCCGGAGCGCGGGCCCGCGGGCTTAGACATCCGCGCCTTCAGGCTCCGGCAGCGACCTGGTTCGAGAGCGACCCCACACCCTCGACCGCGACGGTCACGACCTGCCCGGCCGCCAGCGGCCCAACGCCGGGCGGCGTGCCCGTCATGATCACGTCGCCCGGCTCGAGCGTCATGATGCCCGACACGAACGACAGCAGCTCGAGCGGCGCGACGATCATGTCGCCGACCCGCCCGCGCTGCACCTCTTCCCCATCGATCGCCGTCGTCACGGCGGCCTCCGCCGGCGGCGCCTCGCGCACCACCCACGGGCCCAGCGGGCAGAACGTGTCGAAGCTCTTGGCGCGCGTCCACTGGCCGTCGAGCTTCTGCAGGTCGCGGGCCGTCACGTCGTTGCCGCAGGTGTAGCCGGCGACGAACGAGGCGGCGCTGGCCGGCGTGACGGCCCGGCAGCGTTGCCCGACGACGAGGACGAGCTCGGCCTCGTAGTCGACCTGGTGCGAACGCGCCGGCGCCACGATCGCCTCGTGCGGGCCGATCACGGCCGTCGCCGGCTTGAGGAAGAGGATGGGCTCGGCCTTGGTCTCCATGGCGAGCTCGGCGGCGTGGGCCCGGTAGTTCAGGCCGACCGCCACGACCTTCACCGGTCGCACCGGAGCGAGCAGGCGCACGCCGGCGAGAGCGGCCACTCCCGCCTCGTGGGCGCCGCGCTCGTAGGCGGGCCGGTCGAGGAGCCGCACCGTGTCGCCGTCGAACAGGCAGTCTCGCGGCGCGCCGTCGACCAGCGCGCGGCCGAAGGGCAGCCGCTCGTCTGGGGCGGCGCTCACGCCTCACCGGCCGCGGGCGCGGCGTTCGTAACGTGCCCGGCCGGGTCGCCGGGCGCGGCGCCGCGCAGCATGCCGTACTCGATCGAGTCGACCAGCGCCTGCCAGCTGGCCTCGATGATGTTCTCGGAGACGCCGATGCTGCCCCAGGTGCGCTCGCCGTCGCTGGCGTCGAGCAGCACCCGCGTGACGGCGCCGGTGCCCTTGTTCTCGTCGAGGATACGGACCTTGTAGTTCACCAGGTCGATGTCGCCGAGGTGGGGGTACTTGCGCACGATCGCCTGGCGCAGGGCGTTGTCGAGCGCGTTCACCGGGCCGTTGCCCTCACCGGTGGCAATGATGCGCTCGTCCCCAACGTGGACCTTGACCGTGGCCTCGGTGACCACCGCGCCGTCTTCGCGCTTTTCGACGATCACCCGGAAGCTCTCGAGACGAAACAGCGGCCGATGCCCGCCGAGCTGGTCTTGCAGGAAGAGGTCGAACGAGGCGTCGGCCGCCTCGTAGTGAAACCCTTCGTGCTCTTTCTGCTTGAGACGCCGCAGGATGCGCCCGACACGCTCGTCGTCGCCGGCGAGCTCGAAGCCCAGCTCGTGCGCCTTGCGCAGCACGGCGCCCTTGCCCGACAGCTCGGAGATGAGCACGCGCTGCTCGTTGCCGACGCGCGCGGGATCGATGTGCTCGAAGGTCTGCGGCGAGACCTCGACGGCGGCCACGTGCAGCCCGCCTTTGTGCGTGAAGGCGCTGCGCCCCACGTAGGGCTGGTGGGCCCACGGCGTGACGTTGACGACCTCGGCCACGAAGTGGGCCGTCTCGGCGAGACGCTCGAGCTGCTCGTCGGTGACCACGGGGAGACCCATCTTGAGCTTGAGCCCCGGGATGATCGAGGTGAGGTTGGCGTTGCCGCAGCGCTCGCCGTAGCCGTTCACGGTGCCCTGCACCTGGACGGCGCCGGCGGCCACGGCCACGAGCGAGTTGGCCACCGCGCAGTCGGCGTCGTTGTGACAGTGCACGCCCAGCGGCGCGCCGAGCCGGCGAGCGACCTCGGCGACCACGCGCTCCACGGTCGGCGGCAGGGTGCTGCCGTTGGTGTCGCACAGGCAGACGAGCTCGGCGCCGGCCTCGCGGGCCACGCGCAGCGTCTTGAGAGCGTAGTCGGCATCGTCGGCCCAGGCGTCGAAGAAGTGCTCGGCGTCGTAGATGACGCGCTTGCCCTGACCGGCGAGAAACCCGACCGACTCGTCGATCATGCGCAGGTTCTCGCTGCCGCTCACGTGCAGCACGGCGCGCAGATGCAGGCCCCAGGTCTTGCCGACGATGGTGACGACCGGCGTCGAGGCGCCGGCCAGCACGCGCAGCCCGGGGTCGTCGGCGGCGGCCACGCCCTTGCGGCGTGTCATGCCGAAGGCGACCAGGACGGCGTGGCTCAGGCGCTCGCGCTCCATGCGCGCAAAAAAGGCGATCTCTTTGGGGTTCGAGGCCGGAAAGCCGCCCTCGATGAAGTCGAGACCGAGCTCGTCGAGCCGCAGGGCGATGCGCACCTTCTCGTCGACCGAGACCGACAGGCCCTCCTGCTGCATGCCGTCGCGCAGGGTCGTGTCGTAGATCGTGACGCCGCCGCCCGCCATGGCTGTCGTCCCTTTCTCCGGCGCTGCCGCGCGCGTCAGGCCTTGACGGCCTCGTCGACGTACTCGAGGTAGCGCGCAAACGCGGAGCTGCGCCCCGCCGTGACTTCGTGAAAGACGCGCTGGATCTCCTGCGTGAGCGGGCCCGGTTCGCCGATGGGGTGATCGTCGATCTCGCGGATCGGCACGATCTCGGCCGCCGTGCCGGTGAAGAAGGCTTCGTCGGCGAGTGCCAGGTCGGAGCGCGTGAAGTCGCGCTCGATGACGTCGTGGCCCAGCGAGGCGGCGATGTGGATGACGGCGTCGCGGGTGATGCCCTCGAGCAGCCCGGTGGACAGCGGCGGAGTGACGATCTGCCCGCCCCGCGCCATGAAGATGTTCTCGCCGGTGCCCTGGGTGACGAAGCCGGCGTTGTTGAGCATGACCGCCTCTTCGTAGCCGCCCTTCATGACCTCGATCTTGGCGAGCTGGCTGTTCAGATACTGGCCGCAGGCCTTGGCGGCCGGCGTGATCGCGTTGTTGTCGAGGCTCTTGATCGACGAGACCTTGACGCGCACGCCGTGCTTGACTCCCTCGTCGCCCAGATAAGTGCCCCAGGGCCAGGCGGCGATGGCGCAGTCGATGGGGGCCTCGAGCGGAAAGAGCCCCATCTCGCCGTAGCCGCGATAGACGATCGGCCGGATGTAGCAGTGCTCGAGGCCGTTTTCGTGGATGAGCTCTTTGGTGGCCTGGGCGAGCTGCGCCACCGTGTAGGGCAGCTCCATGAAATAGAGCTTGGCCGAACGCTGCAGGCGCTCGAGGTGGTCGGTCAGGCGGAACACCGCCGGACCGCGTTCGGTCTTGTAGGCGCGAATGCCTTCGAAGACCCCCGAGCCGTAGTGCAGCGCGTGGGTGAGCACGTGGACCTGGGCATCGGGCCAGTCCACGAGCTCGCCGTTCATCCAGATCTTGTCGACTGCGGAGATGGGCATCGGTCCTCCTTAGAGCGCCGCGATCACGCGGTCGGTCATTGCCTCGGTGGTCAGCACCGGTTCACCGGCGGCGGCGATGTCGGCGGTGCGGGCTCCGTCGGCCAGCGCCGCCTCGACGGCGACTTCGACGGCGCGCGCCGCGGCCGTCTGGGCAAAGCTCAAGTCGAGCATCATGGCCACTGAAAGAATGGTGGCGCAGGGATTGACGACACCCCTGCCGGCGATGTCGGGCGCCGAGCCGTGGATCGGTTCGTAAAGCGACACGCCGCCGGCCCCCACGCTGGCGCTGGGAAGCATGCCGATGCTGCCGGTGAGCATGGCGGCCTCGTCGGAGAGGATGTCGCCAAAGAGGTTCTCGGTGGCGATCACGTCGAACTGGCGAGGCTCACGGATGAGTTGCATGGCGCAGTTGTCGACCAGCATGTGGCGCAGCTCGACCGCCGGCCGGCGCGCGGCGGCGCGCAGCGCCGCCGCGCGCCACAGCCGCGAGCTTTCGAGCACGTTGGCCTTGTCGACCGAGTGCAGCAGGCCGCGGCGCGCGGCGGCCAGACCAAAGGCGTAGTCGAGCAGGCGGTCGCATTCGGCGTCGGTGTAGAGCATCGTGTCGTAGGCCGTGTCGCCGATCCGCTCACTCTTGCCGAAGTACACGCCGCCGGTGAGCTCGCGCACCACCATGATGTCGACACCGGCGATCACCTCGGGCTTGATCGTGCTGTTGGCGGCCAGGGCCGCGAAGCTCTTCACCGGTCGCAGGTTCGCGAACAGCTCGAGCCCCTTGCGCATGCCCAGCAGCCCCTGCTCGGGCCGCGGCTTGGCGGGGTCTGTGGTATCCCATTTCGGCCCCCCAACAGCGCCCAGCAGCACAGCGTCGCACGTGCGACAGCGTGCGGCCAGGCCGTCCTCCATGGGCAGGCCGAGCTCGTCGATCGCCCGGCCGCCGATCAGACCTTCCTCATAGGTGAGGGCGAAGTCGAAGCGCCTCTGGACCACGGCCAGCACGCGCTGCGCCGCGGCGACGATCTCGGGACCGACGCCGTCGCCGCTCAGGACCATGACACGATAGGCGGCGGTCACGCCGCCCCCTCGGCGCCCAGGCGCGCCTTGACGTACGGCAGCAGACCGCCCTGGGCGATCAGCTCCTGCATGAACGCCGGGAAGGCGTCGGCCTGGTGGCTCGTGCCCTGCGTAAGGTTGGTCACAACGCCGGCGACCACATCGACGCGCAGCCGGTCGCCGGCGCGCGCCTCGCGGGCGGCCGCCGGACAGACCACGATCGGCAGGCCGGTGTTGATGGCGTTGCGATAGAAGATGCGGGCAAACGAGGCGGCGACTACGCACGACACGCCGGCCGCCTTGATAGCCAGCGGCGCATGCTCGCGCGAGCTGCCGCAGCCGAAGTTCTCGGCGGCCACGATGATGTCGCCGGGCCGCACGCGGGCGACGAAGTCGGCGTCGATGTCCTCCATGCAGTGGGCGCCGAGCTCGGCGGGATCGCTCGAGTTGAGGTAGCGGGCCGGGATGATGACGTCGGTGTCGACATCGCGGCCGAACGTGTGGGCGCTGCCCTCGAAGATCATGGCCGGCCTCCCGCGCCAAAGCCGCCGGGCGCGCCGACGGCGCCCACCATCTCGGGCGTGGCGATGTGCCCGGCGATCGCCGAGGCGGCGGCCACGTAGGGGCTCGCCAGATAGACCTCGCTGCCGGGGTGGCCCATGCGCCCCACGAAGTTGCGGTTGGTGGTGGCCACGCTGCGCTCGCCGTCGGCCAGAACGCCCATGTGGCCGCCCAGACAGGGCCCGCAGGTCGGCGTGCTGAAGGCGCCGCCGGCCTCGATCAGCGCTTGCATGGTGCCGTCGGCGGCCGCGTCTAGGCAGACCTGCTGGGTGCCCGGCAGAATGATGAGGCGCACGTCGGGGTGCACGGTGCGACCGCGCAGCAGCTCGGCCGCCTGCCGCAGGTCCTCGAGGCGGCCGTTGGTGCACGAGCCGATCACGACCTGGTCGATCCGTATGTCGGCGAGGCTCGCGGCGGGGGCCGTGTTCGAGGGCAGGTGCGGCAGGGCGACGGTGGGCTCGACGGCCGACGCGTCGATGTCGATCTCGCGGACAAAGGCGGCGTCGGGGTCGCTGTTCAGTTCGACCCCGCCGTCGCGCCCGCGACTGCCGGCGGGGCGCTCGTGCAGGTAGGCGGCGGTGGTCTCGTCGTAGCCCACCAGGCCGCACTTGGCGCCGGCTTCGATGGCCATGTTGCACATGGTGAAGCGCCCGTCGATGCTCATGCGTTTGATCGCAGGCCCCGTGAGCTCCATGGCCTGGTAGAGGGCGCCGTCGACGCCGATCAGGCCGATCGTGTGCAGCATGAGGTCTTTGCCGCCCACGTAGCGGCGCGGCCGGCCGTGATAGACGAAACGGATCGTGTCGGGCACCCGCAGCCAGACCCGGCCCCAGGCCATCGCCGCCGCGAAGTCGGTCGAGCCGACCCCGGTGGCAAACGCGCTCAGGGCGCCGTAGGTACAGGTGTGAGAGTCGGCGCCGATCACGACGTCGCCGGGCGCCACGAGGCCCTGTTCGGGCAGCAGCACGTGCTCGATGCCGACGCGCCCGACCTCCCAGTAGTTCTTGATCTGGTGGCGCTTTGCGAACTCGCGGATGAGCTTGCTCTGGGTCGCCGCCTTGATGTCCTTGTTGGGCGTGAAGTGGTCGGGCACAAGGGCGATCTTGGCCGGGTCGAAGACCTTGGTAAAGCCCGCCTTTTCGAACTCGGCGATGGCGATCGGCGCGGTCACGTCGTTGGCCAGTGCCAGGTCGACCCTGGCCTCGACGATGTCGCCCGGGCTCACTTCGTCGCGGCCGGCGGCACGCGCCAGTATCTTCTCTACGATCGTGTGTCCCATCAGTCCCTCAATTGACTTCGTCGTTGACGCTCAGGCTGGTGCGATTTCGCCGCACGCCTAGTCGTTTCCCTTCGCTGCCGCGGCGTTGTTCAGGGCCCGTACGTAGGCCTTCGCCGAGGACTCCATCACGTCGAATGAGACGGCCTGCCCGCGGTACGGCCGGCCGTCGATCTCCACCGCCAGCTTGACCTCGGCCAGGGCGTCCTTGCCGGCCGTGACCGACCGCACCTGATAGTCGGCCAGGCTGCCCTTCATGCCCACGGCGTGGTCGATGGCCTTGAAGACCGCCTCGACCGTGCCGTCGCTGAAGCTCTTGCCGCGCCGCCGCCGGCCGCGCACTTCGACCTCGACCTGGGCCGTCGGGGTGATCGCCGAGCCGGCCTGGGAGACGTAGGCCAGCAGGGTAAAGCTGTCCTGCCGCTCACGGATCTCTTCGCCGACCAGCGCCTCGAGGTCGAGCGCCGTGACGTCTTTCTTTTTGTCGGCGAGGTCCTTGAAGCGATGGAACGCCTCGTCTAACTCGACGTCGGTGAGCCGGTAGCCGAGCTCCTCGAGCCGGGTCCGCAGGGCGTGCCGGCCCGAGTGCTTGCCCAGCACCAGGTCGCTGTCGGTGAAGCCCACGTCGGCCGGCTTCATGATCTCGAAGGTCGACGACTCCGCCAGCAAGCCCGCCTGGTGGATGCCCGATTCGTGGGCAAAGGCGTTGCGCCCCACGATCGCCTTGTTGGGCTGCACGACGTAGCCCGTCAGGTTGCTCACCATGCGGCTGCTGCGCGCGATCTCCTCGGTGACGATGCCCGTAGTGGCGCCGAAATAGGCGCCGCGCGTGGCCAGCGCCATGACGACCTCTTCGAGCGAGGCGTTGCCGGCGCGCTCGCCGATGCCGTTGACGGCGCACTCGATCTGCGAGGCGCCGGCGCTCACCGCCGCCAGCGAGTTGGCGCTGGCCAGGCCGAGATCGTTGTGGCAGTGCACGCTGACCGTCACGTCGCTCAAGGCCGGGCACAGGCGGTACTGCTCGCAGATGAAGTCGCGCCACTCGAGCGGCAACGCGTAGCCGACCGTGTCGGGCACGTTGATCGTGGTCGCGCCGCACTCGATGGCGATGCCCAGGATCTCGGCCAGAAACTCGGGTTCGGAGCGACTCGCGTCCATGGCGCTGAACTCGACGTCGGCCGCGGGGTGCTGTGCGGCGAGCCGCGCGGCGAGACCGACCATCTCGCGGGTGATGGCGCGCACCTGGTCGGGCGTCTTTTTGATCTGGTACTTCATGTGGATCGGGCTCGTCGAGATGAACGTGTGGATGCGCGGCGCCTCGGCGCCGCGCACCGCATCCCAGCACACGCGCACGTCCTGCTCGATGGCGCGCGCCAGGCCGGCGATGCGCGAGCCTTTCACCACGCGGGCGATCAGGGCCACCGACTCGAAGTCGCCCTTCGAGGCGATCGGAAAACCGGCCTCGATGATGTCGACGCCCAGGCGCGCGAGCTGCTGGGCGATCTCGAGCTTCTCGGTCTGGTTCATCGAGGCGCCGGGCGCCTGCTCGCCGTCGCGCAGCGTGGTGTCGAAGATCTTGACGTAGCGCGCGCCGTCGCCGCCGGGCGGCGACTTGGCGGGGGCGCGCCGGTGTGTGATGGTGGGGTCGGTCACGTCGCTCACTCCTCCACGGGTCCAGGGTGCGCAGCAGCGCCGCAGGACCCGGCGTCTCGTTCAAAAGACAAAAGGATGGCCGAAAGGCCGCAGGTGTTACGCATCCCCCCGCAGGGGGAGAAGGAGCACGCCCACGACGAAGGAGCGGGGCCCGACATGAATGGGGCCCTCCTTGGGGAGCTCGCTTGTCCGCGCGCGACGCATGATCTTACGATTCTACGCGCACGGGCGCGGCGCGCGCAAGCAAAGGCGTTGCCCGGCGGCCCGCGTTGCCACCCGGCCGCGCCCGGCAGCCGCCAGGGCGCCCCCGACGACGTACCGGCCGGGCGGGGCGGCTGCGCCGCCCCGCCCGGCCGGTCCTGTCCGCGCTACAGGTTCACCCGTCTGGCGTCGTGCAGGCCGGCGTCGGCGATGAGGCTCTGCAGATCGTCCTCGGAGATCGGCGTGTCGAGCGTCAGCCCCATGACGGCCTTGCGGTCGACCACGGTGCGCCCGACCGACATCTGGGCGATGTTGATGCCCAGGGCGCCCAGCTTGGTGCCGATCTTGCCGATCATGCCGGGCACGTCGTCGTAGCGCAGGAAGGCCATGTGTTCGGCCGGCTCGATGTCGACGTCCTGGCGGTAGACCTTGACCAGGCGCGGCTTATGCTTGGGCCCGAGCGTCGTGCCTGAGACCGAGAGCTCGCCCGAGCGGTCGCGCGTGGTCACCGTGATGAGGTTGAGAAAATCGACCGCCGCCGGCTGGCGGTTCTCCTTGACAACGATGCCGCGTTCCTCGGCGATCGAGGTGACATTGACGAAGTTGACCTCGCCCTCGACCACGTTCGCCAGCAGCCCCGAAAGCACGCTCAGCGTGAGGATGCGCGTGTCGTACCGGCTGATGACGCCCTCGTAGGTGATCTCGAAGGTGTCGACTGGGCCGTCGGCGATCTGCACCGTGAGTTTGCCCAGCAGCTCGCAGACGCTGAGGTAGGGCATGAGCTCGTCGGCCTCCTCGCCGAGCACCAGCGGCACGTTGACGGCGTTGGGCGCGAACTGGCCTTTGAGGGCCAGGGCCACCTGCTCGGCCACCTGGGTGCCGGCGCGCAGCTGCGCCTCCTTGGTCGAGGCGCCGAGATGCGGCGTGCTGACGACCTGGTCGTACTGCAGGAGGATGTCGTCGGTGGTCGGTTCGACCGGCCACACGTCGATCGCCGCCGCGGCCACCTTGCCGCTCTCGAGGGCCTGCGCCAGGGCCGCTTCGTCGACGATGCCGCCGCGGGCCACGTTGACGACGCGCACGCCGCCCTTCATGGCGGCGAAGGCCTCGTCCGAGACGAAGCCGAGCGTCTTTGAGTTCTTGGGCAGATGGATGGTGATGAAGTCGGCTTCGGCGTAGATCGCCTCGACCGTGTCGGCCCGTTCGAGAGCCAGCTCGTGGAAGCGCTCGGCCGGCACGAAGGGGTCGTAGGCCACCACCCGCATCTTCAGTCCGCGGGCCCGTTCGGCGACCAGAAAGCCGATGCGCCCGAGGCCGACGATGCCCAGCGTCTTGCCGGCCAGCTCGACGCCGCTGTACTTGGCACGGTCCCAGCGACCCTCCTTGAGGGCGCTATGGGCCTGGGGGATGTTGCGCGCGCAGGCCATGATCATGGCGATCGTGTGCTCGGCGGCCGACAGCACGTTGCTGGCCGGCGCGTTGACTACGATGATGCCGCGCTTGGTCGCGGCCTCGACGTCGACGTTGTCGACCCCGACCCCGGCGCGGCCGACCACCTTGAGGTTGGTGGCCGCCTCGATGACCTCGGCGGTGACCTTGGTCGCCGAGCGGATGATCAGCGCATCGTAGTCGCCGACCCGGGCCAGGAACTCGTCGGGTGTCCAGTCGAGCCCGGTGTCGACCTCGAAGCCCTGCTCTTTGAGGTACTCGATGCCTTCGGGGGCAAGCTTCTCCTTGACCAGGACTCGCTTGGCCGCGGCGCTCACAGCGCCACCTCGCTCTTGAGGAAGACCTGCTCGGCGGCGCCCACCGAGGCGCCCCACTTCACGTCGTAGCCGAGCTCGGCCAGCACCATCTCGACGACCGAGAGACCCACGACGATGTCGGAGGCGCCGAAGTAACCGCAGTGCCCGAAGCGAAAGATCTGGCCCTTGAGGCGGCCCTGGCCGCCGGCCAGCCAGACGCCGTAGCGGTCGCGCGCCAGCTTGCCGATCTTGCCGCCGTCGACGCCGGCCGGCACCTTGACGGCGGTCACCGAGTTGGCCGCCGGGTCGTCGGGGCCGAACAGCTCGAGGCCGAGCGCCTTCACGCCCTCCTTGCAGCCGCGGCTGAGCACGCGATGGCGCTCGAAGACGGTCGGCAGGGTCTCTTCGCGGATCATCTCGATCGCCTTGTTCAGCATGACGAACAGCGAGACCGCGGGGGTGAACGGCGTCTGGCCGTCTTTGGCCTTGTCGCGGTGAGAGGTCCAGTCGAAGTAGAAGCGCGGGTTGCCGCAGGCCTCGACCACCTTCCAGGCCTTGTCGCTGACGGCCACGCAGGCGAGGCCGGGCGGGATCATGAGCGCCTTCTGCGAGCCGGCTACGCAGACGTCGACCTGCCAGGCGTCGGTGGGCAGATCGGTCGCGCCCAGCCCCGAGATGGCGTCGACGACGAAAATGGCGGGCGTCTTTGCGACGATCTTGCCGATCGCCTCGATATCGTTCACGACACCGGTGGATGTTTCTGAGAACTGCACGTAGACGGCTTTGGCGTCGGGGTTGTCGGCCAGGGCCTGGGCGATGGCGGCCGGGTCGGCCTTGGTGCCCCACTCGAAGTCGAGGGCGACCACCTCGGCGCCCCACTTTTTGGTGAGCTTCACCCAGCGCTCGCCGAAGTTGCCGACCGAGGCGACGATCACCTTGTCGCCGGGGTTCACCACGTTGACGACCGCCGCCTCCATGGCGCCCGTGCCCGACGCCGCGAAGACGAGCACGTCGTTGCTGGTCTGATAGACGTACTTCAGACCCTCGATGCACTCGTTGAAGATCTCGACGAAGCGCGGCGCGCGGTGGTGCACGATGGGTTCGGCGCCGGCCAGCAGCACCTCGGGGGGCACCGGCGTCGGACCGGGGGTGATGAGAAAGCGCTTCAGCATCGTTTTAGTCCTTTCGTGGTCTGGTGCGAGCCCGCACGAGGCGGACCGCGGGGGGATCGTCAGCGCAGGCAGAACACGA
Organism: Actinomycetota bacterium; assembly: GCA_003164655.1. Lineage (GTDB taxonomy): Bacteria > Actinomycetota > Thermoleophilia > UBA2241 > UBA2241 > Bog-752. Next base: position 11,776 of record PLTW01000038.1, read on the forward strand.
TCGGGCAATCGTGACGCGAGGCAGCAGGAGGGCGCGCCGAAGCGCAAAGAGGGTGTGGACACGACGAACGGGAGTCGGCTGGGGCGGGCGGGGGCTTGCGCCCCCGCCCGCCCCAGCCGTCACGACGGGCGATGAGTCGGGTTCTTCATGGCGGTCAGTGTATGCGACCTCGGAGGCGGCTGTCGAGCGACTTTTCAGACCTCGATGTCGAGGCCGCCCTCGCTGATCCAGCTCATCATGCCGCGCAGCTTTTTACCGACCACCTCGATCTGGTGCTCCTTGCCCTGGCGCTGCAACGCGTTGAAGACCGGCCGGCCGGCCTGGTTTTCGAGGATCCACTCGCGGGCGAAGGCACCGCTGCGGATGTCGGCCAGCAGGCGGCGCAGGCGGTCGCGCGTAGCCTCGTCGATGACGACCGGGCCGCGGGTGAGGTCGCCGTACTCGGCGGTGTCGCTGATCGAGTAGCGCATGCCGCTGATGCCCTTCTCCCAGATGAGATCGACGATCAGCTTGAGCTCGTGCAGGCACTCGAAGTAGGCGACCTCGGGCTGGTAGCCCGCCTCGGTGAGCGTATCGAAGCCGGCCATGATGAGCTGGGTGACGCCGCCGCACAGGACGGCCTGCTCGCCGAAGAGGTCGGTCTCGGTCTCCTCGGAGAAGGTCGTCTCGATGACGCCGGCGCGGGTGGCGCCGATGCCCTTGGCGTAGGCCAGCGCCAGGTCTTTGGCCTTGCCGCTGGCGTCCTGGTAGACCGCGATCAGCGCCGGCACGCCCTTGCCCTCTTCGTACTGACGGCGGACCAGATGGCCGGGACCTTTGGGAGCGACCATGATGACGTCGACGTCCTTGGGCGGCACGATCTGGCTGAAGTGGATGTTGAAGCCGTGGGCGAACATGAGCACTTTGCCGGCCGTGAGCTCGGCGGCCACGTCGCTGCGGTAGAGACGCGCCTGCGTCTCGTCGGGCACCAGCATGATGATGAAATCGCCCTGCTTGGCCGCGGCGGCGGCCGTCAGCACTTCGAAGCCCGCCTTCTCGGCGCGCTGCGCGTTGGGCGTGCCGGGCAGATCGGAGACCACGACCTTCACGCCGGAGTCGCGCAGGTTCTGGGCGTGGGCGTGGCCCTGGCTGCCGAAGCCGATCACGGCGACGGTCTTGCCCTCGAGGAGGCCGAGGTCAGCGTCTGAGTCGTAGTACATGCGTCGTCTCCTTCTCGTGACGCCCGTGCCCGGGCGACTACACTCGGAACGTTGAACTCTACTTGCTCGCGCCTCGGGCGGCAACGCGCGCGGCGGGCGGCGACGGCGCCCCTGCCGGCACCGGCCGGAGCTTCGCCGCCTACGCCGGGAACCCGCCGAGACCGGATATTCCCGCGTTGACCGACAGCGACGCCATCGGGGCCGGGTCGACTCGCGACGCCGCAAACGACTGGGCTACCCGACTTCGCAGGAGCGCTCTGAATGAACCAGGTAGACCGGAGCGTCAGAGGCGAACGTGTTGCACTTCGAACTTGAAGTCACAGGTCACTCGACTCGTTCCTGCCAGCGGCGCGGATTGCGACGCGCGTGCATACAGGCTACGACGCCGATCAGCTCGGCCGTCGAAACGAAGTAGATGCCGTAAGGAAACCGGCGCAGCAGGGCGCGGCGGCAGGTGTGGTGGACGACGGGAAAGCGCTCGGGCGTACGTGCGATCTCGGCCAACACAACATCGACGGCGCGCAGGAACTCGGAGCCGAGGCCGGGCGCACGCTGCCCGTACCAGAGTGCGGCTTGAGCGATGTCTGCCTCGGCGGCCGAGTGGACGACGAGGCGTTGGCTCATCCGGCCTGGGCAAGCCGCCGTTGGATGCGCTCGCGCACGACTTCCCATGCCTCGCCCGCGCCGGGGTCGCGCTCGAAGTCGGCAAGCCGCAGCTCGAGCTCGGCCTTCTGGGCGTCGGTCAGCGGCAGGTCGCCGGTGTCGGCGGCGATGCTGTCCCAGAGGTCCTCGGCCAGCTGGATGCGCTCGGCCACGGTCAGTTCGCTGAGCTTGAGGTCGATCGGCTGCATGTGGTCAGTCTGCCCGTAGGCGCCGCAGTTGGCAACACTGTGGATGGTGGACAACTGCGGCTCGCGCTGTACCGCTATCAGTGGGGTGCATAACCCGCGCCGCGAAGCGGCGTCGGTGTTGATGCACTTGTTAGGCGACACGCCTATCCCCTCGACTCAGGAGATCGCAGTTCGCCAGCCACTCGCGCGACCGCTGCCCAGCCGAGCACTCGGTTGCGCTGACGTGTGGCCAACAAGCGACCTTGGATGTCCGGCTGATCGAGTCGAGCGTCCAAATTGCCGACAATCGGCGCGTCGTTGTGGGCGAACACGCCAATGTGCATCAGCGCCATGATCGAGACCGGCAATGTCGCCGAGTTGGGCAGTGACGCCACTCGGCAGACGACGCCGAGAATGGCTCCCCAGAAGGCGCTGCGCATCCCGTCGACAGGAGCGATGAACACGAGGATGGCGAAACGGCCGTCGTCACGACGAAGGAAGGCGTAATCGCCTCGGTTCAGCTTGAGATTGCTCTTCGGGATCAAGCCCACGTTCCTCGTGTTCGCCTAACATGTTGCGCATGACCTG
>PLTW01000091.1 GCA_003164655.1 Actinomycetota bacterium
CGGCGGCGCGGGCGGCGCTCGACGCGTCGAGCGCCGCCCGCGCCGCCGCCCCGTCGAACACGCGCTCGACTTCGTAGTCGTCGCGGGTGTCGCGCGCTCGGGCCTGGGTGATGAGCTCGCTCACGAGGCCGAGCGAGAGCAGCTGGATGCCGACGATGATGAGCAGCGTGCCGAGCACCAGAAGCGGGCGCTGGCCGATCGGGTGACCGAAGAGCTTGTCGATGGTCAGATACACATCGACCAGCACACCGACGACGACCATCATCGTGCCGATGCCGCCGAACAGGTGCTGCGGACGCTGCCGATACCGGCCCAAGAACAGCACCGTGAGCAGGTCGAGGTAGCCCCGCGCGTAGCGTCGCCAGCCGTACTTGGAGCTCCCGGCGGCGCGCCGGCGATGCGCGACTTTCTCCTCGGCCACGCGAAAGCCGAGATCGCTCGCCAGCACGGGAATGTAGCGGTGCAGCTCGCCGTAGACCTTGACGTACTTGATCACATCGCGACGGTAGGCCTTGAGGCCGCAGTTGAAGTCGTGCAGGTCGACGCCGGTCGACTTGCGCACGGTCCAGTTGAAGATCTTCGAGGGCACGGTCTTGCTCACCGGATCCTGGCGGCTCTGCTTCCAGCCCGACACCAGGTCGTAGCCCTGGTCGAGCTTGGCCAGCAGCTTGGGGATCTCGGCCGGATCGTCCTGGCGGTCGCCGTCCATGGTCACGATCACGTCGCCGCGCGCTTCGGCGAACCCGTGAGTGAGGGCCGCCGCCTTGCCGAAGTTGCGTCGCAAGCAGACGACGCGCACGCCGTCGTGAGCGGCCGAAAGCCGCTCCATGACGGCGGTGGAACCGTCGGTAGAGCCGTCGTCGACGAAGACGACCTCGAACGCGCCCAGCGGGCCGAGCGCGTCGGCAATCTCCTTGTACAGGGCTTCGAGACTGCCGGCCTCGTTGAAGACGGGCACGACGATCGAGACAAGTGTGGCCATGACGCCCCACAGAATACATCTTCCCGGCACAGGCCGACGGCGGCGAGCCAGCACGAGACTGCTACAATGGGCGCGGCTTCGCGACCGGCCCCGCGCCGCGTCGGCGAATCCGGGGAGGCACTGTGACCAAGACATACCGGGGAGCTGTACTGCTCGTCCTGGCCGGCGCGCTGCTTCTGCCGGCCGGGGCCGCGGCCGCGGCCGCGGTCCCGGCCGCGGTCACGAAGGGACTCGACTATCTGCACACACGCCAGCGCGACGACGGCGGGTTCGCCTACGCAAGCGCCCACGGCAACCCCTTCGACACCCCCTGGGTCATGCTTGCCATCGCCGCCGGCGGCAACAACCCCTCGCGCTGGCAGGTCGACGGCCACAGCCCCATGAGCTTCCTGCAGTCCACCGATCTCGCCAGCGCCGCCAGCAACAGCGGCAACGCGCCCGAATACTACGCCCTGTGCATCCTCGCCTACCGGGCCGCGAACCGCACCGACCTGCTGCCGAGCGCGGGCAGCAAGCAGATCAACCTCGTGCTGAAGCTCGAGTCGTATCAGTACCTCACCTACGGCTACTACTCGCCGGCCGTCCCACCCACCGCGACGGCCGCCACCGAGACGACGGCCTGGGCGGTGCTGGGCCTCGCCGCCGCCCACCAGAGCGGTTCGCAGGTGACGGACGCGGTGAAATGGCTGCAGACCCCCGCCAACGGCAACGGCAGCGGCGGCGGTCCCAACAGCGACGGCGGCTTCGGCTCGCAGCCGGCAGCCACGTCGAGCACGACTATTACGTCGCTCGTCATACAGGCGCTGGTGGCGGCCGGGGTCCGCCCGGCGACCAGCACAGTAGTGCAGGGCGCCACGGGGTTCCTCGAGACCATGCAGCGGTCGGACGGCGGTTTTGAGGACACCCAGGGCGGCTCGGCCAACACCCCCTCGACCGCGTGGGCGATCGAAGGGCTGCACGCGGCGGGGCTCGACGTCCACGGGCTCGTCAAGGGCCTCCATACTCCGTACACGTTCCTGACGAGGCTGCGCCAGCAGAACGGCTCGTCCTACGAGTTCCCCGGCGACAACGGCGACGTCATGAACGCGACCATGCAGGCGACGATCGCAGTCAGCGGCAAGACGCTGCCCCTTGCCCATGGGCCCAACGTGCTCACGAGGTTCGACCCGACCTTCACCAGCGGCTCGGTCGCGCCCAAGAGCGGCGCCCGTTTCGCGCGTCGCGCGGTGCTCGTGGAGGCGCGCTACCAGGACAACATCAACGGCACCGGGGTCAAAGCCCCGGCCGTCACGGTGATTGTCGACGGCAAGTCAAAGACGGGGGCCACACACATCACCGAGTCGCATTTGCGGCTGCAGCTCACCCGGCTGACCGACGGCTCGCATACCTTCATCATCACCGTGCATGACTGGGCCGGCAACGTCGTGCGCCTGCAGCGCAGCTTCACGGTGGCCGTGCCGACCAGCGGTGGCGGCGCCACCGGCGGCGGCACCCACCCCGGCGGAGGGTCCGGCGGCGGCTCGAGTGGCGGCGGCGGCAGCTCAGGGGGCGGCAGCTCGAGTGGCGGCGGCAGCTCTGGAGGCGGAGGGACCGTCGTCCATCCCTCCCCCACACCGACTCCGACGCCGACCCCCGCGGCGACGATCACACCGGCGCCGAGCGTGAGCCCGGGCACTACCCTGACGCCCACGCCGACCAGCTCGTTCCCGGGCGGCCCCACCAGCCCGTCGCCGAGCGCGTCGGCCATCGGTCCGGCCGCCGGCTCGAGTGGCTCGAGTGGCGGCGGCAAGACGGCGGCCGTCGTGGGCACCACCCTCGCCGTGCTCGTGCCGCTCGGTTTCGCCGGGTCGTGGCTCGTGCGCCGCCACCTCTTGGGCGTCATGGACGGCGCCAGCAAGGGCACGATCCTGCCGCCCGGCTCGTCGGTCTGGCAGCGTTTCTGGAAATCTTCCGGCGGAGCGCCGCCGGGTGGCGGTGGGGAGTGACCCAGGCGTGCACCTGATCATCGCGACAACCGTTGCCCACGGCCTCGGGCAGGCGATCTACGACATCTGCAGGCTCCTGCTCTATCCCGTCCTCATCGCGGCGCTGCTCTGCCTGGGCTGGGCGATCATCGAAGTCGGCTGGTTTCTCTACGAGCTCTACCTGCGACTGCGCTACCGCGATCTCGAAGCGCTCGAGATCCGCGCCCTCAAGGCCCGCGACGCGTTCGCCAAGGGCCAGCCACGCCGCGCCTATAAGTACCTTCAGGAGAACAACTACTCGACAGTCGTGGCGCGCTTTCTGTTCGATCTCATCCGCAACTATCAGACCGACCGCATCGCCGAGAAGCCCCTGAAGCTGCTTCAGGAGTACGAGTTCTACACGGTCAAGCGACTCGAAAAGACCCGCATCCTGATGCGCGTCGGACCGATGCTGGGCCTCATGGGCGCCCTCATTTCCCTGGCTCCGGCCTTCACCGGTCTGGCCGAAGGCAACGCCCGGGTGCTCACCGACAACCTGAAGATCGCCCTCTCGGTCACTGTGATCGGCTTGCTGATCGGCGGTCTCGGATTCATCGTCAGCATCGTGCGCGACCGCTTTTACCAACAGGACATCTCAGATCTCGAGTACATGCTCGAGCTGCTCGAGGGTGGCGGCGGGCGCCTGCGCATCGGTCCGCCCCGCCGCCAGCGCGCCGACATCGACGACGCCGGTGACGACCTGCCCGACCTCACGTCGGCGGCCGCTCCCGACGGCGACGGGAGCGGGGCCGTCGGCGACGTCGGCGGCGCGCCACCGGCAGCGCCGGTCGCGGCGCCACTGGCGCCCTCGTCGAGCGTGCTACAGTTCGCGCCGGTCGCGACCGCAGCGCCGCCGGCCACCCCGGATGCAGCCGACGAGCCGACCGAGATCATCTCCTGGCGTCCGCTCCTGCCGCCCGACGGCGCTCCGCCGGACAGCGCTCCGCTGGTCGAAGCTCCGCTGGACGGCGGACCGCCGGCGCCCGGCCCCACCGGCGAACAGTCATGATCCGGCGCCGGGCAGCCCGCCAATGAGCACGACCGTCGAGACGCCGTCGCACTCTGGAGCGCCGCTCGATCGCGAACCGGGCAGCGGCCGCCGACTGCGCTACATGGGCCGGCGGCGCATACGCCGAACCGACCGCAACGGCGACGCGCTCGGCGGAGTCTTCAATCTCTTCGACGTCGCCGTCGTCCTGGCGGTCGCCGTTTTGCTGGCCGCTCTGACGGGTGTCGGGCTTTCGGGCATTCTTTCGTCGAAGAACGTGACCATCGTGACGAACCCCGGCCAGTCCGACATGCAGGTCATCACCAAGAACGGCACGCAGATCACCAGGCTCGATCTCAGGGCCGGTCAGCAGGTCTCCGGTCTGGGGATCCTCGTCGGCCAGTTCTACCGGCTCCCCGGCGGCACCACCGTCTACGTGCCGTCGGGCGGCGGGACGGTCGCCCCGACACCGGGCGCCACGAGTACGAGCGCTCCCGCCGTGGCCGTCACGCCCACGCCACCCGGCGTTGTGATCACCCCCACCCCCGGCTCGCCGCCGACGGGCGCCCCCGGCACGGTCACTCCGGGGGTGACGGCCACGCCGACGGTCGCCCCGAGCGGCGCCACTCCGGGGCCGTAGCGCCGGACGCTACTTGAGCGAACGCAGCAGCGCTACGAGCCGTTCGAGCTCGTCGCGGTCGCGGAAACGCAGTTCGAGGCTCCCGCCGCGCTTGCCCGAACGGATCCGCACCGGCACCTCGAGCACTTCGAAGAGCTCCTCGGCCACTTCGTCGTAGGCCTCGGCGGCCCGGGCAGGCGGGCGGGCGGGCGGCCCCGGCGCAGCGCTGCCCGTGGCCTCCTGCGCGGCGCGGACCAGCGCCTCGGTCTGCCGCACGGTCAGGCCGCGCGCCACCACCAGGCGCGCGACGCGCCGCCGCCCGAGATGGTCGGTCAGGCCAAGCAGCGCCCGCCCGTGCCCCTCGGTGAGCCGACCGCTTTCGAGCAGCCCGCGCACCTCGTCGGGCAGGTCGAGCAGGCGCAGCACGTTGGTCACCGCCACGCGACTCTTGCCGACGAGCTCGCCGATGCGGTCGTGGGTAAGCCCGAACTCGTCGGCCAGCGCCGCGTAGGCAAGCGCCTCTTCGATGGCGTTCAGGTCTTCGCGGGCGACGTTCTCGGCCAGGGCGATCTCGAGCGAAGCCGCCTCGCCGGCCGGCCGGACGAGCGCCGGGATGCTCTCCAAGCCGGCGAGACGCGCGGCCCGCAGACGGCGCTCGCCGGCGATCAGCTCCCACGGCTCGGCGGCAGCGTCGGGCGCGGGCCGGACCACGATCGGCTGCACGACGCCGAGACTCCTGATCGAAGCGGACAATTCCGCCAGCTCTTCGGCGTCGAAAGCCCGGCGCGGTTGCCGGGTCGAGGCGCCGATCGCGGCCAGCGGCAGATCGCGCAGGCGGCCTTCGGCGGCGGGCGTCGCTCCGCCCGGCACGCCGGGCGCCACGCCGGGCGGAGCGGCGCCCGCCGCCCCACGCTCGGCGATCAGCGCCGACAGACCCCGGCCGAGACGCTGCCGGCCACCCGCGGGCGGTTTCGCTGCATCGCCGGGTTGCCTGGTCGTGGCCTTCTTGTCGGTGGGTCCGTCCATGCCTCAGCCTCCCGAAGGCCGCCGTTGGCCGGCCGGCGCGCGCGTCACGATCTCCTTGGCCAGATCGAAATACGCGTCGGAGCCGGCGCACGTGGGATCGTAGCGCGAGATCGGCAAGCCGTGACTGGGGGCTTCGCCAAGCCGCACGTTGCGCGGCACCTGAGTGGCAAAAACGTCGCCGCCGAGGTGTGCGCGCACCTCGGCGGCGACCTCCTTGCCCAGCCGCGTGCGCCCATCGAGCATGGTGATGACGATGCCCAGCAGCCGCAGGTCGGGGTTGACCCGCTCGCGCACGAGGTCGATGGTGCCGAGCAGCTGGGCGAGCCCCTCGAGGGCAAAGTACTCGGCCTGCACCGGCACGAGCGCCTCGTGGGCGGCGGTCAGCCCGTTCACGGTCAGCACACCGAGCGACGGCGGACAGTCGACGAACACGAACTCGTAGGCGTCGAGCGCGCCGTGCAGCGCGCCACGCAGCACGAACTCGCGATTCTCGGCGCCGGCCAGCTCGACTTCGGCGCCGGCCAGATCGCGACACGCCGGCACCACCCAGAGCGACTCCACGGTGGTCGGCTGCGTGACCTCGGCAAGCGACACCTGACCGCCGAGCACGCCATAGACGGACCGTTCAGCCGACTCGGCCTCGAGGCCGAGCCCACTGCCGGCGTTGCCCTGCGGGTCGAGATCGACCAGCAACGTGGCGAAGCCGGCTTCGGCCAGGCAGGCGGCCACGTTGATCGCCGTCGTGGTCTTGCCTACCCCGCCCTTCTGGTTGGCGACGGCGATGACGCGCGTCACCGCGCGGCCCGCCGGCCGAAACGGACGCAAGGAGCGCAGGACCCTGGAAGAGCGACCACCATCTCGGTCGCCATCTTATCGACCGCCTCGCGGCGCCGCCAGACGACCGCGCGGCGGCGCACCGACAGGCCGGCGACCGGCGCCGGCGACGACCGCCGCGCAGCGACCGGCGCCACGTCAGGCCAGCGGCCGCTTGGCCGCCATGCCCGGCCGCCGCGGAAAGTGCGCCGGCGTGGGCGCGACCTTTTCGAACACGATGCAGACCGAGCCGGGCAGAGGTGATCGCGTCAGGGCGACGAGGCGGCGGCGGCCGTCTTGCTGACCGCCAGCACTCCGCCCAGGGCAAGCAGCGGGCCGGCCAGCTCGACGACCACGGCGAGCGGTCCGACCGCCTTGGCCAGCACGACCGCGAAGCGCTCGCGGCCAAATCGGCCGACCGCGGCCAGCTCTTCGCTGCGCGCGCAGGCGACGTCGACCCGTTCGCCCAAGCCAACGCGAGCCACGGCTTCTCGCAAAAAGACACACTTCTTGCCCACGGCTTCGATCAGCGTAAACCGCACGCCGGGCAAGGCCAGAGCCAGCGGTATGCCGGGCAGGCCGCCGCCGCTGCCCAGGTCGGCCCAGAGCCCACCGGAGGCGGCCGTCGCGGCGGCGGTCAGCTCGTCGACCTCGAGCAGAGCGAGGGCGTCGTCGACCAGCTCGCCGACGCCCGCCGGCGAGCCCCGCGCGCCCGTGACGTTGGCGCGCCGATAGCCCGCCAGCAGCGCGCAGTAGGCCTGCAGGTCGTCACTGCCGAGTGGGTCGCCGTCAAAGGCGAGAGAGCGGATCGGGAGCCGCCGGGCGGCGCTCAGGCGTCGCAGAGCTTGGTGAGAGTAAGGATCGTGCCGCCCGACTCGGGGTGGTCGAGGCGGAACTCGTCGACCACGGCGCGGATGATGGAGATGCCCATGCCCCCCTCGGAGAGCTTGACCCCGACCGAGCCGCACTCCGGACAGTCGATGTCGTCTTCGTGAAAACCGCCGCCCTGGTCGCGCACGGTCACGGTGACACGGTCCGCGCTGGCCACGAACGACAGGTGTACCTGGCCCTTGTCGTGGTCGTAAGCGTGGCGGATCGAGTTTGAGCAGGCCTCGGTGAGGGCGAGCTTGAGGTCGGCCACGGCATCGGCCGAGAACCGCCGCTCGCGCACGAGTCCGGCGAGCGCCAGCCGGCCGAGCACGACGTACTCGGCCTTGGCCGGAATCTCGAGTGTGACCAGTTCGTTCACAGGATCGTCACCATCGTATCGTAGCGGCCCACCGTCGGCCAAGTCTCACGCGGACAGATGCTACAGACAGCCGGTCAAATTCTCACCGTCTCGCGCACGTTCAAATCCTCACCGCACATGTCGCAGTGCCCGCGGCGCAAGGCGAGGTCTTCGATGGTCGAGCCGGTGCGACGCACCACGAGCCGGTGACAATGAGGGCAGACCGTGTTCTGCCCCTCGTGGCCCGGGACGTTGCCGACGTACACGAACTCCAGACCTTCCTCGTGGCCGATGGCGACGGCGCGCTCGAGCGTGCGGATCGGCGTCGCCGGTACGTGCGACAGATCGAGCTCGGGGTGAAAGCGGGTCACATGCCACGGCGTCTTGACGCCCAGACGGTCGACCATCCAGGCGGCGATGCCGCGCAGCGTCGCCTCATCGTCGTTCAGGGTCGGGATGACGTTGGTGACGATCTCCACGTGACAGCCGTGCTCGTGGAGCGCCCGCTCAGCGGCCGCCAGCACGGGCGCGTGACTGGGCGCCCGGCAGAGTCGCTTGTAAAGCTCGTCGTCGAAGCCCTTCACGTCGACCCGGTAGGCGTCGATGTGCGGCGCGACCGCATCGAGACCCTCGGTCGTGATGTAGCCGTTGGTCACCATCACTGTGTAGAGGCCGTGCTCGTGAGCGATCGTCGCGCCGTCGATCACGTATTCGATCCAGATGGTGGGCTCGTTGTAGGTCCAGGCGACGCCGGCGCAGCCGTTGTTGCCCGCCAGCAGCGGCAGCCTGTCGACCGGGAGGGACCGCAGATCGCGCAGGCCGCCGGCGACGTCGGCGTGGGCGATCTGCCAGTTCTGACAGTGAGCGCAAGTGAAGTTGCAGCCGAGCGTGCCGACCGATAGCACGGTCGTCCCGGGAAAGAAGTGGAACAGGGGCTTCTTTTCGATTGGGTCGGCGGCCACGCTGCAGACGCGGTCGTAGACGAGACTGTAGAGCGTCCCGCCACGGTTCTCGCGAGCCCGGCAGGTGCCGCGCTTACCCGGCCCGATCACACACAGACGCGGACAGACCCGACACTGCACGATGTCGCCGTCGCGGCGCTCGTAGAGGATGGCCTCGTGCGCCGTGTCGTCGCTCATGCGTCCCCCTGCCGCTGACCGTCGATGGCGAAGGTCACACCCCGGCCCACGGCCTCGCCGGCGTGGGCGTGCGCCACGTGGCGACCGAGGAACGGCCGCACGACCGCACGCCGGCCGGCGCAGAGATCGGTCAGCTCGGGCACGATGTCGGTCACGGCGCTCCTTTTCGAGCGAGTGCGTCAGGGTCTCGGCGGTGCCGAGAAGATGCTCGGCCGCGCTCGTCGGCTTTCATTGTACCGCTCGCATCAGGCCCGCGAGCCGGCGCCGTGTCCCGCGCTATAATCAATATGGCGTGTCGCCGCGCGGCGCGCCTCCCGTCCTCGACGCATGCGAGCGGTCCCATGCCCGACACGATCGTCTATCGCGGCAACGGCAACATCTACCTCAACGTCACTAACCGTTGCTCGTGCGACTGCGACTTCTGCTTTCGCTCCTTTACCAGCGAGGTGTTCGGCAGCGACCTCGCCCTGTCGCGCGAGCCGACGACCGACGAGTTGACGCGCGAGATCGAGCTGGCCTTCCTCGACGGACCGGCCGACGAGGTGGCGTTCGTGGGCATGGGCGAGCCCACCATGTGTCTCGACGTCGTGCTGGCCGTCACCGAATGGCTCACGGCTCGGCGGCTGCGCTCGCGCCTCGTGACCAACGGCCACGGTCGGCTCCTCAACCCGGGGGTCGATGTCGTGGCGAGCCTCGCGCGCGCCGGTCTCGACGCCGTCACCGTAAGCCTGAACGCCGCCGATCCCGAGGTCTACGATCGCCTCTGCCGGCCGATGTTCTCCAAGGCGTTCCGCGAGATCGTTCTTTTTGCCCAGTCGTGCGCCGCGGCCGGTATCGCCACGACGCTGACGGCGGTCGACCTGCCCGACGCCGACCCCGACGGCTGCCGCGCGATCGCCGAAGCTGTCGGTGCCTCGTTTCGGCTGCGCGCCCACGTGCCGCCGCCGGAGTCCCGGACGGACCCGACCGCGCCCTGACGGACGGTCTTCGAGCAGGCGCGAGCCAGGATGCGGTCGAATGATACGATGGGGTGACAGATGACCGACCCGGGCGCCAAGATCCTTCTGGTCGATGACGAGGAGGCCATTCAGAAGCTGCTGCGGTTCCCCCTCGAGAAGGAGGGGTACCAGGTCGTTCAGGCCCGCGACGGCCAGGAAGCCCTCGACGCCTTCGCCCGTGAACCCTTCGACCTCGTCATCCTCGACGTCATGATGCCGCGCGTCGACGGTACCGAAGTGTGTCGCCGGCTGCGCGCCGTCAGCACCGTCCCGATCATCATGCTCACGGCCAAGGCCGACGAGTTCGACAAGGTGCTCGGCCTCGAGATCGGCGCCGACGACTACATCACCAAAGACCGCTTCAGCCTGCGCGAGTTCCGCAGCCGGGTGCGGGCCCAGCTGCGGCGGGCCGACATGTCGCGCCAGACCGGCAGCGCCCGTCAGGATCTCGTCACGATCGACGGCCTCGAAGTCGATCTGCCCAAGCGCAACGTCGACGTGCGGGGCCGGCGTGTCGACCTCACCTACATCGAGTTCGAGCTGCTCAAGACGCTCATCTCGCATCCGGGCCGCGTCTACTCGCGGCAGATCCTGCTGCAGCTCGTCTGGGGCGACGCGGAGTTTCGTGACGCGCGCACCGTCGACGTGCACATCCGCCACCTGCGCGAGAAGATCGAACGCGACGCCCGCAATCCCGAGTTCGTCTTCACGGTCCGCAATATCGGCTACAAGTTCCGCGAGTTCTAGGTCTCCTACGCCCTCCGAGGTCGCAGTGCGGCGTTCGTTCATGCACCGGGTCCGGTCGTCCGTAGCCACCTCGCTGCGCGCCGTCGACGACGCGCTCGCCTGGTGCTTCCGCCCCGTCCCCGGGTCGGTCAAGAACTGGCTCACCGTGCTGTTTCTGGGTGTCGTGCTGTTCGACATCGGCCTCATGTACATGTACGTTGTGCCGAGTCTGCAGAACCACCTCGTTCACCAGAAGCTCAGCGACCTGTCGCGCAGCTTGCCGGTCGTCGGTGACACCATCGCCGGCGTATCGCCCGACGCGCTCGGCGACGCCGCGCGCGTGATCGACACCCGGATCAACGCCCGCATCATCGTGATCGACCTCAGTGACATGCAGGTCCTCGACGACTCTCGCCCGGGCCTGCCGCGCAACATCGCCAACTACCCCGTCGTCGCCGCCGCCGAGCGCACCGGCCGCGTCACGATCGGCACCGCGACCATCGGCGACACGCTGTACGCGACCGCGGCGGTGCCCGTGGTGAACCTGTTCGCCGGCTTTCGCGGCATCGTCCTGGTGTCGACGCCGCTCACCGACCTGCAGCGCGCCGTGCAGTCGGTGCAGCGCCAGATCCTGCTGGCCGGCGGCCTCGCCCTGATCGCGACCCTGTTTGCCGGTTACCTCGCCTCGTACTTCATCGCCCGGCGTCTCAAACGCATCGAGCGCGGCGCATTGTCGATCGCCTCGGGCGACCTCTCGCACCCCGTGCTGCCGGGACCGCCCGACGAGATCGGCCAGCTCGCCGTGACCTTCAACATGATGGGCGGCCGCCTGCGCGAGGCCTTTTCGCAGATCGAACGCGAGAAGGAGAACGTCGAGGTCCTGCTCTACGATCTGGCGGAGGGCGTGATCGGCGTCACTGCCGCGGGCGAGCTCGCCATCGCCAACCCCGCGGCTGCGACTCTTCTGGGCAGGGCGCTGCCGGCGGGAACGCCTCTCGCCGACCTGTTGCCGCCCGATGTCGCTCAGGCGCTCGTCGAGACGCAGGCCGACAGCGAGGACCGCACCGTCGTGGTCGAGTACGGCGGACGCTCGCTCGAAGCGTCCGTGTACCGGGTCGGCCGCGAAGCCGAGGTGCGCGACATCGTCGTGCTGCGCGACATCACCGAGCAGGCCCGACTCGACGCGGCCCGGCGCGACTTCATCGCCACCGCCTCACACGAGTTGAAGACACCGCTGTTCTCGCTCTCGGGCTTCATGGAGCTCATCGACGAAGGCGAGCTCGATGCCGCCACCGAGAGCGAGTTCCTGGCGCTGATGCGCCAGCAGGTGGACCGGCTGACCGACCTGTCGCTCAGCCTCCTCGATCTCTCTCAGGTCGACTCGGGGGCGGTGCGCCTCGAGGCCGACGACATCGACCTGACGGCCGTCACCCGCAATGTCATCGCCGAATTTCGACCGGGCGCCGAGAGCCGTGGCGTGAGCATCGAGGTCGCCGCACCCGCGGAGCTGCCGGCGGCCTGCGACGAGCGACGCGTGGGTCAGGTCCTGAGGGCGCTTCTCGACAACGCCGTGAAGTTCTCGCCTCAGGGAGGGACCGTCGCCGTCGATCTGGCCGCCGAGACCGTCGCGGGCGCCGCCGACGACGTCGTGATCACTATCACAGACCAGGGGCCGGGGATCCCCGCCGACGAGCTCGACCGCGTGTTCGAACGCTTCTTCCGCGGCAATGACGGGGCCCACCAGTCGGGCAGCGGACTGGGCCTGTCTATCGCCAGAGACATGGTCGCACTGATGGGGGGCACGCTGACAGTGCGGTCGCGCCGCGGTTCGGGGGCGACCTTCACGGTGCGCATGCCGCGCATCCAGGACTAGGAGACGACGCGCTCGAGGCAGCCGCGAGGGCAGGTTAAGATACCCTCGACCGGTGGCAACATCGAAAGCGAGCAGAAACGACCGCCGCACCGGCACTCACGCTGCTGTAGGAGGAGGCGCATGCCCAGTTCACGAAGCTTCGCTGCCGGAGTCATCGGCGGCATCGTCGGGGCGGCTCTGCTGATGCTCGTCCTCTTTCTGCTGGGCGTGACCGACGTCAAGAAGGAGACCACCGTCACGGTGACCGCCCCAGCGGCGTTTGCCAGCCCCGGCGCGCCGTCGGCCGGCCGCGCCCTCACGCCGACCCAGATCTACGACAGGGAAGCGACCGGCGTCGTCGAGATCACCAGCACCTTCCCCTCGACCGGCACCGACCTGTTCGGCCAGCCCACGGGCGGCGGAGTCGCCGTCGGCTCGGGCTTCGTAGTCTCCAGACAGGGCTACATCCTCACCAACGCCCACGTCGTCTCCGATTCGGGTCATCTGGCCACCAAGCTCACGGTCATGTTCAAGGGCGCCGGTTCGCAGACCCGAAGCGTCAGCGGCAAGATCGTCGGCGTCGACGCGCAGTCCGACGTGGCCGTCGTCAAGGTCGATCCCTCCGGCCTCACTCTCAACCCCCTGCCCATGGGCGACTCCAACGCCGTTCAGGTCGGCGAGCCGGTCGTGGCTATCGGCAACCCGCTGGCGCTCGAGTTCACGCTCACGTCGGGCATCGTCTCGGCCATTCATCGCGACCTGAGCCCGCAGACCGGCACGAACATCTTCAACGGCATCCAGACCGACGCCGCCATCAACCCCGGCAACTCGGGCGGACCCCTGATCGATGCCAGCGGCAACGTCATCGGCATCAACGAGAGTATCGATACCACGACCGGCGGCAATCAGGGCCTCGGCTTTGCGGTGCCCATCGACACGGCCAAGAACTCGCTCGGCCAGATCGTCAAGAGCGGCCACGTCGACTACGCCTGGATCGGCGTCACGCTGGAGACGCTGACTCCCGACCTGGCCAAGACTTTCAAGTACTCCGTCGAACAGGGCGCGCTGGTCGGAACCGTCAAGGCCGGCAGCCCCGCCGCGAAGGCGGGCATCAGGGGCGGCACGTCGACCGTCACCGTCCAGGGCACGCGATTCACCGTGGGTGGCGACGTCATCACCGCCGTGAACGGCAAGCCGGTGACCTCGGCTGAAGACCTGGTCCAGGCGATCACCGCTTTCAAGCCGGGCGACACCGTCGCGCTGACCGTCAACCGCCACGGCGCGACCTCCACCATCAAGGTGACGCTCGGCACGCGCCCGGCCAACCTCTAACGGGGCAAGCAGGCCTGCCGAAACGATCACGATAGCGCCGCTTGCCTGCCGCATCGGAAGCCACTCTGCGTGCGCTGCGGCATTTTCGCAACCGATTCGGGTATCTGGTTGACTTATTTCGATAGAGGCTGCTAGCCTTATCACACCTTTCGTGAAACGAATCACGAGCCGGGGCCACGCTGTCGGACCCTCGCCGGACGACGGTGAAAGGACTCACGTGATCGCAAGCAGTGCCGTCAATCCCTATCTGCGGTCGTATGTCGCCGTGGTGCGGGGGTTGGCCGAAATGTTCGGGCCTGGCTGCGAGGTCGTGCTTCACGACCTGGCCGAGATGCCGCACTCGATCGTGGCCATCGAGAACGGCCAGGTGACCGGCCGGCGACCGGGCGATGCCCCGACCGACCAGATGCTGCGCTCGTTGCGCAACGCCGACGACACTCCCGACGTGCGCCTCTATGTGTCCTCCTCAGAGGGCACGGTCCTCAAGTCGCTCGCCGTCACCCTGCGCGGCGGCGACGATCGCCCCATCGGCGTGCTGGGCATCAACCTCGACATCTCCGATCTCGTGCACGCCCAGCGCACGCTGGCGAACCTTACCGCCGCCGCTCGCCCCAGCGGCGAGGTCGTGCCCGAGACCGAGGAGCTGTTCGGGGGCGACATCCGCGAAGTCCTGGCTGGCATGATCGTCGGCATTCTGAGCGACATGGGCAAAACGCCGGCCACCATGAACCGCGAAGAGAAGATGGAGGTCGTCGCGCGGCTCGAGGAGCGCGGCGCGTTTCTCGTGAAGCGCTCCGCGGAGCAGGTCGCCGAGGCCCTCGACCTTTCGCGCTTCACCGTCTTCAGCTATCTCAAGGAGATCCGCAGGCAAGACGGCGGTCGGAGCGATCCCGCCAACTCAACGAGCGCCGGCTCAAACCAGACCGACGACACCGCGGGCGGCGGCCGATGACCGCCGCCGGTACGCCCGCGTCGGCCTTTGCGGACACGACCGCTCCGGCCACCCTGTTCGACGTCGTGGCCGCGAGCGGCGCCGCGACGATCGCCGTGATCGGTCTGGTCAAGAACGCCGGCAAGACGACCGTGGTCAACGCCCTCATGGACAACGTGCCGCTGCGTTTCGGGCTCACCTCACTCGGCTTGGACGGCGAGCGCACCGACCACCTGACGGGGCTCGACAAGCCACGCATCGTGCCGCCGCGCGGCACGCTCATCGCCACCACGGTCGGCTCGCTCGACCGCTCGCACTACACCATGGAGCAGCTCGAGCGCCTGCCGTTCCACACATCGCTCGGCAACGTCGTGATCGGCCGCGCCGTCGGCGACCGCGCCGTCGAGATCAGCGGCCCTACCACGCTCGCCGAGGTCGCCGCAACCGCTGCCCGGCTGCACGCCCACGGCGCCCGCCTCGTGCTGGTCGACGGCGCCATCAACCGCCTCGGCAGCGCCTCGCCGCGCGTGTGCGATGCCGTGATCATGGCGACCGGTGGCCTGGTCGCCGACACGCTCGAAGAGACCGTTGAGATCACGCTGGCCACGCTCGAGATGCTGACCCTTCCCGCGGTCGACCCCGAGAGTCGCAGCCTCGTGAGCCCGCAGACCCTGTCGGGTGGGCGCGCCGTCGCCGTCGACGAGCACGGCCGCCTTTCAACCCTCGACCTCGATACCATCGTCGGCGAGGGCGTGAGGGTAGCCCGCGAGGTCGAACGGCGGGCCACGAAGGTGCTTTTCGTCGGGGGCGCGCTCACCCAGGAGTTCGCCGACGACTTCTCCCGGACCCTGCCCCCTCTCTATAGCGTCACGGTCGTCGTGCGCGACGCCACGGTCCTCATTCTCACGCCCACGACCGTTGCCCGGTTCCGCCGCCGCGGCATCGACCTGCGCGTGCTCACGCCGCTGCGCGTCCTGGCCGTGACCGCCAATCCCTACCGGTTTCCGCAGCCGTACAACCCCAGGCTCTTCTTCGGCGCGATCGCCGACGCAGTCGGCGATCGCGCTCCCGTCTTCGACGTCGTCCACGGTCTGGCCGCGGTGCCGGACGGCGCTGCCGCCGGCAGCCCGACGACGTCGCCCCCTCCGACGCCAAGGACGGTGTGACCGTGTACAACGCGATCAGGCTGAACGAGACGCTCGTCACGCGCGCTCGCGCGGCCGCCGAAGCCATCGCCGACGACATTCAGCGCCATATCGAGGAGCACACCACCGACTCGAGCGAGCGCGCCACGCTGCGCCTTCTGGGCGTCGCCGGTGTGAACGACATCGACGTGCCGCTGGTGAACGTCGTCATTGAACAGGCGCGTGAGCTGCTGCCGGGCGGCGTGACGCGGCCCTTCGTCGATCTCATGATACGCACCGGCAAGAGCGCCCAGGAGGTGGCCGAGGGCGTGGCCGCCGGCGCCCTGGCCCTCGACGAGGTGCCAGCCGAGCACCGCGCGGCGGCGGAGCTGCGGGCCGCCGAGCTGGCGACGCAGGGCGTCGCGCGCATCGACGCCGTCCGCCGCCGCCGCGAGGAGCTCGTGGCCGCCTGCGGCGAGGCGCTCAAACCCTACGTCTACGTGATCGTCGCCACCGGCAACATCTACGAAGACGCGGCCCAGGCCCAAGCGGCCGCCCGAGCCGGCGCCGACGTGATCGCGGTCATCCGTACGACGGCGCAGAGCCTGCTCGACTACGTACCGTACGGCAAGACCACCGAAGGTTTCGGCGGCACCTACGCCACGCAGGAGAACTTCAGGCTCATGCGGGCCGCCCTCGACGAGGTCGGCGCAGAGCTCGGCCGCTACATCCGCCTCTGCAACTACGCCAGCGGCCTCTGCATGCCCGAGATCGCCACGATGGGCGCCCTCGAGCGCCTCGACATGATGCTCAACGACTCCATGTACGGCATCATCTTCCGCAACATCAACATGCAGCGCACCTTCGTCGACCAGTATCTTTCACGCCTCATCAACGCCAGGGCCGGCATCATCATCAACACCGGCGAGGACAACTACCTGACCACGGCCGACGCCTTCGAGAAGGGCTACACGGTCGTGAGCTCCGACTTCATCAACGAAGCGTTCGCCCTGCGCGCCAACCTCGAGCCCTGGCAGATCGGCCTGGGACACGCATTCGAGATCAACCCCGCGACCCCCGATCAGGTCGTCTACCAGATCGCCGACGCGCAGCTCATCCGCCAGCTCTTTCCGGAGTACCCGCTCAAGTACATGCCGCCGACCAAGTACATGCCGGGCGACATCTTTCAGGGCCACATCATCGACGGCATGTTCAACTTCACCGGCATCTTCACAGGCCAGGAGATCATGCTGCTCGGCATGCTCACCGAGGCCCTGCACACGCCGCTGCTCCAGGACCGCTACGTCTCGATCAAGAACGCCAAGTACGTCTTCGAGTCGTGCCGCCACCTGGCCGACGAGGTCGAGTTCCGCTCCGGCGGCATCATCGAGAAGCGCGCCGACGACGTGTTGACCCGCGCCGCCGAACAGCTCGAACACGTGCAGCGAATCGGTCTCTTCAAGGCGCTCGAAGACGGCGAGTTCGCCGACGTCAAACGCGACCCGCGCGGCGGCCGCGGCTTCGAGGGCGTCTTCAAGACCCGCGACGACTACTTCAACCCCTTCTTCGCCGCCCTGCGCGAGGGTCGTCGGAGCGGACCGCCGACCGGTCCCGCGCCGGGCGAGTCGGTGCGCGCAAGTCAGGAGGTGGCGTCATGATCGTCAGGCCGTACGGTGATACTCGTGACGACGGCATGATGCAGTTCTCGTTCACCCTGCCGATCGCCTACTCGGTCAAGGCGGCCGACGTCGGCAAACAGTTCGTCGAGAAGCTCGGCTTTCGCGACGTCGGCGTGGCCGAGTGCAAGGCGATCGACCCCGAGTTCACCTTTTACGTCGCCTACGGGCGCACCGAGACCGGCATCGACCCCGACAAGGTCAAGGGCGACTACCTCGAAGTCGAGGCGATGGACTACTACGCGATCAACGCGTTCATCAAGGAGCACCTGGGCCGCAAGCTGTCGGTGGTCGGGGCGGCCATCGAGAGCGACGCGCACACGGTCGGCATCGACGCCATCCTCAACATGAAGGGTTTCGCCGGCAACTACGGCTTCGAGCGCTATCCCGAGATGGAGGTCGTGAACATGGGCTCGCAGATCCCCTGCGAGCAGCTCCTGCGCACGGCCCTCGACCGGCACGCCGACGCTATCCTCGTGTCGCAGATCGTCACCCAGAAGAACATCCACGTGCAGAACCTGACCAAGATGATCGAGCTGCTCGAGGCCGAGGGCGTGCGCGAGCGCTTCGTGCTCGTCGTCGGCGGACCTCGCATCAACAACGCCTTCGCCAAGGAGCTCGGCTACGACGCCGGCTTCGGACTGCGCACGACACCCGTCGAAGTGGCCTCCTTCCTGGCGCAGGAAGTGGCCAGAAGGGCCAAAAACACGGCCAAAGCAACATGATAGTTTGTCCATGACTTCAACAGGCGGCCCGAGGGCGCGTAGGACACGCGAGAGAACCTGCAGGGCCGCCTCTGGCCTCAGGAGGCTGTAGTGACAGACAACGACATCGTCATCCTCTCGGCGGTCCGCACCGCTCAGGGAAAGTTCCAGGGTGGGTTCGCCGGTACGCCGGCGACCGATCTCGGCGCCGTCGTCATGAAGGAGGCCCTCGCGCGCGCCGGCGTCGCGGGCGACCAGCTCGACGAGGTCATCTTCGGCAACGTCATTCAGGCGGGCCTGGGGCAGAACACGGCTCGCCAGGCCGAGCTCAAGGCCGGCATTCCCGACAACGTGCCGGCGATCACGGTCAACCGCGTCTGCGTGTCGAGCGCCGCGGCCCTGGCCTGGGCGGCGGCCAACATCAAGGCCGGCGACGGCGAGATCTACCTGGTGGGCGGCACCGAGAACATGACACGCGCGCCGTGGCTGCTGCAGAACGGCCGCACCGGCTATCGCATGGGCATGCCCTCCGACCAGATCTTCGACGCCATGGTCCTGGACGGGCTCTGGTGCGCGATCGGCGGCTACCACATGGGCCTGACGGCCGAGATACTGAGCGAGAAGTTCGGCGTCTCCAAGGACGCCCAGAACGAGGTCGCCTACCGCAGCCAGCTCAACGCCAGCGCCGCCGTGCGCGACGGCCGCTTCACCGACGAGATCGTGCCGGTCACGATCCCGCAGCGTAAAGGCGATCCGAAGATCGTCGACACGGACGAATGCCCGCGAGAGACCACACCCGAAGCGCTCGCCGGTCTCAAGCCGGTGTTCAAGAAGGACGGCGGAGTGGTGACGGCCGGCAACGCGTCGGCCATCGCCGACGGCGCCAGCGCCCTGGTCGTCACCTCTCGCCGAAAGGCGGCCGACCTCGGCCTCAAGCCCATCGCTCAGCTCGTGAGCTACGCCACTGCGGCGGTGCCCGCCGAGATCATGGGCTACGGCGAGACCGTGGCCGCCCACAAGGCCCTCGAAAAGGCCGGCCTGCAAAGCGGCGACATCCAGCTTGCCGAGTTGAACGAGGCCTTCGCCTGCGTGGCCGCGCTCGCCACCCGCGAGCTCGGTCTCGATCTCGAGATCGTCAACGTCAACGGTGGCGCCGTCGCGCTCGGCCACCCGCTCGGCAACACCGGCACCCGCATGATCGTGACCCTCATTCACGAGCTCCAGAAGCGCGGCCAGGAGATCGGCCTGACCGGCGCCTGTGTCGGCGGCGGCCAGGGCGCCGGCAGCGTCATCAAAGTCGAAGCGTAAGTCACGCACCCGACGCGGCGGCGGCGCGGCGGCTCTCGAGCCGCCGCGCCGCCGCCGACGGACCCCTCAACGGAAAAGCGCATCACTACGAAAGCGAGGCACAAGGTGAAAGAAGGCAACAAGTTCGGAGCCCATCGCGTGATCGAGCCGAAGGGCGTCTTGCCGCAGCCGGCCTGGAAGATCGACAACACGATGGAGTGCGCCGACAACGAGATCCTGATCGACGTCGACACGCTCAACGTCGACGCGGCCAGCTTTACCCAGATCGAGGAGGCCGAGGGCGGCGACGTCAAGAAGATGGCCCGCCACAGCCTCGGCATCATCGCCGAGCGCGGCAAGCATCACAACCCCGACACCGGCTCGGGCGGCATGCTGCTGGGCACGGTCAAGGAGATCGGTCCCAAGCTCAAGGGTCGCGACCTCAAGGTCGGCGATCGCATCGCCACCCTCGTGTCGCTGTCGCTCACCCCGCTCAAGGTCGACGAGATCATCTCGATCAACAAGGACACCTGCCAGGTCAAAGTGAAGGCCCAGGCCATCCTGTTCGAGACCGGCATCTACGCCAAGATCCCCAGCGACATGGACGAAGCCCTCGCCCTGGCCATCCTCGACGTGGCCGGCGCCCCGGCGCAGGCGGCCAAGCTCAGCAAGCCCGGCCAGACCGTGTTCATCATCGGGGCCGGCGGCAAGAGCGGCCTGCTCTGCGCCTATGAGGCCCGCAAGCGCGTCAAGCCGACCGGCAAGGTCATCTGCCTGGTGCACGGCGACGCCGGCCGCAAGCGCCTCGAGAAATCCGGCTTCGCCGACGTCATCATTCAGGGCTCGGCCACCGACCAGCTCTTCGTCTACGAAGAGGTCAGCAAGGCGACCGGCGGCGAGATGGCCGACCTGACCATCAACTGCGTCGACATCCCGAACACCGAGATGGCCTCGGTCCTCGCCACCAAGGACGACGGCCTGGTCTACTTCTTCTCGATGGCGACGAGCTTCACCTCGGCCGCCCTCGGCGCCGAAGGCATCGGCGCCGACACGACCATGATCATCGGCAACGGTTACACCAAGGACCACGCCATCATCGCGCTCGCCGTCGTTCGCGAGAGCCCGATGCTCATGGAGATCTTCAAGGACACCTACTCCACGGGCGCCGGCCACGCCGAGCCCGTGGGCATCAAGGCTTCGGAGATCTGAGAGTAGCGTCGCACACACCCGACAAGCGGCAGACGCGCGCTCGCGGAAACGCGGATGCTCACCCTTACCCGGGCGCCCCTGAGCCGGATGTTCAAGCTCCCCACCTGCCGCCGCATACCTGAGACGGGTCTTTCTGCCCGCAGGTAGAACGACGGAGGGCGGGCCGCTTTCGCGGCCCGCCCTCCGTCGTTTCGTCGTCGCTTCGGCAGACCGACCATGGACAGGCGCCGACGTCCGCGGCACCGGCGCCATGTTTCACGTGAAACCACGGCTATCAGTGTCGCGTTTCACGTGAAACGCTCGCCGCCGCTCTCGTGCCGGCTGTCCCGCCGCGCTTCGCGCGGCGGCCGGCGTGGAACATGTGACCTGGGACCCGACAACCAGGCGACCGGCCTTGCCGCCCCGACTCGCACCGTTCTACACTCGCGACGGATCGGCGCGGCCCCGCGCAACCTCGCCCTCTGGAGCCTGCATGAACAACGATGATGTCCTCGCCGCCCTCTCGACGGTGCAAGACCCCGAGCTGCAACGCAGTATCGTCGCTCTCGACATGGTCCGTGACATCGAGATCACCGACGACCGCCTGTCGGTGCGTCTCGTGCTCACGACGGCGGCGTGCCCGCTGAAAGACCGCATCCGCACGGAGACGGAACAGGCCCTCGCGGCCGTCGCCGGGGAGCGGCGGGTCGAGGTCGTGATGGATGCCATGTCCCCCGAGGAGTGCGAGCGCCTCGCGGCCACCGTCAAGGCCGACCCGGGGATCCCGTCGACGCCGTTCGGACCGGGCGCCAAGACACGCGTTCTGGCGGTGGCCAGTGGCAAGGGCGGGGTCGGCAAGTCGACGGTGACCGCCAACCTGGCCGTAGCCCTGGCTCAGCGCGGCCACGCCGTCGGCCTGATCGACGCCGACGTCTACGGGCCCACGATCCCCCTCATGTTCGGCATGGCCACCGTGGCGCCCGCCTCGCGTGACGGCAAGCTGGTGCCGCCCGAAGCCCACGGCGTGAAGATCGTCTCCATGGGCTTCTTTCTCGAAGACGACGAGCCCGTGATCTGGCGCGGGCCGATGCTCGGACGCGCCATGGAGCAGTTTCTCGGCGACGTGTTGTGGGGCAGCCCCGATTACCTGCTGATCGACTTGCCGCCCGGCACGGGCGACATCGCTCTCACGATCGCCCAGATGCTGCCGGCAGCCGAGGTGATCGTGGTGACGACGCCTCAGCAGGCCGCCGCCAAGATCGCCGCCAAAGCGGCGAAGATGGCGCTGCTCACCAAGCACCGCATCATCGGCGTCGTCGAGAACATGGCCTATTTCGTGTGTCCCAACTGCGGCGAGAAGCACTTCATCTTCGGTCACGGAGGGGCGGAGGACATCGCCAGGGCGGCCGGCACCATTTTGCTGGGCCGCATTCCCCTCGACGAGATGACGCGCAGCGCCGGCGACGCCGGCACGCCCCCGGCCCTCGACCCCATAAGCCCTGCCGGCGCCGTCTTCCACGACATCGCTCGCGTCATCGAGACGCTGCCGGCGGCGGCTGAAGCCTAGCGCAGTCCCCACGTTCGGAGAGGACGCAAGGACCCACCAGAGCCTGCCCCGCGGCCGCCTGCGCATTTGCCTGTGTGACCGCCTGTGTGACCGCCTGTGTGACCGCCTGTGTGACCGCCTGTGCGATGCCTGCGCGGCCGCCTGCGCGGTTGCCTGCGCGGCGCTTGCCCCCGCCTGTGCGACCGCCAACGCGCCGCTTGGCCCCGCCTCGCGCCTGCGTGTAGAATTGGTCAAGTTTTCAGGCACGGCAGCCGACTATCAGAGGAACCATGGGCAGCCCTTCCACGCCGACGACTGATCGACGCTGGCTGCGGCTCGGTCCGGCGGCCGAGCTGCTGGGCGTAAGCGTCAACACACTGCGGCGCTGGAGCGACGCCGGCAAGGTCGCCTGCTACCGCAGTGCCGGCGGTCACCGACGCTACCGTCGGGCCGACATCGATGCGCTGCTGCGCGACGGGGCGGGCACCGACGCGGCCAGGATCGCCGCCCTCGAGGCCCGCAACCGCGACCTCCAGCTGCTCGTCGAAGCCGGCATCGAAGAAGCCTCTCACCTGTCCACCGACGACGTCCTGCAAAGCGTCGCACGCCGCCTGGCACGTCTCACGCGCTCACCGGTCGCCGACATCTATGCGGTCGAAGGCGAGACGCTGCGCGCGCTGGTGAGTTACGACCACGGGGTCTTCGACCGCGCGTGGGAGGGCACCACCGTCAGGCTGCGCGACTTTCCCTGCAGCGCCATCGCAGTCGGACAGCGCCGCGTCTCGCTGGCCGCCAGCCTCGACGACCCGGTGCTCACGCCCACCGGCCGCAAGTCGCTCGAGAAGTGGGGCTACCAGTCCCAGCTCGCGGCGCCGCTCGTGGCGCGCGACGCGGTGATCGGCATCCTCGAGTTGTCCGACTACGTGCCGCGCGACTTCAGCGAACACCTCGAGCTCATCGAAGGTCTCGCCCATGTGGCAGGACGAGCGCTCGACAACGCCGCCCTGTTCGACGAGATCCGGCGGCGCAACGAGATCCTGCACGAGCTCGTCGAGTTCGGCGCGCTCGCTACCCGCGCCGGCGACGTGACAGAGCTGCTGCGCATCGCGGCCAGGCGCCTCGTCGAAACGCTCGGCGCGGCGGACTGCGACGTGTTCACGCTCGAAGGCGACACCACGCTTCTCAGTCGGGTGAGCTACGACCGCAACGGGTACGACGACGACTCCGTCGGACATTCGCTGCGCGTCGACGACTTCCCCAACGTCAAGATGGCGATCGAGTCGCAGCAGATCGCGGTCATCGCCTCTCCCGACGATCCTCGCATCGATGTAGAGGAGCGTCGGGTCTTCGCGGAGTGGGGCTTCAAGAGCAACCTCTCCCTGCCGCTGGTCGTCGACGGCGTCGTCCATGGCCTCATCGACATTTACGACGATGAGCCTGGGGACTACGCCGAGTACCTCGACTTTCTGATGACCGTCGGCCAGTTGCTCGCCGGGGCGCTGGGCAAGGCGCGGCTGCTCGAGCGCCTCGAAGGCAGCAACGACGAGCTCCGCCAGCTGGTCGACTCGGGGCTCGAGTTCGGTTCCTCACTCGAGCTCGACGACGTGCTCTACTCGGTGGCCGGACGCATGCGCGGTCTGGCCGGAGCGCAGGAGTGCGAGGTCAGCGGACTCGAGGGCTCCGAGCTCGTCGTGCGCATCTGCGTCGGCGGCGACGGCCGCCGCGACGGCAAGACGGGCGTGCGCCGGTCGGCCGACGCCCACCGCGCGACCCAGCGAGCCATCGCGACGCGCCAGCCCGTTGCAGTCCGCGACGCCGCCGACGGCCTGAACGCCGAGGAGCGCACCATCCTGCTCGAATCGGGCCACCGCGCGAGCATCCACTTGCCGCTCATCGTGCGCGGCGAGGTCATCGGTCTGGTCGCGCTGTACGACAGTCGCGCCCGCGAGTTCCCCCGCGTCCAGCTTCTGCAGGGGCTGGCCCAGATCGCCGCCCAGGCCATGGACAACGCCCGGCTCTACGACGAGATCAAGCGCATGCATCTGGGCAATCTCAAGGCTCTGAGCTCAGCCCTGAACGCGAAGGACTACTACACGCTCGGTCACGCCGCGCGCGTCGGCGCCTACATGGTCCTTCTGGGCCACGAGCTCGGCTGGTCCGACGAGACCATCCACCAGGTCGAAGAGGCCGCCTACCTGCACGACATCGGCAAGATCGGCGTCGCCGACCGCGTCCTGCTTAAGCCGAGTGGCTTGAACTCGCGCGAATGGGACCTCATGCGCCAGCATCCGATCTTTTCGGCCGACATCCTGCGCCCCCTGTTTGCCGACGATCTCGTGCTCGGCGTACGCCACCATCACGAACACTGGGACGGTACCGGCTACCCCGACGGCCGCGCCGCCGAGGCGATCCCGCTCGTGGCGCGCGCCATGTGCGTCGCCGACTCCTACGACGCCATGTCGTTCCGGCGGCCCTACCGCCAGGCCCTGAGGTATCACGAGGCGCTCGCCGAGCTCGACCACTGCAGCGGGACGCAGTTCGACCCGCAGATGGTCGTCGCCTTCAAGCGCGTTCTGGCGCGGCTCCACGAGCAGCGTGACCTGGCGTGCGAGGTGGCGGCGCTGGCAGCGGCGCGCATCGACCCGGACGAGCACGCCACGTTGCGCGTAGCGCTCGACGAAAGCCGGCCCGAGTACCTGCACATCGCGGCCGAGCTGCGCGCCGTGCGCGACGACCACCCCCAGGTACGCTACCTCACGACCGTCGTCGTCGGCGCCGACGCCAAGGCCACGATCGTCGTCGATGCCGAACAGGCCCCCGACGAGCGGGCGCCGCTGGGCAGCGAGATCTTCGCCGACGACGAGTTGCTCGAGACCTTCGCCGGCGCCTCACCCGACGTCAATGTGCTCTACGTCGACCAGTGGGGCGTCTGGGTGAGCGGTCTTGCGACCGTGCGTGACCGTCGCGGCGAGGTCGTGGCGATCGTCCAGGCCGACATTCCGCCGGCCGGGTTGAGCGGCGCCGAGATGGCGGGCCTGCGCAGCGACGTGGCGCAAGCCTTCGCCGCCATGTTCCAGGCCGCCGCGGCGCGCCTCGGCCGCACCGAGCTCGACGCCATCACCGACGGTCTCACCGGTCTCTACAACCATCGCTACCTGCACGAGCGACTGTCAGAGGAGATCGAGCGCGCTCGCCAGGACAATCGGTCGCTCTCGTTGCTGTTCTGCGGCCTCGACCGGTTCAAGGATTTCAACGACCGCTACGGTCACAGCGCCGGCGACGATGCGCTGCGCAGCGTGGCGCGCGTGATCGACGGCTGCATCAGGCACGTCGACCTCGCGGCGCGCTACGGCGGCGAGGAGTTCGCGGTCATTCTGCTGGGCAGCGACGCCGACGCCGCCGCCGATGTGGCCGGGCGCGTCCGGCGCGAGGTCGCGGCGTCCCAACCGATCGCCGGCAACGACGCTCACGTTACGATCAGCATCGGCGTGGCGTCGTTCCCCGCCGACGCCGGCCTCAAGGAGGAGTTGCTCGACAAGGCCGACTGGGCCATGCGCCTGGCCAAGCGTCGGGGGCGCGACCGGGTGGTCGCGTTCACGTCGGGCCAGTCCGACGACGCTCCGGCCGAGCTTGGCCTGGCGGCATCGCACACAAGCTGGGCTGCCTTGGCCGACGCCGTCGACGCCAAGCAGCACACCGCCGGCGCGCGCTCGCGGGCAATGGCGCGCATCGCCGCTCAGGTGGCCGCCGAACTCGGCCTCGACGGCGCCGCCGGTCGGCAGGTCGTCGAGGCGGCGCGGCTTAGTGATATCGGCGAAATCGGCGTGCCCGACGACGTCCTGAACAAGCCCGGTGAGCTGACACCCGACGAGCGCCGGCTGATACGCGAGCATCCGCTCGCCGGCGAGCGTCTGCTGCGCGGCCTAGGAGCGAGCGAGCCGCTCACCCAGGCGGTGGTTCACCACCACGAGCGCTTCGACGGCACAGGGTACCCGAGCGGCCTCGCCGGCGAGGCCATCCCGCTGCCCTCGCGCATCGTGCTGGTGGCGGCCGCCTGGTGCGCCATGACGGGCCGTCGCCCCCATGCGCCGCAGCTCGATGCCGGCCAGGCCCTCGCCGAGCTGCGGCGCTGCGCCGGCACTCAGTTCGACGGCCGCGTGGTCGAGGCTCTGGCCCGCGCGGTCGCCGGCGAGCGGGACGCTCCACGGCAGGACTGAGAGCTGGCGAGGCGCGGCGCAGGCCCCCCCGGACCCACACCGCGCCTCACGCCTTTACGCTCAGACGATCAGGTACGAGGTGAGGTAATCGACGAGCGCCCGGTCTTCGGCGCCCATCTCCAGCGTGGTCAGCAGGCGACACAGGCTTTCGTTGTCGCTCACGAGCAGCGCCCCGAGACGATCGTAGCGATCGAGCATGTGGTCGACGACTTGCGCCTTCTGCTTGCGAGTCATCGTCCTCCGCTCTGAGTCCTGCATGTCGACCCCCTGTCGCTCCCTCTCTGCACCTGACATCGCCAGCCCATTTCGGGGGTTGTATAGGACGACCGTCTATGTCGCCAGAGTGGCTACGCCACAGGGCGCGATACGGGACTCGATTCGAGCCTGACGGGGGCCATCGCCGAGCCTGAGCGCAGGCGCGAATCCGTCGCCGCGCGAGGCGACGCCGAAGCCGACCGCGGGCGTAAATCCGTCGCCGCCCGAGGCGACGCCGTCCGCGGCGGCCGCCGACCGCCAAGGCGTGGTCGAACGCCCCCTCACGGCCGCTGCAGGGCGATACCGGCGATGACTTCGAGGGCGGCCCGCGCGGCGAGCTGACTCAGGTGTCCCTGCAGATCGTAGCGGGGCGCGAGGCAGCAGATGTCGAACCCGGCGACCGGCCCGCGCGCCAGAATGCGCAGGGCGCGGATGACCTCGCGCGCCGACAGACCGGCCGGGTCGGGGTACTTCTGGCCACCGTGGGCCGGGTCGACCACGTCGATGTCGAGCGATACGTACATCGCCTCGGTGCCGGCCGTGGCCGTCTCCAGGGCTTCCTGGGCGACGGTGGCTATGCCGAGCTCGTCGACGTCGGCCATCGTGTAGTAGCGGTAGCCGAGCTCCTCGGCCACCGCCTTGTCGACGAGCGACTCGCGGCCGCCGCGCAGGCCGATCTGCACGAAGTTCTCGGGCTCGACGACGCCCAGGTCGAAGGCTCGCGCCCACTGCGATCCAGCCCAGTACTTGGGCTCGTAGCTCATGTCGAAGTGCGAGTCGAAAACGACGATGCCGAGCTTGCCGTTCAACTTGCCGGCCAGCACCTGGAACACCGGAATGGGGATCGAGTGGTCGCCGCCCAGAACGATCGGCACGGCGCCGGCGGCGAGGATGTCGGCCAGCTTGGCATGAGCCCGCAGGAAGGTCTCCTCGACATCGCCCGGCACGACCGCCACGTCGCCGTAATCGACCACCCGCAGGTGATCGAGGATGACGAGGTCGGGGTCGGCCTCCGGCACAAACCCGCGTCCGTGGCGCAGCGAGTAGAAGATCGAGTGGCGGCGGATGGCGTCGGGGCCGGCGTCGGCCCCGCTGCGGTAGTAGATGGAGCCGTCGGGGGCCGGCGCGGCGCTCGCCGGCGCATAGGTCAGGGGATCGAGCAGCTTGACGCCCTCGAACGGGATGCCCACGACCGCCGCGCCGGCGCCCTCGAGCGCGGCCGGCGAGCTTGCCGCCGGCGCCTCGGCGAACGTCGGCACGTCACCGTGCAGGATGGGCGCCATGACCCGCTCGGGCCGGCTTTGCCGCGACGCCGCCGTCGCGGCGCCGCGTTCGTATGCCTCTCGCACCTTCTTGGGGTCCATCTGTCCTCAGCCCTCCCGCCGCGCCGCCGGCGCGGACTGCCCGTCGCTGTGCCAGGTCCGCTCGACCCGCTGAGCCGTAACCGCATCGCAGTCGATCTCTATGCCCAGCCCCGGGCCCTCTGGGATCGCGACTACAGAGGCGCCGTCGCGCAGTTCGGTCTTGAGGCCGCGGCCGATGTCGCGCTCCAGGCCGCCCGGTCGCCAGGGCACGTCGGCGTCGCAGTGCGTCGCGTTGCTGAGAGCGGCGGCGAGGTGGAAATGGGCGGCCAGGCCCAGCGAGCTCTCGCCCATATTGCCGACCATGACGCCGACGGCCGCCGCCTCGGCGATCGCGTTGATCTTGAGGGCGTTCAGAATGCCGCCCGACTTCATGAGCTTGACCACGAAGATATCGGCCGCGCCGGCCTTGACCGCGGCGAGAGCGTGGCACGGCTCGCGCACCGACTCGTCGAGGGCAATGGGCACGTCGACGCGCTCACGCACGCGGCGCGCGGCCTCGAGATCGTCCATGCGCACCGGCTGCTCCACGAACTCGATGCAGTACGGCTCGAGCCGCTCGATGGCGCGCACCGCCGTGGCCACGTCGTACCAGCCCTGATTGGCGTCGACAGTGAGGCGCGCGTGGCGGCCGGCCGCTTCGCGGACGGCCGCCACGCGCGCCTCGTCACGCTCGGGTGTGTCGCCCACCTTGACCTTGAAGATGGACACCCCCTCGTCGCGCATGGCCCGCGTCTTGGCGGACAGCGCCGCGGGTTCGTCCCAGCCCCAGGCGATCACCTCGGGCAGGCCGTCGCGCGTGCGGCCACCGACGAGGTCGACCAGCGGTCGCCCCAGAGCCTTGCCCTGCAGATCCCAGAGCGCCATCTCGAGCGCCGCGCGCGCCGCCTGGTTGCCGACCGTCCACAGTTCGCGCTCCCAGATGTGGACGATCTCCTCGATGCGGAACGGGTCGCGTCCGATCGTGGCCGGCGCCAGGTACTCGCCGATCACGTCCTCGACGGTCCAGAGCGTGTCGCCCGTGAACTCGTAGGCGGGACACGCCTCGCCGTAGCCGGTCAGACCCTCGTCGGTCTCGACGCGCACCAGGTCGCACGGCCCGGCGGTCAGCGCCGACGAGGCGATGACGAACGGCTCCTCGTAGGCAAGTTCGAGGGTCTCGACACTGACGGCGGTGACCTTCATGTGCGCCTCCGTAAACGCAGAACGCGCGGACCGCATCAGTCTATGCCGTCCCGGCGAACTTGCCGAACGCGCCGGAATCGGGTACAAACAAAGTCCGCGCGAGGCCGTTCGCCGACCCGCGCCCACTTGTGGGGCATTAGCTCAGCTGGGAGAGCGCCTGGATCGCACCCAGGAGGTCAGCGGTTCGATTCCGCTATGCTCCACCACCGTTGTCAGAACGACAACGTTCTCCCTGCAGATGAGCCGCTTTTGATGCCCTGTCGCCGGCCCGATCGCTCTACCGCATTCGGCAAGTCCCGGCGCCGCAGCGATCTCCACAGCCGGTTTGTGGCCCCAAGATCTCGCCGGTCGTGGCCAGTCTGAGCGGGCAAGTCCTCGCACTTCGCCCTCGTTCGACGTGATTGCGCCGGCGCTCGCATTCGACGGGGCCGTGGCTCGCAGGGTGGGGCGGTCGGCTGGAACCTCCCAGCCTGGCGTATGGATCGAAAACCTCGTCGCCCAAGCCGACGTGCACTGCGGTCGCCAGAACTCACCGCTCTCAGGAGCGAAGAGGAGGTGCGTTGTGAGCCTGCAGATCGAGTTCAGCGCCACCACCGTTGGCGAGACGGCAACGCTTTCCCCGCCCAGGGTCCGCTTCTGGTGCCCGGTCGCCTGTCTGGTCGCTGACGCGATTATCGTACGGTCGGTCACACCCTGATGGAGAACCTCGCGGGTGAGCCGGTCCGGCGCCGCGTCCAGCGCTTCGCTTCAGTCTGCGCGGTGAGCTGATTGCAAGTGAAGGTTGCGGTTGGCACACACCGGCGCGGGCCCGTGGTGGGCGCTCGCGTGAGCTCTCCTTGCTTCAAGCGAGCCGCCGCACGAGCGATCGACCGTGACTATCCCAACGACGAGCTGCCGCTGGCTGCGGCCGCGGGAGCCTCTGGCGCGTGGCCCCCGGCCTCGTCGCGCTCCAGCCGCGCGGCGCGTGGCAACAGCCACACCAGGCCGCAGCACAGCACGGCGACGGCGCCCACGACAATGAGGCTGACCGCCATCGCATGCGCCTGGCCCGACCGCGCGACAGATCGAAAGTACACGGTGGTTACCGCGGCCGCGCCGATCGCGCCGGCGAGTTGCTGGACCGCGCTCAGCGCACCGCTGGCGCTGCCGGCCTCGTCCGCACGAACATCGCCCAGGGCTATGTCGAAGAGGGTGCCGAGGCAGGTGCCCATGCCGACACCCATGGTGAGGAGCGGCGGGGCCAGACTCCACGGACCGACACTCGTTCCCCGGCCGAGAACGAGCGCGAGCAGCCAGCCGATCCCGGCCAGGGAGATCAGCAGGCCGCAGAAAATCAACGTGCGGCCGAGCCGGGCGATGAGCTTCATGGCGATGACCGAGGCCGCGACGATGCCGACCGCTACCGGCGCCAGGCTCAGCGCCGCATGTGCCGGTGTGAGGCCAAGGCCCAGTTGCATGAAGAGCGCGATGACGTAGAACAGACCACTCACGGCGGCAAAGAACGCCAGGCCCATGACGAGTCCGGACGTGAAGCCGCGGTGGGCGAGCAGCGACGGCTTGATCAGCGGGTTCTCCGCCGTCTTCTGGCGGAAACAGAAAGCGATGAAGCCAAGGAGGCCGACCGCTATGGAGACGACCGGCAGCGCAGTCCAGCCGCTGCTCGAGCCCTCGATAAGCCCGAACAGCAGCCCGAACATCGTCATCGCCAGCAGGCCGGCGCCGAGGCCGTCGAGCACAACGCTCTTGTCGCCCGCGTCTCGGGGAAGCACCCGGAGCGCCGCGGCGAAACCGACGGTGCCCAGCACGATGTTGATGAGGAACATGGCGCGCCAGCCGGTGCCGGCGATGTTCGCGTCGATCAGAAAGCCGGCCAGGATCGGACCGCCGACCATGGCCAGACCCAGCGCCGGGCCGAAGAGGCTGAAGGCTTTGTCCATCATCTCGCGCGTGAAGTGCGCCATCATGATCGCCATGCCCTGGGGGATGAGCAGCGCGCCAAACGCGCCCTGGCAGAGACGGGCGGTGATGAGCATGACCGGGTCGACGGACAGGCCGCAGGCCAGCGAGGCGAGCGTGAAGCCGGCGATGCCGACGAGAAACAGGCGTCGCTGGCCGTACCGGTCGCCGAGCCGCCCGCCCATCACCAGCAGCACCCCGAGCGCGAGCGCGTAGCTCGAGCCGAGCCACTTGATCAGCGTCTCGCCGCCGCCAAGGTCCCTGACGATCGAGGGCGCGGCGATGTTGGTGACGGTGGCATCGAGCAGGTCCATGACGTCGGCGATGATGGCGACGGCGAGAACGGCCCACATGGCCCGCGCCGAGAGGGAACCGGGCTTGGTTTCGGAGCGTGAAGTATCCACCGGTGTCGTTTCCTTTCGATTGAGCGTGCGGGGGCAGACCCGCCGCGGGTCTACGGTCGCGGCGTGCTCAGCACTCCGTTGATCAGTACGTCGAGGGCCCAGTCGTGGCGATCGCCCTTGCCCGACACGAGCTCGTCGCCGAGGGCGTGGATGTTGGGATGTTGCTCCGCTGAGACGGAGTGAACGGCTTCGGCGACTCGGGCGAGCTCGCTCTCGTCCTGGCTGCGGCGGTTATCCTGCTCGGCGGCGACGGCGGCCGTCTGCAGCAAAAGCAGGTCGATCGCCCAGGCGGCCCGGCGAAGGTCGACGCCGCCTTCCGCCAGCAGGCTCAGCAGGGCCTCGGTGAGCGCCATCATGTTGGGGCCCGAGGGAATGGTGGAGAGCGCGACCTGAGCCAGTCCGGGGCGGGCGAGGAGCACGCCGAAGTACGACCGCAGCAGGGCCTTGAGCCGGTTGCGCCAGTCACCCGCCTGCTCGGGCGGCAGCTCGACTTCGCCGAGCACGCGGTCCAGGACCAGAACGTGCAGCTCGTTCAGGTCGGCGACGTAGACGTAGAGGGACGCGGGGCCTGTGTCGAGGGCCGCCGCCACCTTGCGCAGGCTGAGGCCCGCCATCCCCTCTCGGGACAACAGCTCGAGGGCCGTCGAGACGATCGCCTCCTGGCTCAGAGGGCTCTTGGCGGGTCGTGTGCGGCGGCTGACGATGCGACGTGATTCAGGCGAGATCATGTGACCATCATAGCAGACGAACGGCGTTCGTCAAGAACACCGTTCGCACTCGAGACGCCCACGCCTTGCGCTCACCTGAGCGCGGTCTTCGTACGTCGCGCGGCGAGGTAGCCGAAGGCGGCCGCCGCCAGGCAGACGATCCCGCCGAGCACTATCGGCGCCCGGCCGCCCACTGTGTCGGCGATCAAACCCAGGACGGGGCCGCCGATCAGAGCTCCGCCGCCCATGAGGACGGTTTGCAGGGCGAGCACCCGGCCGTGCATCTCGGCCTTGGCCTCGACCTGCACTATGGCCGTCGATGCAGTCAGATAGAGGATGCTCGCCATGCCCACGAGGAACACCGCCGGAGCAGCGAATCCGACTCCCGGAACGCCGGCAAGCAGGAGCATGGCGAAGCCGAGCGCAGAGGCGCCGAAGATGATGTGGCGTAGCCGGACCAGGCGTCTCTGAGCGACGATCAGAGCACTCACGACGGCTCCTAGCCCAAAGACCGAATAGAGAACGGTGAAGACGCTTCCGGGACTGTGCAAAGCCTTGGTAACAAACAGCGGCAGCGTGACGGTGAAGTTGTACGCCAACATCTGAACGGCCAGGAGCATGCTGAAGCTGATCCACAGCGTCGGCATGGATACCACGTAGCGCAGACCCTCCCGCACTTCTCCTTTGACCCGTGGTCTGCGTGGCCGACGGCGGAGTTCGGCGTGTCGCATGAGCAGCAGGCACAGCAGGACGGCTACATAGGAGGCGGCGTCTATGGTGAAGCACCAGCCGTACCCGAGGGTCACCACGAGCAAGCCCGCCAGCGCGGGCCCGAAGATGCGTGCGACATTCACGATGATGCTGTAGAGCACGACGGCGTTGGGGATATCTTCGGCCCGGACCATCTCAGTGACAAAGGAACGCCGCAGCGGGTTGTCGAACGCCAGCAGGGTCCCTCCGCCGAGAGCCAGCGCGTAGAGCCCGACCAGTGGTGGGTGGGGCATGAAGGCCAGGATGGCCAGTCCTGTCGACTGGGCCATCTCCAGGCTCTGGGTCACGAGCAGCAGCTTGCGTTTGTCGGATCGGTCGGCGACGGCACCTGCCGACGCCGACAAGAGCAGGATCGGACCAAACTGGCAGGCAGCCAGAATACCGACCGCCAGCCCGCTTCCGGTGATCTTGAGCACTAGCAGGACGAGGGCGACGTTGGTCAGCCAATTGCCCGTATTGGAGATGAGCTGGCCGATGAAATACAGGCGGAAATTGCGGTTCCGCAGCGAGAGGAAGGTGCTCCTCAGTGCCCGGCTGAGTCGCCTGGCGACGGGGTTGTCGGACGAGCCCGAGCTCACTCGGCCCCCCACAGGCTGGGAAGGTCGGCGATCGCGATGACGTCGGCCTGGCGCGGGAAGACCTTCCGCATGAGCAGTTCGTGGACTCCCTGGTCACGGTCGATGCAGGCGTCCTCGAGCACGTAGAGCCGGTAGTCGCGATCGGCGGCGTCGCGGACGGTGGAAAGAACGACCCCGCTGGTGCTGATGCCGGCGAGGATCAGCGTGTCGATCCTCTGGTCGCGCAGCCGCCGGTCCAGGTCCGTGGTCGAGAATGCGCCGACGCGAGTCTTGCGCACGATGAGGTCGCCGGGTCGGGGTGCGACGGCGTCGTGTATGGCGGTCTCGGGCGCCTCGCTGCTCAGGCGGCGGGCGGTCGCCGCCTGAGTGAATCCCTTGTTGGTGTCGGGCAGGGCTGCGTAGTCGGCGGCGTCGAAGGCCACGCGGACGTAGCCGATCCGCACACCTCGATCGCGGGCGCCCGAGATCGCCGCCGCGACACGCTTGAGGAGCTCGTCCGACTCGGGGAGCGAGCCGAGGATGGCCCGTTGATAGTCCATCACCAGTAGCGCCGTCTGCGCGGGGTCGATCACCGGGGTGGTCTTCATGGGTTCTCCTCCGCCTGTCGATCGGGCTGCCACGATCGGCGCTCCGTATGATTCCAAGATACGAGTGAGTATCTACAAGATATGGTGCATTGTTCCTATAAGGGACGCCAGCGTCTCGTCAGGACTGCCATGGACCAGACTGAGCAGCAACCGGGCAAAGCGCGGCGGCGGCGCGACGTGATCATGAACCAGGGTCCGCTGCCCGATGTCGGCCTCGTGGAGATCGTCGACGAGATCTTCCTGCCCTTGTTGCGTGGCTGAGAGACTCGGGAACGTCTCCTCGTGGCGGCCCTCGATCTGTCGGGGACCGCCCCCGGCGATGCTATCCTTGCGGCAATCTCAAGCGAACGGGAGGAGCGGCTCGGCCGTGGAGACGGTACCCTGCATGTTGTGCGGCTGCGACGACGCCCGCCCGGTGCGCACGGCCGCCGACCGGTTGGCGGCGGCGCGGGCGGAGATCGTGCCGTCGCCCGCCCCGGCGACGAGCGACGCGGACGCTGAGACGGCGGTGTTCACCGTGGTACGGTGCCGGCGATGCGGTCTCGCCTACCTGAACCCGCGGCCCACGGCCGCGGAGATCGGTCGCTACTATCCCGACGATTACCACACCGCGCGCGGCGCCGGCGGCATCGTGCAGCGGCTCGAAGACGCCTGGCGGCGGCGCCAGTTCGGCGAGGTCGCGGGCTGGCTCGCCAACTTGCGGCCGCGGCGCGGACGCCTGCTCGACGTCGGCTGCGGCAGCGGCGATCTGCTCGCGGCGCTGCGCGCCGACGGCTGGCGCGTGAGCGGCGTGGAGCCATCGGCGCGCAGCGCCGCGATCGCCCGCGCGCAGCGCGGGCTCGACGTGCAGACCGCGACCTTTGACGATGCCCTGCTGCCCGACGGCGCCTTTGAGGCGGTCGTCTTCGCCGCCGTTCTGGAGCACCTCCACGATCCCCTGCGAGCGCTCGCCCGCGCCCGCCGGCTGCTGGCGCCGGGCGGCCTCGTCGCGGTGTTGTTCCAGCCGCGCTTCGATGCCCCCCAGGCGCATCTCTTTGGCCCGCGCTGGGTCGGACTCGACCTGCCGCGCCACCTCTATCACTTCGAGCCTGGCACCTTCGCCGCCACGGCGCGCGCGGCCGGGCTGAGAGTGGTCGCAGTCGAACGCTATTCGCGGCGTCACAGCCCCGCGTTCTGGACGGCCTCGCTTGCCCCGGGACTGCAGAAGCAGCGCCTCAACCTGACGGCGCGNNCGCCCGGCCCCTCGCACGCGCCGAGGCCGCCCTGGGTTGCGAGCCCCAGCGCTCCTACTTTCTCGTCGCCGCCCCCGGCTCGTCGGCCGCGCACGACACAACCTAATTCGTCGACCCCCCGGGCGGGACAGCGGGCGGATCGGCGGGCGCCGGCTCGTCGCGGCTGTCATCGCCGGCGGGCGCCGACTCGCCCTGCGGACCGTCGTCGACGCCCACATCGGTGAGCTGGATCATCGCCTCGCGGGGGTCGAAGGTCACCTGCTGCGAGCCGCAGGCCGGACACGACGGCCGAGGCGTCTCGGTCGGGAACTCCTCGCCGCACGCCAGGCAGGTAGCGGCGATCGAGGCGCGCGCGAAGTGCAGCGCCGCGCCCCTTAGCATCTCGTCCTCGTCGGTCAGCATCTCGTAGTACATCTCGATCGACTCGGGCTGAAAATCGGCGGCCGGCGTGATGGTGAGGAACAGATCGGTCACCTTGACCGCCCCGGCCTGCCGAGCCGCCTCGCGGGCGCGCTCGACGATGCCCTGAGTTATGCCGAGCTCATGCACGACGCTCCTCCTTGATTTGCGTCTCGCCGACGTGTCGCCGCTGCGCCGCCAGTTCTACCTGCGGCGCGGGGTCAAGTCGAGCCCGGCGCCGCGCTGGACGCGACGGCCCGCAAGGAACCGGCTCGTTGGACCACCCGACGTTGCCGCCACGCCCGTCTGTCTGACACAATCCTCTGGCACACCACCGTGGTGTCCCGTCTCTTCCCACAGAGGCGGTTTTCAACGAATCCGGTCCCTCATGAGCCCTTCCGGCACCTGCCGGCGAGGCTGGGGCCGAGAGGAGGGATAGGCATGAAGGTTCTCATCGTGGGAGCAGGCATGCAGGGCCAGGTCCTCACCTGGAATCTGGGGCGCAATCCGGCCGTCACCGAGATCGTCGTCTCCGACTTCGACGAAGCGCGGGCGCAGTTCGTCGCCGGCCAGGTCGGCAACGGCAAGGCCAGGGCGATCTTCATCGACGCCTCCGACGCCGACGCCGTGGCCAAGGCGGCCGAGGGCGCCAAGCTGGTCGTCAATGCGGTCGTGCCGACCTTCAACATGGCGCTCCTGCACGCCTGTCTCAAGGCCGGCGCCGACTACCTCGACATGGCTTCGGGCCAGACGCCCACCCAGACCATCGACGAGGCGTGGCTCGAACAGTCGGCGCTCGACGCCCAGTTCAAGAAGGCCGGACTGACCGCGCTGCAAAGCTGCGGCATGGACCCAGGTGTCACCAACACTTTCGCCGCCAACGGCTACGAAGACCTCGACAAGTG
Source organism: Actinomycetota bacterium (assembly GCA_003164655.1). Taxonomy (GTDB): domain Bacteria; phylum Actinomycetota; class Thermoleophilia; order UBA2241; family UBA2241; genus Bog-752. The sequence continues at coordinate 36,720 of PLTW01000091.1, forward strand.
CTTCGAGATCCGCATCAAGGACTATGCCCTGTTCGATTCACCCGTCCCGCTGCAGGTCTGGTCGCAGGAGACCTACTACACCGACTGCGCCCAGCCGCCGCTGCTCTATGAGGACGGCGAGTTCAAGCGCGTCGAGATCTTCGGCCGCAAGGAGTTCTACCAGTTCCCCGAGCCGTTCGGCCTGGGCCCGTGCATCTGCCACGACCATGAAGAGGTCACCACGCTGCCGCGCCTGCTGCCCAAGAAATTCGGCGACAAAGGCCTGCGCTACGTCGACTTCAAGATGGGCACCGAAGAGGCGGCCATCGACGGCGACGCCGCCTTCGTGGGCACGGGCATGACGAGCAAGAACCCGGTGACGCTCAAGGACGGCTCCAAGGTGCGGCCGATCGACGTGTATGTGGCCACTCTGGCTCCCAACCCGCCGGCCGACGAGCTCGCTAGGCTGGCCCTGGCCGGCGAGATCCTCGACATCGGCATCCAGGTCGTCGACTGCATCGGCGAGAAGGCCGGCAAGCCGACGACGATCCACTACGGCGTCGTCGGCCCCGACATCAGGCGCGTCAACGAGCTCATCCCGGGGGCCACCTGCGTGTCGTACGGCACCTCCACCCCGGCCGCGATCTATGCAGAGCTCATCGTCACGGGCAAGATCGACCAGCCCGGCGTCATCGCCCCCGAGCTGCTCGACCGTCCGGCGCGCGACGAGTTCATCGCCGAGATGGGCCGCCGCGAGATGCCCGTCACGTACCGCCTCGAGACGCAGATCAACTAGCCGACAGACGAGCCGCCGCCCGGTCTCGGCCGCGGCGGCAGACAAGCGCGCATCACAGTGGGCGGGAAGGCCTGTCGGCCTTCCCGCCCGCCTTTTGTGCACGGTTCGAGCGACCCAGGGTGCCGGACTGGACCGTTCCACACCGGGTCGCGGCCGCCGTCTACGGTGCGACCGGCGTGAGTCTCTTCTCGAGGACGTCGAAGCGCCGCGCGATGTGCATGCCGGCCTTCTCATAGAGCGCCACAGCGCCGGTCGCGTTCTGGCCGTCGACGTACAGGCGTACCACCGTGACGCCGCGCGCCGCGAGCGCCCGGAACTCCTCGAGCAGCAGCGCCAGTCCCAGACCGCGGCCGCGCCAGGGTCGGCGCACGGCGAGGTCGCCGACCATCCCACCGTCGTCGGCCACCAGTGCGGCCGCGTACCCGGCGATCTCGTCGCCGTCCCAGCCGATAGGCCACAGCCCAGGGTCGAAGTCGGGTCGATCGACGTGATGGAAGCGCCACTCCGCGTAGGGGCGCGGCTCGAACATGTGGTGCTCGGCGAATGCCTCGGTGTCGGCGGCGTGGAGTTGCGGCTCATCGCGGCCCACGCGCAACGGCCGCGGCGTGATGCCGTCGGGCCAGCGCGGGATCTCGAGCTCATCGCCAAGATCGATGCGCATCTCGAAGTACTGCCTCGTCGCGGCAAACCCGCGGGCCTCGAGCGGAGCGGAGTACTCGGCGACCGCGGGCTCGGCCCAGACCACGAGCGTGGCGCTCACGCCCGCGGCGAGCGTGGCGGCCAGCTCGACGGCGCGCGCCTCGATCGCGTCGAGCAGCGCCGCGCAGATCCCGCGGCCGCGGTGCTCGGGGTGGACATACTGATCGGCGGCGATCTCTCCCGACGCGTGCGGCCGCAAGACCAGAGCGACGGCGACGATCGGGTCGGCCGACTCCGCGGGCGCGCTCACCACCCAGGCGTCGCGCGCAAGGTCGACGTGGGGGCCGCGAAAGTCGAGCTCGAGCCTATTTTCGTGACGCCGCGGCTCGCCGCAATCGGCGCTTTCGGCGGCGTCGAGCACGCGCTGCGCGGCGGGGATGTCGGCCAGCGACGCGTGTCGCAGACGGTAGCCTTTGGGCAGTCCGGTCATGAGCCCTCGCTCGTGTGTCGGCTCGCCGCGTCGGATCGCGCGCGGCGGCCGTGGCCGCAATCGCTTCAGTTGCCGTCGATCTTGCGCTGCAGCGGCGCCCAGGAGGACGGCGACAGGGCCCCGGGGTCGGGCCGCACCGGCCGGCCGGCGGCCCCCGGCAGACGCAGCAGACCGTCGGCCGCCACCACTTCGACCTCGTCTTGGACGAAGGCGGCGAACAGCGACACCAGGCCCACGGCGTCGTGCCCGCCGCCGAGCTCGTCGGCGGTCAGGGCGTGATCGGCCTGCAGGCGCTGCCACGTGTCGCTCACGCGCTGCCACGTGTAATCGGCGCGCTTACCGCGCACCTGCAGAGAGAGCTTGTCGCCGGCGCCCACCACGCGTCCGGTACCCTTCCAGAAGATCAGGTCGAACTCGGTGATCTTGCCTTGCTGCAGACGCCATTTCATGGTTTCGGCTGAGATCATGGGTCCTCCCGTGGCCGGCGGCGCGGCTGGCGGCGCGTGCTCCCGCGTAGTCTACCGGTTGCCGGCCGCGCGCGCTCATCGCCGCACGGCTCGTGTCGTCGGACGTCTATCGCGCGGCCCGGCGCTGCACGAGCCCCACGCCGTCCCCGAGCGGCAGCAGCACATAATCGAGCGCGGGATCGCCGGCCAGCCGCCGGTTGAGCGCGAGCGCCGTGTCGACCGACCCTTGCGACCAGTGGTCGTCGCCCCGTCCCGTGGCCACCCGTCCGTCCATGAGGAGATTGTCGATCACGATCAGCCCGGACTTGCGCAGCCGGTCGAGCGCCAGATCGAGATACCCGGGGTAGCCCGACTTGTCGGCATCGATGAAGATCACGTCGAAGATCTCGCGCAGGCCGGGCAGCGTCTCGCGGGCGTCGCCCAGAAGGATCTCGACCCGCGCTCCGGCGGGGTCGCGGGCCAGGTAGGTCCGGGCCAGACAGGCCAGATGCATGTCGCTTTCGAGCGACACGACCTTGCCGTAGTCGGGCAGGGCGCGGGCGATGTGCAGGGCCGAGTAACCGATGGCCAGCCCGATCTCGAGCACGAACCGGGCGCCGGCTGCCCGGGCCAGCATGGCCAGCAGCGCCGCGGTCTCGCGCGGCGCGATCGGTACTCCGTTGTCGGCGGCGTAGGCCTCCATCTCGGCAACGAGCGGGTCGGCCGGCCGCCGCAGCGAGTCAAGGTAGTCGCTGATCGTTTGATCGAGGATCATGGCAAGAGATTCCGTTCGTATCGCTCGTCTCGGATGACGCTCATTCTATGGTACCCTGAGCAGCCGCTGCGCCAGCTATGTTGCCCGCTCCGGCGGGCGTGGGTAGAGTTGCCCGAGGCGACCGACGGAACCCGAGGCCAATGAGCGAACACGATCACGACTCAGGACCCGGCGCGCGCGACATTGCACGCGTCGACCTCCATTGCCACTCACGCTTCTCGGCGCGCTCCGAGCTGTACTTGGCTCGTACGTTCGGCGTACGCGAGTGCTTCACCGATCCGCACCTCGTCTACCGCGAAGCCAAGGCGCGCGGCATGACCCATGTGACGCTCACCGACCACGACACGATCGCCGGCGCGCTGCAGCTTGCCGACTATCCCGACTTCACCATCGGCGAAGAGATCAGCGCCTTCTTTCCGACCGAAGCCCTGCACGTGCACGTGCTGGTCTGGAAGGTCGACGAAGCGCGCCATCGTGAGATCGGCGAGCTGCGCTTCAACATCTTCGAGCTCACCGACTACCTGCGTCGCGAAGGCCTGCCGCACGCGCTGGCCCACCCCATGTCCGTCGTCTCCGAGCTGCGCGCGGAGCACTACGAGCAGCTCATGCTGCTGTTCGCCCTGTGGGAGACGCGCAACGGCAGCTCCACTCAGATCGAGAACCGGATCAGCGCGGAGCTCGTCGCCGCCTCGCCCGCCCTCATCCCGCGCTTCGCCGAAAAGTACGGTCGCGAACCCGTGACCATGGCCATCCGGCCGGTCGCGGGCTCCGACGACCACGGCGGCCTGGATGTCGGCGCCACCTACACCCAGATCCGCCTGGGAGCCGGCGAGACCGACCCGTTCGCCGCTCTCCTGCGCCGCAAGGCGGCCCTGCGCGGCACGCAAGGATCGACGGCCAAGACCGCCCACACCGCCATCAGCCTCCTCTTTCACGGCGGCGACGGCGACTCGCGCAACTGGCTGTCACGCACGCTGGTGCGCCGCGGTATGCGTTCCAGCATTCCCTGGACGGTGCTCGAAGGGCAGCGCAGCCGACAGCTCGCCGGCCGTTTCGTCGGCCTCGCCATCGACCCGCCCTGGCGGCGCGAAGGGGGAAGGGCGCTGCGCAAGGCGGCCGCCAGCGGCGCCGCCGAGGTCATCCGCAGCGGCGCCCTGGTGGGCGGCGGCGTGCGCCACGAACGGCTGGCCGCGATCGCCGAGGCCACGTGGGAGCGTACGGTGCGCGACTGCTTCGAGCAGCTGCGCAAAACGGGGTTCACCAAGGAGTCGCTCGAGACCTGGAAGACTCTCGGCCAGGCCCAGACGCTGATCGCTCCCTACCTGCTGGCGGCGACCTCGCTCGCCCGCCAGCGCATCCACGCCGGCGACGTTCACCGCGACCTGTCCGAGCAGGGGCTGCTCGAGCCCTGGCCCACGACGACCGAGCCCCACGTGGCGATGTTCACCGACACGATCGACGAGATCAACGGCGTGGCGGCAGTGCTGCAGCCGCTCGTCGCCTTCGCCGAGACACAGGGCTGGCCGTTCACCATGATCTCGTGCGGCAACGAGCGGGTCAGCAGGCCGACGCACGAGACGTTCAAGGCCCTCGACCGGTTCAGCTTCGACGTTTACGAAGAGTTCACGCTGCTCGTGCCGCCGGTGCTCCAGCTCCTGCACTGGTGCGAAGACAACCACGTCGACGTCATCCACGCCGCCACGCCCGGACCGGTGGGCATGATCGCCGTCCTGCTGGCCCGCACCCTCGGCCTGCCGCTGGTCGCCTCGTACCACACCGATCTGCCGCGCCTGGGCTATTTTCTTACCTCCGACCACATCGTGCGCGAGGCCTTGTGGACGTACGTGCGCGGCTTCTACAACCAGGCCGAGATCGTGTTCTGCCCCTCGCGGGCCGTGCAGGACGACCTCACTCAGCACGGCGTCCGGACCCGATTCGAGAACCTGGACCAGGCCATCGACGGCACCAGGTTCACTCCGGGCCGGCGCAGCGACGAGGTGCGGCGCGTGCTCGGCGGCGGCAAGAAGGTGCTCCTCTGGGTGGGCCGCATGTCGCCCGAAAAGGGGCTCGACTTTCTGGCGCTGGCCTACAGCCGGCTGCGCCACCAGCGCGACGACGTGCAGCTCGTGCTCGTCGGCGACGGCCCCTACCGCGAGCAGCTCACGGAACTGCTGCCCGGCGCCTCGTTTCTCGGCTACCGCACCGGCGACGAGCTCGCCACCATCTACGCGTCGGCCGACGTCTTCGTCTTTCCCGGCCGGGCCGAGACATTCGGTCAAGTGCTGCTCGAAGCGGCCGCCTCGGGCCTGCCGGCGGTCGTTATCGCCGGTACCGGGGTCAACGAGAACGTCGCACCCGATGAGACGGCCCTGGTCGTCCCGCCGGGCGACGCCGGCGGCTTCGTCGCGGCCCTGGAGCGCCTTCTCGACGACGAACCGCTCCGCCAGGCCATGGGCCTGGCGGCGCGCGACCGCGCCCTGCAGCGCAGCTGGCCGGCGACCTTCAGCCACATGCGCGAGGTCTACCTTTCCATGCCGACCTGACGCGCCGGAACCGAGCACGGCCGATGGCGACTCCAATGCCGGCGGCAGGGCTCAGGCTCTTCGTGCTCGCCCACCACGACGACGAGGTGTTCTGCGCAGGACACCTGCGACGGGCGCTGGCCGGCGGCGGACGGGTGCGGCTGCTCTGGGCGACGGCGGGCGGCCTGGCGCCCGCCCGCCGTCGCCTTGCCGAAGGCGCCCGCGTGCTCGAGGTGCTCGGCTTGCCCACAAGCGCCGGCGTCGACCTTCGGCTGCGCGACCAGCATGCCGTGGAGGACATTGCCGTGATCGTTCGCGCAGTCGTTCGGCTGCTCGACGACGACCGCCGTGACCAGGCCGGGCCGGCGACCGAAGACGACCCCCGTGGCCTGGCCGGCCCGCCGCCCGACGACGACCGCCGTTCGAAAGACCATGAGCGCGACGCGGTCGTCTACGTGCCGGCTTACGAGGGCGGCCATCCCGACCACGATGCGGTCAACCGCGCGGCGGCGCTCGCCGCCGCGGCCCGGCCCGGCCTGCGGGTCGTCGAGCTCCCCCTGTACCGGCGCGGTCCGTTCGGCCTGACGGTCCAGCAGCCGTCGCCCGCCGCCTGGACATCGCGAGCGCGCTGTGCCGCCGTGCCGCTCAGCGATGAAGACCTGGTGTTGCGGCGCGCCCTCGCGCGCACCAACTCGAGCCAGCTCTTGCCGTCGCTTCTGCCCCTGCTGGCGCTGGCGTCGTGGGCGGGGAGGGGGCGGGCCGAACCGGCCCGCCCCCTCCCCGCCCACGACTACGGCCGGCCGCCCCATCCGGGCCGCCTGCTGTACGAGTTCTACACGCCGTGGCGCTTCGCGCGCTGGAGCGCGGCAGCGGCGCGCGGCAGCACCTCGCTGCCACGCTGAAAGCAAGGTGCGCCGAGAGCACGCGGGGTGTCGTGCAGGTCTCGCTTGAGGACTTTCGCGGCGCGCGATCGGCTGGCGGCGCCGCACTCGCCGCCTTATGGCCGGGACACGAACCCCATGCGTTCGCGCACCTTCGCCATGGTGCGCTCGGCGATAGCCTGGGCACGCTCGGCGCCGTCGCGCAGCACGTCGAGGGTGAAGCCCTTGTCGGCGCCGAGCTCCGCCATGCGCCGCTGGAACGGCACCAGCGCCTCGACCACGACCTCGGCCAGGTCCGTCTTGAACTCGGCGTACCCCTTGCCCTCGTAGCGAGCCTCGACGGCCTCGACGGGCTCGCCGGCGAGCAGGCCGTAAATCGTCAGCAGGTTCGTGAGCGCCGGCTTGTCGGGGTCGGTCCGGACGTCGGTGCCCGAGTCGGTCACCGCCCGCCTGATCTTGCGGCGGATCTCGTCGGGTGAGTCGGTCAGGGCGATGTAGTTGTAAGCCGACTCGGCGCTCTTGCTCATCTTCTTTGCCGGGTCGTCGAGGCCCATGATGCGGGCGCCCGTGGTGCGGATGATCGGTTGCGGCACCACGAAGGTCTTGCCGAAGGCGTTGTTGAAGCGCTCGGCCAGGTCGCGGGTGAGCTCGACGTGCTGCTTCTGGTCTTCGCCCACGGGCACGGCGTCGGTCTGGTACAGCAGGATGTCGGCCGCCATGAGCACCGGATAGTCGAATATGCCGACGCCGATGCTCTCCGCCTCGCCGCCGCGGGTCTTGTCCTTGAACTGGGTCATGCGACTCAGCTCGCCCATGTAGGCCACCGTGTTGAGGATCCAGGCAAGCTCGGAGTGCTGCGCCACGTGCGACTGCACGATGACGATCGACCGTTGCGGGTCGACGCCGGCCGCCAGGAACATGTTGGCGGTGTCGAGCGTACTGCGTTTCAGCTCGGCCTTTGTCTGGCGAAGGGTGATGGCGTGCAGGTCGACGACGCAGTAGACACAGTCGTGCGTCTCTTGCATAGCGACGTAATTGGTGATGGCGCCCAGGTAGTTGCCGAGGTGCAGCGCGCCGGTCGGCTGGGCGCCCGAGAAGACGCGCGGGCGGCGGGGGAGTTTGACGGCGGCGGCGGCCGGACCCGGCATCGGCTGGGGAGCGGGGTGCTGTGTGTCGGCGTCGCTGGTCATGGGGCTGGATTCTAACACGGCGGCCGGGCCGGACCCCGAACGCGGGCCGCCAAGAAAGACGGGGCCATTGCCGCCGGCCGGCTTTTCGGAGGCGTCTACTCGCCGTCGATCTGTTCGTCGGTGGCGCCCGATTCGGACACCACCATGCGGGCGATCGCGCTGACGACGTCGCCTTCGCGCATGTTCATGACACGCACCCCCGTCGCCGTGCGGCCCTGCCGGCTGATGTCGGATGCGGCCATGCGAATGACTACCCCGTCGCGACTCTGCAGCATGATCTCGTGGTTGTCGCGCACCATGCGCACGCCGACCAGGTAGCCCTTGCGGTCGGTGAGCCTGATGGCTATGACCCCCTGCCCACCGCGGCCCTGCACCCGCCAGTCGAGGATCGGCGTGCGCTTGCCGTAGCCGTTGTCGGTGACCAGGAACAGGTCGGAGTCGTCGCGGGCGATGTCCATGCTGATGAGCTCGTCGCCCTTGCGCAGTCGCATGCCGCGCACTCCCGAGGTGTTGCGCCCGGTCGGGCGCACGCCGCTTTCGTGGAAGCGGATCCCCTGCCCGAGACGGCTGACCATGAGCATGTCGTCGTCGCCCGAGGTGTTGCGCACGGCGATCAGTTCGTCGGCGGCGGCGATGTTGATGGCGATGATGCCGTCGGACTTGAGCGGCGTGTTGTACGAACCGAACAGCGTCTTTTTGACGATGCCCTTGCGGGTGCAGAACATGAGGAACTTGCCCTCGGCGACGTCGAAGTTGCGCGTGTTGATGACGGCGCAGACCCGTTCGTCCTGACGCAGCGGCAGCAGGTTGGAGAGGTGCTTGCCGCGAGCGTTGCGACCGGCTTCGGGGAGCTCGTGGACTTTGAGTCGGTAGACCTTGCCGACGCTAGTGAAGAACAGCAGGAAGTGATGGGTGCTCGTGATGAAGAGGTGCTCGACCTCGTCTTCTTCTTTGAGGTCCATGCCGGCTATGCCCACGCCGCCGCGCTTCTGCTGCCGATAGGTGGCCGTCGGCAGACGCTTGACGTACCCGGTCTTGGTGACGGTGATCACCATCTGCTGCTCGGCGATCAGGTCTTCGATGTCGAGATCGCCTTCGTCGGGCACGATCTCGGTGCGGCGATCGTCGTTGTAGAGGCGTTTGAGCTCGCGCAGCTCGTCTTTGATAACGCCGTAGATGGCGTCTTCGTCGCCGAGCAGCTGGCGCAGCTCCTTGATGCGCGCCAGCAGGCCGAGGTGCTCCTCTTTGACCTTGTCGCGTTCGAGACTGGTGAGCTTCTGCAGGCGCAGGTCGAGGATGGCCTGGGCCTGCGGCTGAGTGAGCTCGAAGGTGTCCATGAGGGCCGTGCGGGCGCTGTCGACGTCGGCCGCCCGGCGGATGATCGTGATGATCTGGTCGAGATTGTCGAGGGCGACCAGCAGGCCTTCGAGGATGTGGGCGCGGGTCTCGGCCTTGTCGAGCTCGAACTTGGTGCGCCGGATCACGACCTCTTTTTGGAAGGCGATATAGGCCTTGAGCATCTCGGGCAGGGTGAGCGTGCGCGGCACGCCGCCGACCAGGGCGATGTTGATGACCCCGAAGGTGGTCTGCATCTGGGTGTGCTTGTAGAGCTTGTTGAGCACCACCATGGCGATGGCGTCGCGCTTGAGCTCGATGACGAGACGCATGCCGGAGCGGTCGGATTCGTTGCGCAGGTCGGAGATCTCGGAGATCTTCTTGGCCTTCACCAGATCGACGATGTTCTCGATGAGGGCGGCTCGGTTGACCTGGTAGGGCAGCTCGGTGACGATGATCGCCGTGCGGTTGCCCTTGATCTGCTCGGTGTGAGCCTTGGCGCGGACGCGAATGCGTCCGCGCCCGGTGCGATAGGCCTCTTTGATGCCAGCCGTGCCGAGGATCACCCCGCCGGTGGGAAAGTCGGGACCCGTGATGTGCGCCATGAGGTTGTCGGCGCTGGCGTCGGGGTTGTCGATCAGGGTGGCGATGGCGTCGACCACCTCGCCCAGGTTGTGGGGCGGGATGTTGGTCGCCATACCGACGGCGATGCCGCTCGAGCCGTTGACCATGAGGTTGGGTACGCGACTCGGCAGGACGGTCGGTTCGCGGCGCGTCTCGTCGTAGTTGGGCACCCAGTCGACGGTGTTGGCGTCGATGTCGCGCAGCATTTCGACGGCGATCCGCGAGAAACGCGCCTCGGTGTAGCGCATGGCCGCCGGGGAGTCGCCTTCGACCGAGCCGAAGTTGCCCTGGCCGTCGACCAGGGGGTAGCGCATGTTGAAGTCCTGGGCCATGCGCACGAGGGTCGGGTAGATGACCGACTCGCCGTGGGGGTGGTAGTTACCGGAGGTGTCGCCGGCGATCTTGGCGCACTTGCGGTGCTGCTTATTGGGCGCCAGGCCGAGATCGTTCATGGCCACGAGAATGCGACGCTGCGAGGGCTTGAGGCCGTCGCGGACGTCGGGCAGCGCCCGGTCGACGATCACGCTCATGGCGTAGTCGATGAACGACGAGCGCATCTCGTCTTCGAGCTGGATCGGCTCGATCTTGCCTTCGAGCGTCTGCAGTGAATCAGTCATGCGCCTGTCCTAGACATCGAGAAAGCGCACCTCTTTGGCGTTCTTTTCGATGAACTCACGACGCGGCTCGACCTTGTCGCCCATGAGCATGGTGAAGACTTCGTCTACCGCTTGCGCGTCTTCCATGGAGACGAGCTGCAGCGTGCGGCTCATGGGGTTCATGGTGGTTTCCCAGAGCTGGTCGGGGTTCATCTCGCCGAGGCCCTTGAAGCGCTGCAGCTGGATGCCTTCTTTGACCAGCTCGACGATCTGTATGCGGAGGTCTTCGTAGCTCGAGGCCTCGGCCTTGCGATTGCCGAAGCGCAGCGTGAACGGCGGCCGGCCGACCATCTCGCGGACCCGTTCGTGCACGCGCTTGAGGCTGTGGAACTCGCGCCCAGACAGGGCCGCGAAGGGGATCCGCAGGTTGGCCGCCAGGCCGCTCTTGCGCTCGACGAGCCGGGTGTCGACGACCTCCGTCTCGTCGTCGGCGGTGAGCACGCTGATGACGTAGCGTTTGTCGATGTCGGCCCGCAGCGCTTCGACCAGGGCGGCGAACGTGGGTACGTCGGCTTCGATGGTGGGGCCGTTCTTGAGCCAGTCGACAAGCTCGCCGCCGAACTGGCTCTTGAGCTTCTTGACCCAGCCCTCGTATTCGCTGAAGAGCTTGAGGAAGCGCTGGTACTTGGCGTCGGAAAAGCTGAAGCCGGTGTCGGTGTTGTCGACTTTGATCTGTTCGAGGCGACCGCGCAGCAGGATCTCTTCGAGCTGGGCCTCTTTGTGGATGTAGGTTTCCTGGTTGCCCTGTTTGAGCCGGTAAAGCGGCGGCTGGGCGATGTAGATGTAGCCGGCCTCGACGAGCGGCTGCATGTGGCGAAACAGGAAGGTGAGAATGAGCGTGCGAATGTGCGAGCCGTCGACGTCGGCGTCGGTCATGATGATGATCTTGTGGTAGCGCGCCTGCTCGAGGTCGAACTCGTCGCCGATACCCGTGCCCATGGCGCTGATCATGGTGAGGATCTCGTTGTTTTGCAGCATCTTGTCGATGCGCGCCTTCTCGACGTTGATGATCTTGCCGCGCAGCGGCAGGATGGCCTGGAAGCTGCGGTCGCGCGCCTGCTTGGCCGAGCCGCCTGCCGAGTCGCCCTCGACCAGGTACAGTTCGGAGAGGTGCGGGTCGCGGATGGAGCAGTCGGCGAGCTTGCCCGGCAGGCTGGAGCCTTCGAGGAGCCCCTTACGGCGCGTGAGGTCGCGCGCCTTGCGGGCGGCGTTGCGCGCCCTTGCCGCCGTGACCGATTTGTCGACGATCTGGCGCCCTTCGGCGGGGTGCTCTTCGAGGAACTCGGCGAGCTTGGCGTTGACCGTGGTCTCGACCAGCGTGCGGACCTCGGTGTTGCCGAGCTTGGTCTTGGTCTGACCCTCGAACTGCGGGTTTTTGAGTTTGACCGAGACGATGGCCGACAGGCCCTCGCGCACATCTTCGCCGGAGAGGTTCTCTTCTTTCTCTTTGAGCAGGCCCTTCTGGCGGGCGTAGTCGTTGATGGTGCGCGTGAGGGCGCCGCGGAAGCCCGACAGGTGGGCGCCGCCTTCGGTGGTGTTGATGTTGTTGGCAAAGGTGAAGATCGAGTCGTTGTACGAGGAGTTCCACTGCATCGCCACTTCGACCTGGCCGTCGGGGGTTTCGTTGTCGAAGTAGATGACCGTGCGATGCACCGGGTCTTTTTCGCGGTTGATGTAGTCGACAAAGTCGCGCACGCCGCCGGCGTATTGAAAAACGGTGGTCTCGCCCTCGGCGCGCTCGTCGATGAGCTCGATACGCAGGTTCTTGGTGAGGAACGCGGTCTCGCGCAGGCGCTGGGCCAGCACACGGTAGTCGTACTCGACCTCTTCGAAGACGTCGGGGTCGGGCATGAACGACACGGTGTTGCCGGTCGGGGCGTCCTTGGCGAGCTTCTCTTTCTGTTCGAGAGACGTGACGGGCACGCCGCGCTCGAAGCGCTGGTGCCAGTGGAAGCCGTCGCGGTAGATGTCGAGCTCGAGCCAGGCGGACAACGCGTTCACCACGGAGACGCCGACGCCGTGCAGGCCGCCGGACACCTTGTAGCCCTGGCCGCCGAACTTGCCGCCGGCGTGCAGCATGGTGAGCACGACTTCGGCGGCCGACTTGTTGTACTGCGGCATGATGCCGACGGGAATGCCGCGCCCGTCGTCGACGACGACCACCGAGTTGTCGGGCTGGATGGTGACCGTGAGGCGCGAGCAGTACCCGGCGAGGGCTTCGTCAACCGAGTTGTCGACGACCTCGTAGACGAGGTGATGGAGGCCCCGCGGCCCCGTGGAGCCGATGTACATGCCGGGACGCTCGCGGACCGGGTCGAGGCCCTCGAGGACGGTGATGTCTTGCTCGTCGTAGCGCTGTTTTGGACTCACTGCACCTCACCTGAGGCAGGGTGAACCGGCGACACTACTCTGGCGGGTGAGAAGGCCGGGGCTGGAACGCTTTCTATTTTATCATTCATCAGGTTCGACGGGAAGCTGAAAGCGCCCAGCAAATTGCCGCAAATTGCGCGTTTTTGAGGGGCTGTGGGTGACGTTTCCGGGGTCATCGTTCCAGCCGGTCGCGAATGGTTGACGACGGTGCTGGGGCAGACATCGGACAGACGGATGCAATCCTCCTCCGGCTCGCACGCGTGGTGCGCCACTAAAGACAGACAAGTACTTCGGCGGACGACCCGCGACTCCTGTCCGGTCCGTCGCAACCCGGGCTAGTCGTCGTCGGTGTCAAGGGCCCGATAGGGGCGTCCGACGACGAACCGCAGATCTGTCACGGGGGTCTGTGGATCGTCGGCCCGCAGCCGTGCCAGGATGACCGGTGTCAGGTAGGTGAGCTCGTTCGCCCAGGTCGACGACTCGCACTCCACGGTGAGCACGCCGCGAGCCAGTCGGCGCGGGCGGGTGACGGCCACGACGTCGCCGCCGGCCGCCCGCGCCCACGCCCTGTAGGCCCGACCCTCGTCGCTGCCCGCGACACGACCGAGCGCGGCGCTCACGATATCGCCAAGACGGGTGAACTCAGCCATCGGGGGATCCCAGGCCGGTGTCGGCCGGTTCGTCGGCGGTTTGCCGACCGCCGTGCTCCTCGGCGCCGATGTCGATCACTCGTGCCCGGGCCAGCTCGTCGCGAGCGAAGTACAGCCGGTTCGTCGTGGTGATGATCGCCTGGCCGCCGGCGGTGAGCGCCCCCACCAGCAGCCGGCGGCGCTGGTCGTCGAGCTCGCTCATCACGTCGTCGAGCAGCAGGGCGCCGACGTCGCCGGTCGCGTCGGCCGCCACCGCCCGTTCGGCCAGCAGCAGGGCGAGCACCGCGGCCCGCTGCTCGCCCTGCGATCCGAAGAGCCGCAGATCGCGCGGCGCGGCGGCGTCTGCCTCGGCCGATGGCGCCAGGGCCTCCTCGGCGAACTTCAGGTCGTCGCGGTGGGGTCCGAACCCGGACACCGCGCGCCCGATCTCGCCAGGCCGCCGTGCCCGCAGCGCCGCCACCAGGGCCTCTTCGGCGGCGCCGTCGAAGCCGTCGAGCTGCGACACCAGGGACAGCGAGAACTCACCGCCTTCGGGGGCCAGCGCGGCGGCGAACTGGCGATAACGCTCCGCGAGGCGGCAGACCAGCGTGCGGCGACGCGCCTCAAAAGGCAGCGCTACCCGAGCGAGCTGGCGATCCCAAGCGTCGAGCGAGTCGGCCGGCGCGCCTTCGCGCACCCGCCAGAGATGAGCGTTGCGCTGCTTCAGGACGACGTTCAGGTCGCGCAGACCGCCGTCGTAGGCGGGATCGAGCGCGGCGGCGAAGGCATCGAGGTGCGCCCGGCGGCGCGCCGGGCTGCCTTTGACTAAAAGCAGACTCTCGGGCACGAAGATGAAGACTGAGCCCTGGCGGCGCAGGTCGTCGAGCGCCGCGACATCGACACCGTCGACCCGCACCTGCTTGCCCTGCCCCGGCACGTAGGCGACCGCAAGAGTGTGCGAACCTTCGCCACCCCGCGCCTCGATGGTCGCCTCGGCACGCGCGAAGGTCGCCCCCCAGCGCACTGCTTTCTCTTCTTTGGTAGTGCGCGGCGAGGCGGCTCGCAGAGCGAAGTAGGCGCCTTCGAGGAGGTTTGTCTTACCGCTCGCATTGCGTCCGACGATGATGTTGAGCCCAGGGGCGAACTCGACCGTAGCGTCGTGGTAGCTGCGGAAGTTGACGAGCCTCAGTCGGGCGACGAACACACGCGATACTCCGCTCCACCCACCGCGACGATGTCGCCGGGCGCCACGTCGTGGCCGCGACGCAGCTCGGTCGCGCCGTTCACGCGCACCTCTCCGTTCTGGATGAGTACCTTGGCTTCGCCGCCGGTCGGCGCCGCGCCGGCCAGCTTGAGAAACGCCCCCAGCGGGAGGGGACCCGTGACGGCGACGTTGATCAGCTGCTCAGGCGGATCGGCATGATGAGGTAGACGAACGATTCGTCGGCGCCCGTGACCAGCCCAGGCCGCAGCGGGTTGATGAACTTGAGCGTCGCGCTGTCGCCCGCCACCCCTTCGAGGCCGTCGATGAGAAACAGCGGGTTGAAGCCGATCTCAAACGGCTCGCCGCTGAACGGCGCGTCGAGCTCTTCTTCGGCCTGACCGACGTCTTGCGTGACCGCCCGAATCGTGAGCTTGCCCTCGCTGAACTGCAGCCGTAGCGGGGCGTTCTTCTGCGCCAGGAGGCTGATGCGCCGCGTGACCGCGAGCAGCTCGGCGCGGTCGAGCTCGACGGCGTGATCGAAGCTGTCCGGCAGAAGCTGCCGATAATTGGGGAACTGGCCGTCGATCAGCCTGGTCGCGATCCACACATCGCCGACCGCGAACAGTGCCTGGTTCTCCGTGATTTGGAGGCGCAGCTGGCCATCGCCAAGAGCAGCTCCCAGCCGCTGCACCTCGCTTAAGGCCTTGACCGGTACGATCGCCTGGATCTCCTCGGCCGGCCCCCCTTCGAGCGGCGTCTCCTTGACGCTCAGCCGGTAGCTGTCGGTGGCGACCATCTTGAGCTTGCCCGCGCCGATCGTGACCAGCACGCCGGTGAGGATCGGTCTGGTCTCGTCGCGCGACGCCGCCCGGCCCACCTTGTCGAGTGTCTCGACGAACGGTGCGATGCCCAGCGCAAAGGCGTCGCTCATATCGAATGACGAGGTCGGCGGAAAGTCGCTGGCCACCCACGAGTTGAGGCTGAATGTCGCCTTGCCGGCGAGGATCCGCACCAGACCATCGCCGGCTTCGACGCGCACCTCGTCGGCGGCCATGTTCTTGACGACGTCGGTGAACAGGCGGGCCGGTACCACCGCCTCGCCTTCGGTCTCGACGTTGGTGGCGATGCTCGCTTTGATCGACAGCTCCATGTCGGTCGAGTACAGCTCGAGCCGGCCGTCGCGGGCCTGCAGCAGGATGCCCGAGAGCACCGGCAAGGCGCTGCGCGTGGACACGCCGCGCGCCAGAATGCTGAGCTTCTCGACGAGCGTCGTGCGATCACAGGCGAATCTCATTCCGGCTCCTTACTATCTCTTTCTATTTAAGAGATATACCTTCGTAGTCGTCATAGGCGTTGTTGACAGTGTGGGAAACCGACTGTCCGCCTGCGTCTGCGGTGACGCCGGGCTTGTGACGGCGGTGTGGAAAGCGTGTGGAGAAGACGCCCCCGTCGCCAGCACCAGCGGCTCCGCACGGCGCAAGCATATCCGGTTTGCCTGCGGCGCGCGACATTCTCCACCAGTTCGTGAGCTGTTCGTCAACAGGTCACGAAGCGGACTGCGCAGCGCCGCTCAGCGAGCGGTCTGCAGGCGCGAGATGATCACCTGGATGAGGTCGTGTAGCTGGCGATCGTGACCGTCCTGGAGCAGGCGCTCGATCTTGTTGACGGCATACAGGACGGTGCTGTGGTCGCGGCCTCCGAAGCGGCCTCCGATCTGCGGCAACGACGCCTCGGTGAGCTCGCGGCACAGGTACATGGCGATGTGTCGTGGGTAGGCGACATCGGCGGTGCGCTTGTCGCCGCGCAGGTCGCTCACATGGCAGCCGAACTGGCGGGCGACCTCGCTCTGCACGGCATCGATGGTGATGGGTTGAGTGTAGGGCTTGGGCAGGATGTCCTTGAGCGCCTCGCGGGCGACGGCGACGGTCACCTCGCCGTGCGTGATGGATGCGTAGCTCACCACGCGGCGCAAGGCCCCGACCAGCTCGCGAATGTTGGTCGAGACGCGGCTCGCGATGTACTCGAGGACCTCGGGCTCGGCGATCTTGAAGGCGTCGACTTTGACCTGGCGGCGCAAGATGGCGATACGCGTCTCGACATCGGGGCGGCCGATGTCGACGACGACCCCCTGGCCAAAGCGCGAGCGCAGCCGGTCGTCGAGCTCTTCGAGCTCGCGCGGCTGGCGGTCGGAGGTCAGGACTATCTGGCGATCGGCTTCGTAGAGCGCATTGAAGGTGTGGAAGAATTCGACCTGCGTACCCTGTTTGCCGGCCAGGAACTGCACGTCGTCGATCAGCAGGACGTCGTTGGTGCGGTACTGGTGTTTGAAGCCTTCGATGCGGCCCTTCTCGGAGACGCCGCTGATGAAGTCGTCGATGAACTGCTCGCAGGTGACGTATTTCACGCGCCGGCCCGGGTCGGCGACGAGGATCGCATGGGCGACGGCCTGGATCAGGTGGGTCTTGCCGAGGCCTGTGTCGGCGTAGACGAAGACCGGGTTGTAGGCGCTTCCCGGCGCCTCGGCGACGCTGCGGGCGACGGCCGTGGCGTACTCGTTGTGGGGACCTATGACCCAGCGGTCGAAGACGTAGCGCGGGTTGAGGCCGGCGCCGTCGGGCGGTCCGCCGTCGGGCGGTCCGACATTGACGCCGCTCGGCGGGCCACCACCTGCGACCGGCGTCGGGGCGGGCGGCCCTGGTTCGGCGCCGCCGCTGACGGCTACCTCGGCGGCACGCTCGTCGACCACCACCCGGATGTCGATGTCGGCGGCCATGACGGCGCCGATGGCCGCCCGCAGGATGTCGCCGAAACGCGATTCGACCCAATCGCGGGCGAACTCATTGGGCACGCCGACGACGAAAGCCCCATCTTCGAGGCCCACGGGGACGGTGCGTTCGAACCAGAGGCGGAAGGTGGCGTCGTTCACGCGCTCGCGAATCTGGTCGCGAGCTTCGTCCCAGACACGTGTCAGCTGTTCGTCGATCACTGCCTCGCCTCGTGGGGTCGCGGCCCTGCGCCACTCCGCCGCATCCCGGTAGATACAACGCGGCGGCTCATCCCAGAGATGGGCGGCCGGACATCAGAAGAGCGATTCGAGAAGACCCATTCCCTCTTCGGTGAGGGCGCGTTTGCCGTCGCCGCGCGAGTGTACCAAGCCCATCTGCTCCAGTAAATGCAGCTCACGGTAGGCCGTCGCCGGAGCCACTCCCAGCTCCCGGGCGAGGGCGCTCGGACCGGCGACGTTGAGCTCCATGAGCAGCACGAGGATCTTCTTCTGCCGCGTGGAGAGTCGGGGCGCCGCCGGGGTCGCCTTCTGGGCGGCGGCGTCGAGGACCGGCTGCTGCGGCATCTTGATGGTGAACACCGCTCCGCCGCCGAGATTGTCTTCGACGGTGATCGCGCCGCGCAGGAACCCGAGCGACTCGCGGGCGATCGGCAGGCCTGAGCCGACGCCTCTGATGAAACGCCGCTGCGTAGCGGTGGCCGTCGTAAAGCCGGGCAGGAAGGCCCTGTCCTTGTCGTCGACTCCAGGACCGTGGTCGGAGATACGCACGACCCGGCCGGCGTCGAGGATGGTGATCACGACGTCGCGAAAGAAGGCGTGAATGAGGTTTTCGATGAGCTCGTTGATGACCGTGAAGGGCACGTTGCCGCCCTGCTCCCGGCACGAGTGGTAGGTCTTCTCGGCAAGCGCGGCGATCAAGCCGGGGACGTCGCGCTCCTCGACGCTCACGACCCGCGGCGGACTCGTGAGTGTGTCGTAGATGGCGATCCGCGGGGCCCCGGGTCCCGATGGCGCGGCGGCGGATTGGGTCTCCGGCCGAGTCTCGGCGCCCGGGCGGTGACCCGGCGGGGGCGCCTCGTCGACGGCCACACCCGGGTCGGTGGCCGTCGTGCGCGCAGCGCTGGGCGGCGCCGGATCGTGGGCCAGCAGCCTGTCGAGGAACGACTCCATGGGGGCACGGAGTATACCAGAGACAACGCCGGCGGGCGGTCCGCATGAAAAGCGCGTTTGCAGGTAATCGGCCGTTGTTGTCCACAGGGTTTTCGACATCTGTGGAATCCTCCGGGCCAGAGCGTCGCCGGCGAGCGCAAATACCGGCATTTGTGGAAAAGATGTTTTCAGGGGTCCTTGTCGCTGGTCGGGTCAAGGTGGCCCAGGCGACCGCTCCGCCCACTCCCGGGCTCGCTCTGTAGCCATCGCGGGCAACACAGTAAATGCCTGCAATAACCCATTTTTACAAGAAGTTGGAGTCTCTGGCCAGATGTCAAGGGAACTGATGGGCCCGAAGGCCTTCTACACCACCGTTCGAGCCTGTGAGCGCGACAAAAGGAAGTTATCCACACTTTCCACAAGGTGCTCTCAGCCCGCCCCCGGGGGCCTGAAACGACAGGCCGCCGCCGCGGCGCCTCTCGTACCCGCCCAAAATCGGCCCGGACGGGTATGATATCGCTGTCCTGCGGAGCTCCTGGACGAGGGGCTGAGAGGGCGCTTCCTAGCGCCGACGCGCAGAACCTGACCACCCCCGAGGGTGGCGGCGCCCGTGCGGGCGCTGCTGGGTAATGCCAGCGAAGGGAGATCCTCATGGCACAATTTCCATCTCTGCGGCCGAGCGCCGTCCTGGGCCGCGACCGCTGGGGGACCGCCGCCATCGCCGAGATGGCGATCGCCCTCGTGCTGTGCTGGGTGCTCGGCGTGTTTCGGCCCTTTCAGATGCCGCAGGGCGGTTCGGTGAGCCTGGAGATGCTGCCGATCTTCTTCATCGCCGCGCGCCGCGGCCTGGTGCCGGCGATGGTCGTCGGCTTTCTGTACGGCATGATGCAGATCTTCGTGCCGCTCACGCCGCCCTTCATCTACCATCCCGTCCAGGCCGCCCTCGACTACCCGCTGGCGTTTGCCGCGGTGGGCCTGGCGGGCATCGTGCCGGTCGTCGGCTGGCGCTCGCTGGCCGCGGCGGTCGCTGTCGGCAGCGGCGCGCGTCTGGTCTGCCACTTTCTTTCGGGGCTCATCTTCTTTGCGAGCTACGCGCCCCAGTGGGAGTGGCCCTGGCTGTATGCCCTCACGTACAACCTGCTGTTCCTGCTGCCCGAGGCGGTGATCACCGCGGTCTGCCTGTGGCCGCTGCTCAAGGCCTACGATGCGGCCCGGCCCGGCACTGGACGGCGCTCGCGGGCGCCGTCCAGTGCGGCCTGAAGGAGGCTCTGGTGAGCTGCGCGATCTTTCTCAACGGCGAGTACGAAGACGAAAGCTTTTACCTGGGGCAGTTCGCCGCGGCGCAGGTGGTCGTGGCCGCCGACGGCGGCCACGCATTTCTGCGCCGCCACGGACTCTGGCCGCGACTCCTGATCGGCGATTTCGACTCGCTCGACGCTGACCTCGTGACCGAGGCTCGCGCGGCCGGTGTCGAAGTGGCCGAACATCCGACACACAAAGACGAGACCGACGCCGAGCTTGCCGTCGCGCAGGCAACGGCGCGCTACTCCGGCGAGATCGTGCTGCTCGGTGCGCTCGGCGGCGCGCTCGACCACGTGCTTGGTCACGTCTGCATCCTGCGCAGCCTGGCCGCGCAGGGCCGGGTGGGTAGTATCGCCGCCCCCGGCCTGGCCGCCACGGTCCTGCAGGCGCCGCGGGTACTGCGCTTCGGCGCCGCCGTCGGCGCGCGGGTCTCGCTCGTGGCGCTTACCTCCGACGTCGTCCTGACGCTGCGTGGTCTCGAGTATGAGCTGACCGACGAACCGCTGCCGGCGAGCGTCTGTCGCGGCTTGCGCAACCGGGTGGCGGCGCCCGCGGCCTGCCTCGAGCTCTCCCGCGGCCTCGTGCTGGTGATGGTCTTCGACGGCGCCGAGACCTTCGCGGGCGTGAGTCATGCCGCGGCCGGCTGAGTGAAACGGCGGCCGAGAGCGGCCATCGTCTCGCAATACAGGCCGGTTCGGCGGCCCATCTGCCCGGGCGCGTCCCCCGCTGCAACGGGGTGGTCGAGGTGGGCAGCGCGAGCAGCCCGCTTGCGCTACTGTGGTACCTGCGGCAGCGCGACCGCGCCGCCGCAGGTACCACTGCGGCATGGTCGCTTCGTGACCCCCGGCCGCGAGGAGGCGTAGCGGTGATCAGCCTGAATGAGGCCGTCGACTTGGTGCTTGCCGCCGTGCGGCCCGTCGCCGCGGAGCGAGTGCCGCTCCTCGAGGCGCTGGGACGCACCGCCGCCGCCGACGTGGTCTCGCCCGAGGACGTGCCGTCGTTCGACAACTCCGCCATGGACGGGTTCGCCGCTCGCGGCGCCGACCTCGCCGGTGTGGCGCGCTCTGACGGTCTGCCCATCGTCGTCGAGATCCCTGCCGGCAGCGTGGCCGCCGAGCCGCTGGGGCCGGGCGACGCGGCCCGTATCATGACCGGCGCCCCGCTGCCGGCAGGCGCCGACACCGTGGTTCAGGCAGAGCACACCGAGGAGCGTGACGGCAGGGTCTTCGTGCGCACGGCGCCGGCGGCCGGCAGGAACGTGCGCTACGCCGGCGAGGACGTGCGCCGCGGTGACGTCGTGCTGCCCCGCGGCGCCGCGCTGGGGCCCGCGGAGCTCGGGCTTCTCGCCTCGATCGGCGTCGAGGAGCTGGCGGTCGCCCGCCGGCCGCGAGTCGCCATCCTGGCCACGGGCAGCGAACTGGTGCCGCTCGGACAGCCGCTCGGGCCCGGCCAGATCCGCAACTCCAACTCCTTCGCGGCCTGGGGCCAGACGCTTGCGGCCGGGGCCGAGCCGGTGCTGCTGGGCATCGCTCCCGACGACCCCGACGAGACGCGCCGCCTGATCTCGCGGGCGCTCGACGAGGACGTCACGATCACCTCGGGCGGGGTGTCGGTCGGCGACTACGACTTCGTCAAGCAGATCGAGGCCGAGCTCGGCGTGGAGCGCCGCTTCTGGGGTGTCGCCACCAAGCCGGGCAAGCCGTTCGCTTTTGGGGTCCGCGACGGACGCCTCGTCTTCGGCGCGCCGGGCAACCCGGTGGCCGCCATGGTCTCGTTCGAGCTTTACATCCGACCGGCGTTGCTGGCCCTGCAGGGCCGCCGCGATATCTGGCGGCCGTGGCTCACGGCGGCCGCTGCCGAACCGGTGAAGGCGACCAGAGACAGGGTCGAGGTGCGTCGCTGCCTGCTGGCCCGCGACGGGCGCGGCGACTGGCGGTTCACGACGACGGGGCCGCAGGGTTCAGGCATTCTGCGCTCGATGGTGCTGGCCGACGGGCTCGTCTTTGTGCCTTCGGCTCACGGGGGCGGGCGCGCGGGTGAGTACTACCTCGTCATGTTGCTCGAAGGATCCCGCGCGGAGCGCCCGCCGTATCCCGACTGAGCGCCGCCGCCGCGTCGCCGCGCTACTTGAGTCTGAAGCTCGTCGCTTTTGCCCAGACCACCAGACGGTGGCTCGCGCTGTAGGGTGGGGTGCAGGTGGTGAGCACCAGGCCGTAGCCGCGGTCGAAGAGCACCCCTACGTCGGTGGGCAGCACTGTAGTGAGCTTCACAACGGAGTAGACGAACCGGCCGTACGGCGTGTCGACAACGATGGGATCGCCGCGGCGCAACGTGTTGAGGCTGTAGAACGGAGCGCTGAAGGTGGTGCGGTGACCGGCTACGGCAAAAGGCTCGCCGGCGCCCGGCAGCGGCGTCACTCCGTAGTGCACCGGTCCGCCGCGCAGGTAGGCGGTGTCGCTCGCGGGGCTCAGGCTGCCGGAGCCCGTGCTGCCCTGCACGACGACATGGTTCATCTTGAGGCGGGGGATGATCAGCCGGCCGATCGGGTCGCCGGGCTTGAGGCCGCGCGCGAACAGGGCGGCGAGCCGGCGAGCTCTCATGGCCGGCGTATGCAGGAGCGCCAGGGCCGGCGATTGCTCGCGCGCCCGAGAGGCAAAAGCGACGCTCGCGCGACTGTAGTCGGCGCCCAGGTGGCGCTGCTGATAGTGCGTGTAGGCAGCCGACCAGAACGGGAACGCGAGCGTGAGCCCGCCGGCGATCAGGAGCAGGTTGGCCAGCCGCCGGCCGAAGCGCTGCGGTGTCGAACGCTGGTGCATCGTCTCATCGTAGGCAGGTCGGACCCTCCCGGCAACAGCCCGCCCGCCGTGCTACAGTGGGCGCGGCCGCGAGGGGGGACGAATGTTCGACGCGTAGCGCGGTCCGGCCGTCTCCGGCGGCCGCGGCACGACGACCACCATGCTGAAGTACAGCAGCGCCGACTTGCGCGGGGCGCTCGACGCCTGGGTTGCAGCCATCGCCGCGCGACCGCAGAATGGGGCGGTCTCGCACTGGGCCGCCCGCTGAGCCGGATCGCCCGCGAGCCCATGAGCGTGCGGCGGGTGGCCGCGAACGACCGCCTGCCGCAGGTCGGTCCTGCAGCACCCCGATCGGCAGGCCCCAAGACGAAAGAGGAAGGTGCGCGAGTGCGACAGTTGGCCCCCCAGGCGACCGGACGCCTTGAGATCCTCACCGCCGACGACCTCGAACGGCTCGACGAAGCGGCGCTCCACGTGCTGGCGACCACCGGGATCTCGGTACCGTCGCCGCCCGCCCGCGCGGCGCTCGTCGCGGCCGGCGCTCAGTCCGCCGGCCAGACGGTGCGCATCCCCGCCGATGTCGTGCGGCGGCTGGTGTCGCTGGCGCCGGCCCACCTGACCCTCGGCGCCCGCGCCAACCGCACACTGGTCACCGGCGAGGGCTCGCTGCTCACCACCGACGGCTGTCCCACCGACATCTACGACCTCGAAACAGGCGCCAAGCGGCCGACCACCTCCGCCGACGGGGTCGCCATCACGCGCATCGTCGACGCCCTCGACGACGTCGACTTCTGCTGGACGGCCGTGAGCGCTCAGGACCGCCCGGTCGCCCGCCGCGGCCTCTACGAGATCTACGACGTGCTGGCCAACACCGGCAAGCACGTGCAGACGGTGACGATCGTCGACGAGACCCAGGCGCGGGTCGCCGTCGAGATGGCGCGCGCCATCGCCGGCGGCGATCTGGGCGTGCGCCGGGCGCCCCCTATCTCGGCGCTGCTGGGCACGATCACGCCACTCGGTCACGACGAAGGCACGCTCGGCGCCGGCCTCGTCTTTGCCGAGGCCGGCGTGCCGATCGGCTTTGTGACCATGCCGCAGGGCGGCTCGACCACGCCGGTCACCATGGCCGGCTCGCTCGTCGTCGGCATCGCCGAGGTGCTCTCCGGCGTCTGTGCGATCCAGGCGGCGTTTCCCGGCGCGCCGGTCTTCGTCTGCTTTATCCCTAGCGTCATGGACCTGCACAGTGGCGACTTTTCGGGCGGCGCCCCCGAGGACACCCTGATGGCCGCCGCCGCCGGCAACATCGGCGCGTTCTATGGGCTGCCCACGCAGTGCGGCACAAACGCCTCGGCGGCCAAGACGCCCGGCTGGCAGTCGGTGATCGACGATGTGACCACGACTTACCTGTCGATCCTCGCCGGTGTCGACATGCTCGCCGGCGTGGGCATGGTGGCCGGCGGGCGCATCTTCTCGTTCGAAGAGCTGATCCTGGGGACCGAGGTGGCGGCGGCGGCGCGGGCGGCCGCCCGCGCCG